>JBBSMC010000096.1:0-9709 GCA_038233375.1 Solirubrobacterales bacterium
GACGGCGCGGTGATCGACGAGCGCTACGAGATCAGCGCCCACCTCGGCTCGGGCGGGATGGCTGAGGTCTACTGCGCGACCGACCTGCAGCTCGGGCGCAGCGTCGCGCTGAAGATCCTGCACGAGCGCTTCGCGGCCGACCAGGAGTTCGTCGAGCGCTTCAAGCGCGAGGCGTCCTCGGCGGCAGGGCTTGCGCCCCCGCACGTCGGCGGCGTCTACGACCGCGGCGAGTGGAAGGGCACGTCCTACATCGCGATGGAGTTCGTCTCCGGCAAGACGCTCAAGCAGGTCATCCAGGAGACGGACCCGCCCACCCCGCTCTCGCCGCAGCGCGCCGTCGACCTCACCGTGCAGATCCTGCGCGCCGCGCGCTTCGCCCACCGCCGCGGGATCATCCACCGCGACTTCAAGCCCCAGAACGTCATCATCGACGACGAGGGGCGTGCGAAGGTCACCGACTTCGGCATCGCCCGCGCCGGCGCCTCGGACATGACGCAGACCGGGTCGATCCTCGGGACCGCGCAGTACCTCTCGCCCGAACAGGCGCAGGGCCACGCCGTCGGGGCGCGCTCGGACCTCTACTCGATCGGGATCATCCTCTACGAGCTGCTCACCGGACGGGTGCCGTTCGAGGCCGAGTCGGCGGTGACGATCGCCCTCAAGCAGGTCTCCGAGGCGCCGGTCCCGCCGATTCAGGTCAACCCGCGCGTCACGCCCGAGCTCGAGTCCGTCGTGTTGCGGGCGCTCGCCAAGGAGCCGCGCGATCGCTTCGCCGACGCCGACGAGTTCATCGCCGCACTCGACGCCGCCGCCTCGCGGATCCCGTCGCCGCGCGCGATCGCCGCTGCCGAGGCCGCAGCCGCCGCGCTGCCTGTGGGCGCCGCGATGGGCGCCGCCGGCGGGGCCATGGCCCCGCCGCCGCCGGCGCCCCCGCCCCCTGCGCCGCAGCCGCCGGCCGTCGACGGCAACCCGCCGACCGGCGTCCACCCCGTGCACGAGGAGCGCCGCGAGTCAGTCTGGCCGGGGGGTCCGCTGCCGCCGGCAGGCGGACGGACCGGAGGGACCGCACGCAAGCGCTGGCCGTGGATCGTGGTCGGCGGCCTGGCGCTGCTCGGTCTGAGCCTGCTGCTCATCTCGGTGCTGTCACCCCAGCGGGTGCCGGTCCCCAACGTCGTCGGCGCGTCGATCTCCACGGCTACCAACCGGCTGCAGGGCGAGGGCTTCGAGGTCGTGCCGGTGCGCGACAACTCCGACAAGCCCCGCAACACGGTCATCGGCCAGGACCCCGGCGGCGGCACCACCGCCGACGAGGGCTCCCGCGTGACGATCACCGTGTCCGAGGGTCCGACGATCGTCGACGTGCCCGACGTCGTCGGCCGGGAACGCCGCCAGGCGCGCCGAATGCTGACCGAGGCCGGCTTCGAAGTCGGCGAGGAGCGGCAGGCCTCCGGCTCCGTGCCGATCAATCGCGTGATCTCCCAGGATCCGTCCGGTGGCTCGTTGAAGGAGTCCGGGCAGGAGATCACGATCGTCGTCTCGACGGGGCCCGAGCGCATCGCCGTGCCCAACGTGGTCGGCAAGACGCTCGACGAGGCGCGCTCGGCGCTCGAGGACTTCAAGGTCACCGTCACCGAGAAGGAGGACGACGAGGCCGAGCCGGGCACGGTCATCGAGCAGGATCCGGCCAATGGCCGCCTGGCGCGCGACGCACCGGTGCGCCTGACGGTGGCCATCGAGGCCAAGCAGATCGCCGTGCCCAACGTCGTCGGCCGGTCGCAGAACAGCGCCACGAAGACGTTGTCGGGGCGCGGGTTCGAGGTGATCGCCAAGGACGTCACGGTCGACTCGTCCACCGAGGACGGGCTCGTGCAGGAGCAGTCGCCCCCCGACGGCGAGAAGGTCGACCGCGGCGCGACGGTGACGATCAGCGTGGGCCGCTTCGAGCCAGCGCTGGATCCCGAGCCCGGCACGCCGACGACGACGACTCCCACGCCCCCGGCGACGACGACCACGCCGGCCCCCTGATGGGGAAATAGCCGTGATCGCCGAGTACCAAAGATCTACCGATATCCGGTGTCACGGCGTCATTTCTACCCGCCCGGAGCCGGCGCCCCGCGCCGAGAGGAACTAGTGGTGCACCAGTGACCGGCGGCGGAGGCGAGCCGATGCGCGTCGCGGTGCTCTGCGGCGGGCGCTCGTCCGAGCACGACGTCTCGCTCGTCAGCGGCGCGAGCGTCGCGGCGGGCCTGCGCGAGGGCGGCCACGAGGTCCTCGAGGTGCGCCTCCAGCGCGATGGCACGTGGCAGCACGGCGGGCGGGAGCTGGCGCTCACGCCCGGGCGCGGCCTGCTCGGCGCCGACGTCGCCTTTCCGGTGCTGCACGGTCCCTTCGGGGAGGACGGCACGGTGCAGGGCCTGCTCGAGCTGCTCGACGTGCCCTACGTCGGCTCCGGCGTGCTGGCCTCCGCCGTGTGCCTGGACAAGATCGTCGCCAAGGAGCTGATGGCGCGGGCGGGGATCGACCAGGTCGCCTACGCGGGGATCCGCGCCGGGCGCTGGGAGGACGAGCGCGCAGCGGTGGGCGCCGAGCTCGCCGATCTGGGGCTGCCGGTCTTCGTCAAGCCGGCCCGGCTGGGCTCGTCGGTCGGGATCGTGAAGGTCGGCGCCGCCGAGGAGCTCGGCGCCGCGCTCGACGCGGCGTTCCTGCACGATCCGTGCGCCATCGTCGAGGCGATGAGCGCCGGGGTCGAGGTCGAGTGCTCCGTGCTCGGCTCGACGCGTGCGGCCGATGCGTCCGAGCCCGGCGAGATCGTCATCGAGGCCGACTGGTACGACTTCGCCGCCAAGTACGAGCCCGGCGGCATGCAGCTGCGCCTGCCCGCCGGCATCTCGCCCGCCGCGCGCGACGAGCTGCGGGCCATGGCGGTCACGGCGTTCACGCACTTCGGCTGCTCCGGCCTCGCGCGCGCCGACTTCTTCGTCGAGGGCGAGCGGGTGCTGCTCAACGAGCTCAACACGATGCCTGGCTTCACGCCGACGAGCGTCTACGCGAAGCTCTGGGAGGCCAGCGGCCTGCCCTACGCCGAGCTCGTCGAGCGGTTGTGCACGCTCGCGCTCGAGCGCTTCGCCGACGAGCGCTCGTACCGTTTCTGAGCGAAGCGGGCGCTAGCGGAACAGCAGGATCTCGGAGATCTCAACGGACTCGGTCTCCGGCGGCAACTTCGTGATCCAGACGAGGTAACGCCCGTGGCGGTTGCCGGCGGTGTCGAGGTCGATCCGCTCGCGTCCGGCGACCTCGACGGAGGCCGAGCTCACGCGCGTCCAGCCTGCGGGCGGCGGGGTCTTCGGCAGGCCGGAGGCGGCGACCCAGATCGAGGCCTCGAAGCCGGGCGTCGGGGTGCGGATCTCCAGGCGCTTACCCGCCGCGCCGCCGCCCGGCGAGGCGTCGATGATGACCCCGACCCCCTCCTTGCCGAGTTGGCCGCCGTCATAGGACTCCGTCGACCAGGTCGTCGAGGGATCGCCGTCGAGCAGGGCGCTCGTCTCGCGCGGGTGCTCGCCGTCGCCGCCGATCGGATCGAAGTCCGATGCCGCGCGCTGGCCGAGCTTGACCGGCTCCAGGCCCTGAACCGCGGGGGCGATGTTCTCTCGCGTGCCGGTACCGCGCTCGGTGCGCGTGCTGAGGTAGCCGAGCACCGCCGCCGCGGCGAGCACGAGCGCGAGCAGGCCGCCGAGCAGCGCCTTGCGCGAGCTGCGCACACGCAGCGGCACGCGCTTCTGGGCCGACGCGGGCAGGCTGCGCAGGACGGTCGTGGCCTCGCCGGTGGCGTGGCCGGCGCGGGCGGTCTCGGTCGCCAGGACGTCCTCGAGGTCGGCGATCATCGCCTGCGCGTCGGGGTAGCGGCGCTCGAGATCCTTGGCGGTCGCGCGGTCGAGGGCAGCCGCGAGCGTCGCCGAGACCTCGGGCCGGCGCATCTGGACGTCGGGCAGGTCCTCGCGGACGTGCTTCATCGCGACGGCGATCTGGTTCTCGCCCTTGAAGGGCACGTCGCCGGTGAGCATCTCGAAGAGCACGATGCCCAGCGAGTAGACGTCGGTCTGGCCGGTGACCGGGCGCCCGAGCGCCTGCTCGGGCGAGACGTAGTCGGTCGTGCCCAGCACGCGGCCGTCGGCGGTCAGGCCCTCCTGGTGCAGGGTCCGAGCGATGCCGAAGTCCGTGACCTTGGCCGCGCCCTCCTCGTCGATGAGGACGTTCTGCGGCTTGACGTCGCGATGGACGATCTGGCGCTCGTGGGCGGCGCCGAGCGCACGGGCGATCTCGATCGCGTAGGCGATCGACTCGCCGATCGACAGGCGCGTGTTGCGGCGGATGCGCTGCTTGAGCGTCTCGCCCTCGACGTACTCGAAGACGATGTACGGCGTCGGATGGTCCGGGTCACCCTCCTCGCCGGCGTCGATGACGCCGACGATGTGCGGGTGGTTGAGCTGCGCGACGGCCCGTGCCTCGCGGCGGAAGCGCTCGAGCTGGTCGGAGTCGCCCGCGATCTCGCGGTGCATGAGCTTGATCGCCACCTGCCGCTCAAGCACGGTGTCGAAGGCCCGGTACACGGTCGACATGCCGCCGATCCCGACCTGGGCGTCGAGGCGGTAGCGATGTGAGAGCAGTGTGCCGACCGGGGAGGCCATCGTCCTATTGTGCAGTCGCGTGCGGGCGACGCACGTCAGCTCCTACCCCATATCGCGATCCGCATGGGATGTTGCCATTGCGCGACGACGCGATGCACTGCAATCCGTTGGCGCACCGAAGGCGCGATCGGCCGTCCGCAGGCGGCCCGGGCGGGGTCAGACGCGTTCGATCCGACCGGCGCGATCGGTGACCGTGCCGATCCGCGCGCTGCCGGGATGATGCGCCGACAGCGCCTCGCCGACCGCGTCGGCGTCGGCCTCGTCGACGACCGCCACGAAGCCGCAGCCCATGTTGAAGACCTCCCACATCTCGGCGTCCTCGACGGCGCCGCAACGGGCGATGAGACCGAAGATCGGCGGCACCGGCAGCGGCGTGTCGATACGGAAGCCGACGGCGTCGCTGAGGCGCAGGAGGTTGTCGAGGCCGCCGCCGGTGATGTGCGCCAGGCCGTGGACGCGGTCGCGGGCGCGGGGGACGAGCTGCTCGAGGATCGCGCGCACGTAGATGACGGTGGGCTCGAGCAGGGCATCGGCGATCGAGGCGCCGCCGAGCTCGGGCGGGGTGTCGTCGAGCGCGAGGCCGCCCTGCTCGAGCAGTGCCTGGCGCGCGAGCGTGTAGCCGTTGGAGTGCAGGCCGCTGGAGGGCAGGCCGATGACCGCGTCGCCGGGGGTCACCGCATCGCCGGTGACGAGCGCGTCGGGCGCGACGGTGCCGAAGGCCGCGCCGCAGAGGTCGAAGCCGTGCGGGCTCGGGTGGCCGCGGATGAGCTCGGGCAGCACCGCGAGCTCGCCGCCGGGGATCTCGATGCAGGCCTGTTCTGCGCCCGTCTTCAGACCCTGGGCGATCTGCGCGAGCGCGGCGGGGTCGGGCTGCTCGACGGCGAGGTAGTCGAGCATCGCGATCGGCTCCGCGCCGACGCAGATGAGGTCGTTGACGTTCATCGCGATGCAGTCGATGCCGACCGTGTCCAGCCGCCCGGTCTGCTCGGCGACGACGAGCTTGGAGCCCACGCCGTCGGTGCACAGCGCGATTGCCAGGTCGTCGGAGACGCGCAGCACGCTGGCGTAGTGGCCCGAGCCCAGCAGCGAACGGCTCGGCCGGCCCGGCTCGATCGTGCGCAGCACGTCGACGAGCGCACGCACGCCCGCGTCGCTGGAGGCGATCGAGACTCCGGCGGCGGCGTAGGCGTCCTCGGGCATCGGCTTGCGAACCTAGCGCAGGATGCGGCGGTGCCGCGGTCGCCACCTCCAAGGCCGCGGGGACGCATGATCGGGTGTCGGCGTAGCGGTCGCGTTCACGCGACAGCGACACTGAGGCGAGGGTCCGAGAAGGTGAGCGCCTCTGTCCTGAGCAGGTGTCGCGGCGCTCGCGCCGTAAAGCCTCGTCCTCGCTCCTAGAGAGGGACCCCCCAACCGTTCCACCCCTCGTCGGCCCAGTCCGGGCGCGCTCTCCCCAGAGGTCCGCCTGGACGGCCGCCGCGCCCTCGAGCGTGTTCGTGCGATCAGGCATCGCCGACCAGCTCGCAGCCGTACCGTCCGATGATCGCCGCGACCCGTTGCATGTCGGGCGCCTCGTCCGACGGCGGGGGGAGCGTTCGGCTGCCGGTCGGCTCGCTCATCTCTCTGACCAGGCCCCCGAATCCGCCGGGGGTGAGGATGAACAGCATCCGGCAGCCGGCCTCCCCGACTGTGTAGCGGTGCGGGACGTCTCGTGGCCATAGACGTAATCGCCCGCGTGGAGCTGGATCGTGGGGTCGCCGATCTCGAAGGTGGCGTCGCCCTCAAGCAGCCAGAAGCCCTCGTCCTCGTTGTGATGGACGTGCAGCGGCGCCTCGCCGCCTGGGGGCTCCGTGACTTCGATGATCGTCATCTGGCCGCCGGTGTCGGCCGCCGTCGCCTTGATCACCGCGAGGCAGCCGAGCCACCAGAACGCCTCTCCCTCTCCCGCGTGGACTGCCAACGGGTCCTGTGTCTGCTGCGTCATGGCTCCTCCTTCGGGGTCGTGTCGTCGGTGTCCAGGAGCGTGATCGGTAGCGCCATGTGCCGTCGCTTCCACGACGTAGCACGTTGATAGCCCGTTCCGCGACGACGAGGGCGGTATCACGGGCCTGGAGGACCCGCCGCGGATCGGCGAGATATGTGCGGTCGCGTTCCCACATCGCTGTGGCGAACCGCGCGATCTGCGATCCGCCGCGCGCCTCCGGGCGTCCGCTGCCCGCGACGAGCACGGCTCCGTCCTCGAACAGCTGGGCGAGCGCATCGCGGTCGCGGACCACGTAAGCGTCCTCCAACAGCGTCTCGAGATCCTCTGGCGTGCGGGGTCCCGGTCTCATGCAGAAGCGAACGTAGCTCTGACCGGACCGCTTGTCTGCACCAGAAACGTGGTATTCCACCCGTGCCATGGACGGGCGTAGCATGCGCACGTGGGCTTGTACGCCAAGGAACGTGCGCGAGGCAGAATTGCGGAGCTCGCCGGTCAGGGCCTCGACCTTCCGACGTTCTGGCGCGAGGCCGCCGATGCGGTCGCGACCACGGTGCCGCGTTGCATGTCGCCCTGCTGGTTTACGTTGGACCCCGCGTCGTTGCTCGTCACAAGCCACTACCAGGCCGAGATCGCGGAGATCCCACCGGAGTGGCTCGCACACGAATACTTCGAGGACGACTTCCACAAGATGGCCGACGTCGCTCGCTCCGAGCGCGGGGCCTCCACGCTGCACCAGGCGACCCGGTGGCGATCCCAGTCGTAGTCACGCGTGGAGGGGAGTACATGCAGCCCTATGGAGCCGATCAGGAGCTGCTCGTCGCCCTGCGAACCAGGTCGGGGATGTCTGGGACATGCTGACACGGTTGTGATGCGGTGGTCGAGCACTCATCCCTATGACCTGCCTGCGTCGCTGGGCAGGATGAGGACGAAGGGCAGGTCGGTCGTGATCCTCAACGAGCGCGTTCCGGAGTGGCCGCTGCCGCGCCGCCCGGGCGCACGTCACCGCGTGAACGCCGCCGTGCTCACCGCGCTGAACATCGTTCCGCGCGCCCGCTCGGCGCGTGTCAGGAACGCGACTTGGCACTTCCTCTGTCACCAAGCGTTCCGCGAGGGGTGCTGGGGCGTCGAGCCACGGGGCGACCGTGCGCTTCGAGTCGGCCCGGTTCTCGCGTCGCTCGCCCCCCGCGATCCCGCGGCGCAGATGTCGACCCAGCTGGCGCCGGCGCGCCGAGGACGATGACGATGACGACGGCAGGGATCATGCAGCCGTACTTCTTTCCGTATCTGGGCTACTTTAGCCTTCTCAAACACACGGACGAGTTCGTTTTGCTCGATTCCGTTCAGTTCATCAGGCATGGATGGATCGAGAGAAACCGGATACTCAAGCAGGGCGGCGGCTGGCTCTACATCAAGGTTCCATTGGTCAAGCATCCACGGGAGACGCTCATAAAGGATGTGGTGATCGACTGCAGCGAAGACTGGCGGAGCAAGATAGAAGCCCAGCTGCAGGCATACAGGAAGCGTGCGCCGAACTACCGCGCCGTCAACGAGCTTGTGTCTCACGTCATCGATCAGGACGAGACGGATGTCGTATCGTTGAACAAACGTGCCTTGGAAGCTGTATGCGGCTATCTGGGAATCACCAAGCGCCTGCGGGTCTTCTCCGAAATGGATCTCGTCATCGAGAAACCGATGGCGGCCGACGAATGGGCGCTCAACATCGGCAGCGCCCTGGGAATATCCGAATACTGGAACCCACCGCGCGGTCAGAGCTTTCTGGATGCCTCGAAGTATGAGGCCGCCGGCATCGACTTCAGGATCCATCGCGTGGATCTCCAGGAATACGATCAGAGGCGTCAGCCCTTCGAACCGTCCCTGTCCATCATCGACGTGCTGATGTTCAACTCGCCGGCGGCGGTCAACCTGATGCTCGACAGATACGAGCTCCAGCCGTCGCGCTGAACGAACCCCTCACGGCTGGGGCTCTACCGCGAAACGGCCAGCCGCAGTTCCACGAGGACGAGCTAGCGTTCCTTGGGGCCGTGTCGCCGCATCTCGCCGAGGGCGCGCAGCGCGGGCTGCTGATCGGCGAGGCATGGGGGCCCCGAAGGACCTCACGCTCCCGCTTCTCTCACTACGAGCCGCGGGTGCGCGACAACGAACGGCGCGTGATCGGCGGCGAGCCGGTGCGCGGAGGACCTTACGACAGCGCACCACACGCGGCGAAATGACGAGCGTCCCGCTGCTCTTCTGATGGGAGGAAGGCCGTCCGATTCAGACTGCTCCTCCGCGCGAGAAGGATCAGCGCGTCGGGTGAAGCGGGCTTGGGTGACGGGGCTCGTAGAGGCCGAGCTCGCCGCCGCCCGGCAGCCGGATCGCGGTCAGGCGACCGAAGTCCTCTTCGCTGACCGGGCGCGCGAACTCGACGCCCTTGGCTTCCAGCTCGGCGATCGTGACGTGAAGGTCGTCGCACATCAGGTAGAGCTGGTGGCGTCCTCCTGAGTCAGCGGGGTGCGCGGCCAACTCGGCGGGCGGCAGCGCGAAGATCAGCCATCCGCCCCCTGCGTCGACGGAGTCCAGGCCCAGGACCTCGCCGAAGAACGCACGATCGGCCTCGACATCCTTGGTGTAGACCATCACGTGAGCACCGGTGATCACCACTGCAGTATCGCGATCGAACGGTCGGCGGCTGACCCCGCCGTCAAGCGCGCGACTCGAGGGGTGTGGCGGATGAGTCGCGCCGGGCGCGACGTATTCGCCACACCCCCCGTGAAGAACCTCTCTCTGGGCCCAGCACGCCGGGTGCGTTGCCTGTTGGACGCAGCCCGGCGCGATGCGGGCGACACCCTCGCGCTCGCGCGATTAGACCAATCCGAGCGCGCGGCGAGGCTGTCGCAACGCGCGAATAGGAGCAGTCTCCGGCGCTCTCGTGCCGCTCCTGGAATTCGTCCGCAGGGCGCAGGCCCTGCCAGATCCCGTGCGACGCCCCGCGCAAGCACTGTGGATGTATAACATCTTGGTACGCGATGTCTGGTGATGC
>JBBSMC010000097.1:0-9657 GCA_038233375.1 Solirubrobacterales bacterium
CGCGCGGGTCAAACGGCCGGCGGGTGTCGGTCAACGCGACCGATGAGCTCAGCGTCAGCCCCAAGCGCGCGCGGGGAACGACCTATGACGCGGCGACCCGCCTGCTGCGCGCCTCCACGCCGCTGAGCAGCCGCAGCAAGCAGATCCTCTACCTGTCGATCTTCGACCAGGGCGACCGGATCTATGACTCCGCCGTCTTCCTCGACCGCATGACCGTCAACAAGCGCTCGAGCTGCAAGCCCGGCACCATCGAGGACAAATAAGCGAGCAACCGGGGTGGGGCGGGCCGCGGGAGCCATCCGCACGGCCCGCCCCACGCCCAGCACGCGGGTCAGGGACGAGCGAGCAGGCGGCGGGTCAGCGGGGTTGCGCTCGTGCCGTGCACGGCGCTGAGCGAGCTGCCGGGCAGTGGAGGCGCTGGAGGCATCCCCCTACTCGAGGACTGTCTGGAAGCGGTCGACGAGGGCGCGGAAGAAGTCGCTGCGCGTGATCAGGCCCGTGGGGCGCCGGCGTTCGTCGACGATGGGGACGATCAGCACGCGGTGATGCAGGAAGGTCTCGGCCACCTGGACGTCGGAGTAGTCGCGCGGGACGGCGACGCGATCGGTGTTCATGTACTCCCCGACCGGCTGGTCATGGCAGGCGGCGCGCTTCTCGAGTTGCTCCTCGATCGAGCGGGGCACGAAGGCCGCCGAGCGCAGTTCGCCGACGTAGCCGGGGAACACCGCGGAGATGAACTCGCGCTCGCCGAAGATCCCGGCCAGGCGGCCGTCCGGCGTGACCACGGGGAGTGCGGGGAGCCCGCTGTCGGCGATCTGCGTGATCGCGCTTCCCACCTCCTGATCGACGCGTAGGAGCGGTGTCTCCTGGGTCGTCGACTTTCCGAGCGTCTGAGGGGTCATGGGGTTTCCTCCTACAGGTAGCGCACGGCGATGTACAGGGTGGCGATGACGAGCGAGAGCGCGGTTGCGGGGATCCCGACGCGGAGGAAGGCCACGAAGCCGATCGGCTGGCCGGCGCGGGAGGCCATTCCCGCGGCGGCGACGTTGGCGGCGGCGGCTATGAGCGTCGCGTTGCCACCGAAGCAGGCGCCGAGCGCGAGCGCCCACCAGTAGGCGTCGTCGTCGGGGGTGTCGGCTTGCAGCTGCTCGACGACGGGGATCATCGTCGCCGTGAAGGGGATGTTGTCGACGATGCCCGAGGCGATCGCCGACACCCAGGTGATGCCGAGCAGCTCGGCGGTGCGGTCGCCACCGGTCACGCCGGCGATCCCGTCGGCGACCTTGTCGATCGCTCCCGTCTGCTCGAGTGCGCCTACCATGACGAACAGCCCCAGGAAGAAGAAGAGCGTGGGCCACTCGATCCCCGCGAGGGCCTTCTCGACCGACTGACGGGTGACAAGGAGCATGACCGACGCGCCGGCCAGCGCCACCGTGGCGGGCTCGAGGTGCAGGGCCTGGTGCGCGAAGAAGCCCAGCACGGTCAGGACGAGGATGGGGAGCGTCCGCTTGAGCTCGTCGGCGTCCTCGATCGACTTGCGCGCGTCGAGCTCCATGATGCGCCGCTGCTCGCTCGGCGCGACGCGCAGCCGGCCGCGATAGGCCAGGTAGAGCGCGCCGACGACGACGATCAGGGTGATCGCCGAGACGGGCGCGAGGTTGACGACGAAGTCGAGGAAGGAGAGGTCGGTCGCGCCCGCGATCAGGATGTTGGGCGGATCGCCGATCAGCGTCGCCGTGCCGCCTATGTTCGACGCGATGATCTCGATGAGGATGAGCGGGATAGCGTCGATGTCGAGCGTGTCGGCGAGCAGGAAGGTGATCGGCACCATCAACAGGATCGTCGTGAGGTTGTCGAGAAACGCCGAGAGCACGGCCGTCGTCAACGACAGCGAGACCACGATGCCAAGCGTCTTGCCGCGGGAGATCTGGCCGGCGCGGATGGCCAGGTAGTTGTAGATCCCGGTCGGCTCGGTCAGCCGGACGACGAGCATCATCCCGGCGAGCAGTCCGATGGTGTTGAAGTCCACAGCCTCGATCGCCTGCTCCTGGTCGATCGTCTGCGTGAGGACGACGAGCGCAGCACCGATCAGCGCGACCTTGGTGCGGTGGACGCGCTCGGAGGCGACCACGGCCAGTGCGGCCGCGAAGATGGCGACGGCGAGGACCATCAGCGGGGCCCTCGAAGCGTTAGCGGATCACTCATTCTCAGCACCGTAGGGCTTGCGCCGAGGAGGCGCAGGTCGCCCAGGAAGTCGCGCAAGGCCGGCGCCTGGATGACGTCGTCGATCGCGACGCCCTCGGGGACCATCAGCTCGAGCATCCAGTCGTGACCGTCGTCGTCGCGGCCGGTCCCCGCAACGCGGTCAGCCGCGCCGCCTCGACGGCCTCCATCGACGCCACCAACCGTCGTGACTCGGTGCGAGTCCATTCGCAAGCCTCGCCGATCGGCATCCTCGCGAGGCGGTCGAAGAGGATGAGGAGGCCCACCGCCAGAGCCTAGCTCCCGTGGCCTCGCTCAATGGGCAGATCGCCATCCCGCGGGGAGTTCTCACCCCACGTCGATCACGGCTCGACGAGTCCGCGGCGGATCGCGTAGTCGAGTCGGCGGTTGACCGGAACGCGGGTCTGCTTCGCAAAGTCCGCTATTGCGGCGATGATCGGCGCTGCGCCGTGTGGACGAGGACCGTCAGTCGCGGGCGAGCAGCGCGGCCCACGTCGCGGCGGCGCCGACGGCAGCCGCCAGCAGGCCGCCCCGGTGCTCCGAAGCCCAGAGCTGGAGGCTGCGCTCATGGGCGGAGTCGTCGAAGTCGCCGTGGGCTCCCGGATCGCCCTCGGACGGCTCGAAGAGGTTGCCGAGCCGCGGTGCGTCAACCGGCTCGTCGGTGAGCTGAGAGTTGACCGCGGTCCTGCCGAGATAGTGGTCGGCGAGCCACGGGGCGAGCCTGTTACCCCAGATGGTGTACAGAGTCGGCACTCCCACGTACATTTCACGCCGCCGCTTCCGAGTCGCCGACAGCACCGCGGCGGCGGCGACCTCGGGCTGGTAGATCGGCGGCACGGGCATCGGGTGCCTGTTCATCTTCGACCGGCAATGGTCGAACTGGGGGGTGTTCAGGCCGGGCAGCTGGACCATCCCGACGTGCACCTTGGACCGCTTGTGGATCAGCTCGCTGCGAATGGAGTCGGTGAATCCCTTGACGGCGTGCTTGGCTCCGCAGTAGGGCGATTGCAGCGGGATGCCGCGATAGGCCATAGCCGAGCCGACCTGCGTGATGGTCCCCCGGTCGCGGGGCACGGATCATCGCCGGCGCCACGCACGGCGCGGAACGGCTCGATGCTCGCGCGCCGGGCGCGGCGCTCATCGTCGAGGACGACCGCCCGGGCGAACGTCCGGTGCCGCGGGGGTCGCCGGCCATCCACGTCGGCCGTTACGGCAGGGGCTCATGAGGTGAGCGCGAGCGGCGCCCGGGCGAAGCAGCTGGCCCGGCGATCGCTGAACGGCTACGGCGCGGGCTCGCCGGCGGTCACACCCGCATCTGGTTCGATCTTCGCGGCGGGGGTAACGCGCTCGAGATGGCCATGCCAACCAGCCGCGACTCGGCTCGCGACGACCTCGTTCGGGTGCTCAAGGCCGATCCGGACTTGGCCGAGGGCTTGGCCGACGACGTCGCGGCGCTCGCTGCCCATCACGCAGTTGCGGCGGTCGAGCATCTGCCGACGGGATTATGGCAGCCGTCGCGGGACAGGCAGCCGGGCCATCTGGGGCTGCTCGTCCTCTCCGGGCTGCTCGTCCGGATCGTGGAGCTGGCCGGCGGCCGATCGGCGGAGCTGCTCGGCGAGGGCGACCTGCTGCGCCCGTGGGACGAGGACGACGAGTTCGCCGTTTCGGCATCGATCGAATGGAGCGTGATCGAGCCCACGCGGCTCGCGGTCCTCGATCGCGACTTCGCGGCGATCGTGGGCCGGTGGCCGGAGGTGATGGACGCCCTGCTGTCGCGTGCGACCCGCCGCTCGCGCTCGCTCGCGGTCAACTCCGCCATCGGCCACCGGACGCGCGCCAGCGATCGGGTCCTTCTCCTCTTTCGCCACGTCGCCACCCGGTGGGGTCGGGTGACGACAGACGGCATCGTCGTGCATCTTCCCCTCACCCACGAGAGCATCTCGCGGCTCGTCGGGACCCGCCGGCCCACAGTGACCACTGCGCTCGGCGAGCTGGCCGACAACGGCCTGCTGACCAGGACGGCCGACGGCAGCTGGGTCCTTACTCACGAGGCGGCGAAGATCGAAATCTAGCGTCGGGCGCCCACACGGCGCTCAGCCGGCGCGGGTGGCCGGCACGGACCTCGGATCGACACCCCAGCGGCCTCCCGAACCGGTCAGCGCTCCGCCGCGCGTCTGGCGCAGGAGGCGGACGGTAAAGCTCTCCCGGCGCAACCGTGGGCGCAGGCGGAAGCGGTAGGCGATCTCTATCCTGGCTTCCAGGAACCGGGGGCCGCCCGTCACGTCGACCAGACGCCAGCCCACGATCCGGCGAGCGGACAGGCGCTGACGGAGAGCGTCCACGGGCTCGTCTTGGAGAAGCTGCCAGCTGCGCGTCGACCATGTCTCCATGCGCTCGTAGGAGCGCACCCGCCAGGCGGACATGAACTCCGCCAGCGAGCGCTTGGCGGTGCCGACCGAGAACGCGCGAGGGCTGGGGAAGGGCAGCTGCGCAGCTCGCGCCTCCTCGGCGCCGGGGTTCTCAGCGGACCGGTCCGGAGCCCGGGTCGGGGACGGTGGTGGTGGAGTGAGCGCCGGGCCGCTCGGCCGAGCGGTGGCGGCCGGCTCCTCGTCGGCACCGACGAACAGCACGCCGAGCACGGCCGCCGCTGCGACGAGCGCAATGGCCGCCGCGAGAATGATTGCCTTGTGTCGCCGTAGCGTAGTCATTCCTGTCGACTCTACCCGGCCGCGGGCTGCGCACGCGGCTCGAGGTCAGCCCGCGGACGCCCGCAGCGGAAGGGTTCTCACGACCCCCTACCGCGCAGGTTGCCCAAGGCGAGACCGGCGCGGAGTCCTCTAGGTCAGGCCCGCGGATGGGTCACAGGTCGAGCCTCAGGCTCTTGGTCTGGCCTGACGCTCCGGTGATCCTCAGCGAGAGGGGACGTTCTCCGAGCAGGTCGAACGGCACCTCGAAGAGCACCAGCGCGCCGGGGCTCGCAGCGGCCGCTGCCGAGCCTTCCCTGGGCATGCACTGGTCCTCGTCGAGCGGCCGCGGCGCGTATGCGAACGAGTTGCCGGGCCCGACGTCTACGGGGGCCACTCGCTTACCGAAGGCGTCGTGCAGCGCGAGTCGCGAGGTGGGCGTCTTCGCTCGCCCCGCTTCGTTGCACACGCGAAGGAACACGCCAAGGAAGGTCATGTCTTCGCCCGGCTTGCGTCCGTCGACGAGCGCACGGTCGGGCCGGATATCGGGGTTGAGCTGGCGAGTCACCGGAACCGTGTAGGTGAGGCCGTCGAGCTCGACGGCCGTCCCTGGAGCGGCCGCCTCGTCGGGATCGGTGCCTTCACCCGACGGGCGGGGAAGCCGCTGGTCGCCGTCGAAGCAGATGCGGTCAAGGGCGGTATCGATCGGGGCGAGGCGGCCGTCGCAGGCGTCATCCACGCGCGCCCGGTGACTCCGAGTCCCAGGAAGCCGATGAAGGCAAGGCACAGGCCGCGCATGGGCTCCTAAGACTGAGCGCTGCTCTCGGGCTTCAACGGGAGGGCGGCCGTGCTCAGCGAATCCCGGCGTCGAGGGCGCAGGCGACGCCCGGGCCAGCCGCTGCGCTCCCCGACGAGCGCGATGGCGGCGGGCACGAGCACCGTGCGCACGAGGAACGCGTCTATCAAGAGGCCGACGCTGGTCACGAAGGCCAGCTCGCGAAACGATCGGAGCGGCACGAGCGCGAGCAGCGCGAACGAGCCGGCGAGGACGAGGCCGGCTGCCGAGATCGTGCGTGCCGCGCCCTTGCCTCCGACCCGAACCGCCTCGAGCAAGGGGCGTTGTTCGGCCTCTTCCCATATGCGTCCGGCGAGGAAGACGTTGTAGTCCGAGCCCAGCGCGACCAGCAGCACCCCGGCGGCGACCGGCACGAAGTAGGTGAGCTCGCCGTAGCCGCGGATGTCGCCGAAGACGTAGGTCGCCAGCCCGATGGCCGCGAGCGGCGCCAGCAGCGAGGCCGCGACGAGGTAGAGCGGCGCGACGAGGCCGCGCAGGAAGACCACGAGGATGAGGACGATGACCGCCATGACGGCCGGGACGACGCGGGCGAGGTCGTCGACGGTGCCGTTGATGGTCTCGGCGGAGAGGGCGGTGTCGCCGGCGATCGAGGCGCTCGCGCGCGGCAGTCCGGCCGAGGCGAGCAGCTCGGGCATGCGGTCGCCCAGGCGGTCGACGGTGGCGATCGCGCGGCTTCCGAGCGGGTCGTCGCCGAGAACGAGCACGTAGCGGGCGGCGTCGCCCTCGCGCGAGAGTACCGCGCCGACGCTCGCAACGACCGGGTTG
Organism: Solirubrobacterales bacterium; assembly: GCA_038233375.1. Classification (GTDB taxonomy): domain Bacteria; phylum Actinomycetota; class Thermoleophilia; order Solirubrobacterales; family Solirubrobacteraceae; genus CADCVQ01. The sequence goes on from JBBSMC010000097.1 coordinate 6,529, forward strand.
TCAGCGGGACCGATCACCTCGGCGACGCCGGGGGTGCGGTCGAGCGCGCGCTGGAGGCGCGCGAGCGCGGCGCGGCGGCGGACCACGCCCGCCTCTTCCACGACGATCACCGTCGGCGAGAGGATGCCGGGCGCAAAGCCCTGGGCGCCGGCCGCGTAGGCGCGCCGCGGTTCGCTCTGGGCCGGGAGGCCGCGGATGAGCGAGTTGCCCAGGTCGAGCTTGAGCAGGCCGCTCGAGGCGACTGCGAGGATCGCCAGGCACGCCAGCATCGTGAGCCCCGGACGGCGGACCGCGACGTCGATGAGGCGGGCCGTGACAGACGATCGCCCCTCGCCCGCCTCTACTGCCGGCTCTTTCCCGCGACGCGCGGAGGGCCACAGGATCGGCCCGCCGGCCAGCGCCAGCGCAGCCGGCACGAAGGTGATCGAGACCGCGAGTGCGATCAAGACGGCCATCGCCATGCCCGGGCCGAAGGCCTGGAAGAACCCCAGCTCGGCGACGACCAGCGCCGCGCTGCCGCCGGCGACCGTGAGCGCGCAGGTGACGATGATGGGCGCGAGGCCGGCGGTGGTCCGCTCGGCGGCGGCGCGGGCGTCGAGCCCGTCGCGCAGGTGCCGGCGGAACCGCGAGGTGTAGAAGATCACGTAGTCGGTGATGACCCCGAAGAGCAGGGCGACGATGATCGGCTCGACCTCGGAGGGCACCGACACCCCGACCCGCTGACCGATCCACGCGATGAGCCTGATGCAGATCAGGTAGGCGATCGCGACGGTCGCCAGTGCGAGCAGCGGAGCTCCCGGCGCGCGGAAGTAGAGCCCGACCGCCGCGGCGACCAGGGCCACCGTCGCGAGCTCGACCCAGGGCAGCGCGTCCTCGATCACGCGCGCCTGCTCGTAGCGAGCCGGGATCGCGCCGGTGACCCCGACATAGCCGCCGGGAAGCGGGCCGGCGCGCTTCTCGGCATAGCGTCGCGCCAGGCCCGTGCGACCGATCTGGCCGATGTCGGGCGCGATGAACAGGTAGGTGACCGCGGTCGTGGAGCGCTCGCGCGAGAATGGGGGCCGGCCGAAGGCGTTGCTCACCGGCAGGGCGCCCACCACTGAGCGCAGCCCCGGGTCATTCCCCCGGTTTACCCGAGCCGCCCGGAGCACGACCTCCGCCCGTCGCTTGAGCGGCAGGCCCTGGCCGCGGCGCTCGACGACCAGCGTCCGGCTGATCAGCGGAAAGCCGAACAGCTCGTGAGAGCGCCGCTCAGCCTCGATGGCCGCGGCGTCGTTGGGCACCAGGTCGCCGAGCGCGCCGACCTGAGCCTGCCGGATCGTCGGAAGCCACATCGTGACCGCCACGGCCGCGGCGATCCAGGCGACGATGACAAAGACTCGGCCGCGGACGACCCAGCGCGCGAGCGCGGCGCTCATCGAGCGGCCCCCCGCCGGCGCGACCGCCCGAGCGCGGCGCTCACCCCGCGGGCCCCGCCGGCGCGACCGCGGCGCTCATCCCGCGCCAGCGCCCCTCCCCGCTCATCCCGAGCCCCCCCGGGGGTGCGAGCGCGCGAGGCTCGGCGCCACGCCGACGCGCTCGAGCTCGGCGAGCGCCAGGGCGCCGTAGCGGCCTTCGTCGAGGTCGCGCCACGGCGCCTCGCTGACCTTGCGCAGCTGAGCGTAAGACAGATTGGCCACGGCGCGCTCGGCCAGGAAGCGCTCCATCGCGACGGCGTCGCCCCCTTGCGCAAGCAGGCGACGCAGCGTCCGAGCCTCGCGGATACGACTTAGCCGGAGCGGGACGTAGAGGAGCAGCGGTGCGGTAGGCAGGACGGCGATCGACAGCCCCAGCAGCACGCTCAGCCGCCGGACGCTGCGTTTGCTCTCGGAAGCCCCGGCGGACGCCCGCACGCCCGCCGCGCGGATCTCGGCGCCGGCCCGGTCCACTCGCCCCCCGACGAACGGCACCGACGAGAGATCGGAGAGCCCGTCGCCGACCGTGACGGCGGCGCGGCCGACGCGGTCGACGGTGACGCTGAGGCGACCCAGGTTGCGCATCTCATCAGCGACGGCCAGCGCCACGACGACCCACAGCGCGACCCACATCACGGCCAGGACGTCGATCAGCCCGCCCGGTCGGACGCTGGGCCCGCCTAGTCCCCGAGCATGCATTCCAGCGGGACGACTTCGAGTGTGCGCGGGATGGGCAACGAATCCGGGGCTGGGCGTGGGGCGGGCCGCGCGGATGGCTCCCGCGGCCCGCCCCACCCCGGTTGCTCGCTTATTTGTCCTCGACGGTGCCCGGCTTGCAGCTCGAGCGCTTGTTGACGGTCATGCGGTCGAGGAACACGGCGGAGTCATAGATCCGGTCGCCCTGGTCGAAGATCGACAGGTAGAGGGTCTGCGCGCTGCGGCTGCTCAGCGGCGTGGAGGCGCGCAGCAGGCGGGTCGCCGCGTCATAGGTCGTTCCCCGCGCGCGCTTGGGGCTGACGCTGAGCTCATCGGTCGCGTTGACCGACACCCGCCGGCCGTTTGACCCGCGCGCGAAGTTGTCGGGCGCGACGATCGTCGGGTCCTCGTTGCTCTTGGCGTCCCACGTCGACTTGTTGAGCTCGGCGATGAACCCGTCGTTGAACTCGTCGTCCTTGAACTCCGGGAACTCCTCAGACAGAAACCTGAAGCGAATCGACAGGCAATTGGCGCCCTTGGGCCGCTTGAACTTGATGCGCAGGATCGTCACGTCACGCGCACCGCGCACAAAGGGCCCGTTGACCGCCGTGCCGCTGTCGGGATCGGTGTTCTTGTCACCGGCGATCGTCGCGTCGCCCGTGCTCAAGATCCCAAACGTCTTACCCGCACGGGGAAACCCGGCCAGCTTGTCGTCGGAGATCGCCGCCGGATTGCCGCCCGGCGGAAGCAGCGTGAAATCCGCGCGCCGAATGATCTTCGGGTCATCGGCGATCGCCTGAGCGAGCTTGAAGGCCTCCCCCCTGCCCTTGGTGCGATCGGGAGTCGGCGTGATGTCAGCCGCCGCCATCCCCCCCGTCCCCACTGCCACCGCCGCCGTCGCGACGCACGTCGCTCCAGCACCCGCCAGCCACTTCACTTGTCCGCGCCGCATCGCGCCTCCAGTCGTTAGAAAACCGCA
>JBBSMC010000098.1:0-9461 GCA_038233375.1 Solirubrobacterales bacterium
ACCGCCCGCGCGAAGGGCTTCTCCCCCGTCGGGCCGAAGGACGGCACGCACGACTACACCGCGGCCAAGCCCGGAGAGCTGCCGCAGAGCGTCTTCAGCCTCGGCGGACGCTGGCACATCGACCGCGAGTCGGCCCGTGCCGTGAGCGCGGCGACGATCACCGCCCGCGTCGTCGGCGGCGCCGTCTACCTCGTCCTGTCGTCCACCGGCGACCGCGCCCGCCGCGTCCACGTCGAGCTCGACGGGCGCCCGATCACCCCCGCCGCAGCCGGCGACGACGTTCGCGGCGGCTTCGTCACCGTGCGCCGCCAGCGCCTCTACAGCCTCGTCAAGCTCGATTTGCCCGGCGAGCACGTGCTGACGCTGCGCTTCGAGGCGGGCATCAGCGGCTTCGCGTTCACGTTCGGCTGAACCAGCCCGGAAGTCATCCCGAGGAGCCGACCCGGGCTACTACCATGGCCGCGCATGGAGGCAAACGAAGCCCGCTCGTGGCTGCGCTGCTATCGCTGCTGGTCGACAGACCTCGAGGTACAGGTTCACTACGAGGGCATCCACAAGATCGACCCCGAGACCGGCGAGCGTGCCGAGCCCGTCGACGAGCTGCAGGAGGCCGTCGTGCAGTGCCTGGAGTGCATGCACGACCAGCCCCACCTCGGCTTTCACAACGGCCGCGTCGAGCCGATCGAGGACCGCTGGGAGCGGATGATCGCCGGAACGCCGTGGGTCGCCTCGTGCACAGTCACGGTCGACGCCGACGACGTCGAGACGTGCTCGGGCCCGGAGGCCGGCGACGCGCTCTCCTACGCTGCATTCGGTGACTACGGCACGCGCGAGTTCTTCACGCACGTGCGCTTCCACAAGCACGACGGCGACAAGATCGTCGTCCACCTGCTCGTCGAGCTCTACGCCCGCTCGCTGGACGAGGCGACCGGGGTGCTCGAGGACGCCGCCCGCGGCCAGCTCGCCCTCACCTCCCTCGCCGAGGAATCGCGGCCGCCCGCGGCGACCGGCGAGGAACGCCACTGAGCGCGGGCTCACGTCAGGCGGGCGAGAGCCGTGCGCTCGCCAGCGACTGCGAGAACGGCACGCACCAGAAGACGACCGTGTCGTAGCGCGCGAGGTCGACGGCGGACGGGATCGCGTACTGCTGCGTTCCCTTGTTGCCCTTCAGCGCGCCGATGTCCTCGAAGGTCTCGCCGCCCGCGTCGGTGGCGAGGTAGACGCGCACCTGCGGGCCAGGGTCGATGCGGAAGTTGCGCAGCGTGAGTACGCGCTTGCCGCGGGTCACGACGACGGCGGCCTTCCCCCTCGCGTCGTGACCGACACGGCGGTGGCCGCCGGCGCATCGCCGCCGGCTCGTGCCCGCGGTCGGCACTCTGTCGCGTTGCGCGAGATGCGAGCAGACCACCCGCCGGTCGCACGCGAAGCCACCGGGGTATGTGTCGAATGAGTCTCGCTCGGCCTGCATCATTCGACATACCGACGCGGGATGGGGCGCCAACGACGCGCCGAGTGCGGATATCGCACCCCGCGCGTCATACACGCGCCGGATCGATCGATCCTCGAGGGCCGTTTTGCCCGGACCGCCAAGCCGGCTCGGAGCGAGCACTCAGTGTCCCCGGCTCGGACAGCGGCAGCCCATGTTGCCCTTCTTGGACGGACGCGAGGGCCGGCGGGGGGCTGTAATTAGCGGCTACGGGTAGATGCCGCGCATCCGCGCGGCTTCGGCGACGCGCTCGATCGCGACCGACAGCGCGGCCATGCGCCAGTCGCACTCCAGGCGGTCGGCCGCATCGATGACGCGCCCGAACGCCGCGCGCAGCTGGCGGCGCAGGCGCTCCTGGATGTCGAGCTCGTCCCAGGTGTAGCGCTGGTGGTCCTGGACCCACTCGAAGTAGGAGACGGTCACGCCGCCGGCGTTGGCGAGCACGTCGGGGACGACGAGGATGCCGCGCTCGCGCAGGATCGTCTCGGCCCCCGGCGTCGTCGGGCCGTTGGCGGCCTCGACGACGACCTCGCAGCGCAGCCGGCCCGCGTTCTCCGCGGTGATCTGCTGCTCGCGCGCGGCCGGGATGACGATCTCGCACGGGACCTCGAGGACGTCGGTGGGGCCGACCTGCCGGGCATCCGGATAACCGGCCAGCGTGCCGTGCTCGAGGCTCCAGCGGGAGACGGCCGCGACGTCGAGGCCGTCGGGATCGACGAGCCCGGCGTCCGCATCGGAGGCGGCGACGACGCGCGCGCCGATCGCGTAGAGCTCGGAGGCGGCGACCGAGCCGACGTTGCCGAAGCCCTGGATCGCGACGCGCGCCTCGCGGATGTCCATGCCGATGCGCTCGCAGACGGCCTCGGTGACGTAGACGACGCCCAGGCCGGTCGCCTCGCGCCGCCCGGTCGTGCCGCCCAGGACGACGGGCTTGCCGGTGACGATCTCGAAGACGGAGTGGCCCATCATCTGCGAGTAGGTGTCCATGAACCAGGCCATCTCGCGCTCGCTCGTGCCCATGTCCGGAGCGGGGATGTCCTTGTCCGGGCCGATCACGGGGATCAGCTCGGCGGCGTAGCGGCGCGTGACTCGCTCGAGCTCGGCGACGCTGTGATCGCTGGGCGTGCAGCGCACGCCGCCCTTCGCGCCGCCGTAGGGCAGCCCGAGCAGCGCGCACTTCCACGTCATCCACATCGCCAGCGCGGCGCACTCGCCGAGCGAGACGTCGGCGCCGTAGCGAAAGCCGCCCTTCGTCGGGCCCATCGTGAGCGTGTGCTGGACGCGGTAGCCGGTCAGGCCGAGCACCTCGCCGGAGTCCAGCCGGACCGGGAAGTTCACGACGAGCGAGCGTCGCGGCTGGCCCAGCCGCGTGACGAACTCCGGATCGAGCTCGAGCAGCGCACCGGCGCGGTCGAACTGGTTGGAGGCGATGCGGTAGAGCTCGGACCCCCATTCGTCGCCCGCCGCGACGTCGTCGCGATGCTCGTGGGTGTGCGTTGCCATGCCCGGCAACGTACCGGCAGGAGCGGGGAGTTGCGCCTGGGCTTGTGCTGAGGCGCGTTCTGCGCTCTACTGCGCGTTCGGGGAAGCGCGGCACGACGTTCGTGCGGGTCAGAAGACAGGGCCACCGTTGGGTCAGCCTGGAAAGCACGGAAGCCTGTGAGAACCTTGATACGCCGCCTGGCAGCGGCCTCGGGCGCGTGCGCCCTCATGCTCGTCGTCGCCACGCCCGCGCACGGGGTCGCGATGCTCGCCGCGGACACGACCCGGCCGGCCGCGGATGACCCTGGCCCCCTCGGCCGCAGTCCGAGTCTCCCCGTCGGCGGCCTGAATCAGACCGTGGCCGCCCTGCGGTTCAAGGTCCGCGGTGCCGGCGGCGCCCCGGCGCGAGCCGTCCTGCGGATGCGGGCGACCGCGGCGACCGCCGGAGCCCTCGCGGTCAGGGTGATCCCGGCTGCGTTCGGCGAGGACGACGGCACGCCCGCAACGCTGTCGCCCGACCCGGCGATCATCGCCAGTGCCGTCGGCGCCCAGACCGGGACGTGGGTGCAGTGGGACGTCACTAGCGCCGTGCACGGCGACGGCGACGTCGGGCTGCAGGTCAGCGGGCCCCCGCTCGACCCGGCGAGCTTCTCCTCGCGCGAGGGACCCGACGCGCCGCAGCTCGTGGTCACGCCCGACGACGACCGCGGTAAGCGGCTGGCCGCCCTCCTCGATCCGAAGGCGGCCGATGTCTTCCTCGCCGCGGCCGAGAACAACCTCGGCAACTCGCTCGATGCGCTCGACGTCATCGCGGCGCCGGCGGGCCAGGCGGTCGCCGGGCGCTACATCGGCGTCCACCACGCGTTCGTCGACGGCGTGTTCGTCACCAAGCTCGCGACCTCGGACGACCTGACGACATGGACGCACCGCGCCGACCTGGCCGTCCATGCGTCGCAGCCGACGCTCGCGGCGCTGCCCGACGGTGGCTTCGTACTGGCCTTCGAGCGCGACACTCCCGATCCGACGTGGGTCTCGGTCAACAATCTCGCCGTTCGCCACTACGCGAGCTGGGCCGCCCTGGCCGCCGGGGTGTTCGACCGCGACGTGGACCTTCCCCGCACGCTCGCGCCGACCGCGGAGGGCACGCCGGCGCTCGAGGTCAAGCGCTGGAACGGCCCCGACGACTCGCAGATCGCGGTCACCTTCCATTACTTCAAGAGCATCCTCGTCGACCGCCAGTCAGCCGGGGTCCTGACGAACTTCAGCGCGGCCGGCTGGGCTCCGCAGCCCGACGCGATCGTCAACGACCTCTTCATCGAGCTGGGCACGCGTGGCAACCTCGGCGACCGCGCCGATCTGCTCTTCGAAGGTCACCCCTTCGCCGTCCTCGAGGCGCAGTCGATCCGCAACGACTTCGGCAGCTGGCGCTGGTATCTCTACGACCGCGTGCGCGGCGAGGCCCGGCCGGTCGCGCTGCGTCTGCCGGCCGGCTCCTACGCGCTCGGCAACCCGACCGTGCGCGCCCTCACCGGGCCCGCCGGCCAACCGCTCCTGTTCATCTCCGGCTTCGTGTTCTCTCAAGGTTCCGGCCCAGGCGAAGCCGGGCAGTTCATCGCGCTGCGCAACGCCTCCACCGCAGCTCCCGCCGGCCCCGCGCCAGCACCGGCGCCCGTTGTAGTGACCGTGCCGCCACCTCCGTCGCCCGTTGCCGTGACCCCGCCACCACCTCCGTCGCCCGAGGCCCCGCCCCCGACATCGGCCGTCGCCGACACCCTCGCGCCGAAGGCGACCGTCGGCGTCGCCACCCAGCGGCTGGGCAAGGTTGTCTCCGTGAGGCTCGGGTGCCCGGACGAGGCGTGTCGAGCGACGACCTCGGGCAGCGTGAGGGTGCCCAGGATCGGTCGGATCAAGGCCACGACGTATCGGTTGGCTGCCGTCACGACGACGCTCGCGCGGGGCGGGAAGGCGACCGTCAGGCTGAGGTTGTCGGCAACGCGGCGAGTCGCGATCCGGCGTGCGCTGCGCGCCGGGCGGCGAATCGTCCTCAAGCTGCGCGTCACGGTCGCCGACAGCACCGGGAACCGGCGGACCCTGCTGCGGCGGTTCAGGCTGCGGCTCTGAGCGGGTTCCGCGGCCGGCGAAACGCCGGTAGCGCCGGGGCGCCAAGCCTCGGAGCACCGCGGCAGCGTCCTTCCATGACCGCCACCACCGCCAAGAGCTCCGCGTGGCCCGCTGCTTGTCGCGACCACTGCACTGCTGGCCGCGCTGGTGCTCGCCTTCCTGCTCGTCGATTCGCTGCGTGACGTCGCAACAGCCGCGATCGGCGGTGACGGCGCGCTCGTGCGCTCGCAGACGCAGGAGCTGGGCGCCGTCGGCGCGCTCGCGCTGCTCGCGCTCGTCCTGGCGCACGCGGTCATCCCCTACCCCGCAGAGCTCACGACGGCCGCGGCGGGCTACGTGTACGGCTTCGGCCCCGGCCTCGGCCTGATGATGCTCAGCTGGTTTCTCACGGCCCTACTCGCCTACGAGCTCGCCCGCGGTCCGGGGCGCCAGGTCACGCGCCGCGTCATCGGCGCCAAGCGCCTCGCGGCCGCCGAGCGGTTCGTCGCGCGCGGCGGAGCGACCGGGCTCATCGCGGCGCGCTTCCTACCGCTGATCCCCTTCAACGCCACCTGCTACGCCGCCGGCATCACCGGCGTCGCACACCCACGCTACGCCTGGACCACGATCGTCGGCATCGCGCCGTTCTGCGCCGTCGTGACGTACCTCGGCAGCCGGCTGCAGACCGTCAGCCTGACCGACTGGCGCCTGTGGGCGCTCGTCGCGGGGCTGCTGGCGCTGCTCTTCCTGGCGCACCGGCTCGTGCCCGCGCCGGCGGGGCCTGAACGGCCGTCCGGCGCGAGCGCGCTGCGGGGATCTGACTGCTTGCCCCGCAGATAGTTGGCGGGTCATTCGGCGAGGTGACCAGTCGTCCTGCAAATCTGGCGGACGTGATCGAAGTCCCTCGCTCCCGACCTGACGTCGTTGGCGACCGTCGGCGCTGACCGCTACCGTCGTCGCTGTGACGACCGACGAGATGATCGAGAGGGCTGGGGTCGCGTTGGCGGCGGCTGCTCCGCCGCGGTCACGGATCATCTTGTTCGGGTCGCATGCGCGCGGACAGGCGCACGCCGACAGTGATCTGGATTTCCTCGTGATCGAGCCTGAGGTGGAGCACATAGCGGCTGAATCCGTGCGGCTGCGCAGGGTTCTGCGTGAGATCCCCTCGGCGATCGATGTCATCGTTGTCAGCGACGAGCTTGCTCGGCGTCGGTCTCAGGTGCCGGGGACCATGGTTGACCGAGCGCTGCGCGAGGGCCGTGTCATCGCCGAGTCCTGAGCAGCGCGAGTACGCCGCCCTCCTGATCGCCTAGGCGGCCGGTGATCAGCAGGCCGCGCACGCACTCGCGCTGGCTGGCGTTGCTGACGAGGCGATCGGATTCCACGCCCAGCAGGCCGTCGAGAAGGCCGTCAGGTCCGTGCTTGTTGTCGCCAGAACCTCGCTTCCTCACACCCACGATCTCGAGCGGCTGCTGGCCCTCGCGTCCGAGTCGGACTGGCCGCCCCCGCCCACCGTCGTCGAAGCCGGCTGGCTGACGCCGTGGGGCGTGCAGTTCCGCTACGACGAGGTCGTCGAGTCACTGGACACCGAGGCCGCGCTCGCGGCGTGTGACGCGGCGCTGAGCTGGGCAGTCGAGGTGGTTCACACGGAGTGAGGTGATCGACGGTGGCGCCGATCGCCCGCCCACATGGTGCCACGTTCCTTAGCTTAGCGGCCGTTCCTCCTTCAATCTCCCGAACCGTTTATCCGGGGCAAGTGGCTAACGCCCGCGAGCCTTCTTGCGCTTGCGGATGCGCAGCCAGCGCTTCAACAGCGCAATCATCAGGCAGCCTCCAGTCGCTCTTCGAATGCCTTGAGTTGGTTCGAGATCTCGGCCGGCAGATCGTCGCCGAACTTCGCGAGAAACTCGTGCACCTGCGGCAGCTGCGCCTTGAACGCCTCGGGGTCGACGGTCACGACCTGGGCGAGATCGTCGTCGGAGATGTCCAGGCCGGCGACGTCGAGCTCGCCCGGCCCGGGCACGATGCCGACGGCGGTCTCGACGCCCTCAGCCGTGCCCGCGCAGCGCTCGAAAACCCACTTCAGCACACGCGAGTTCTCGCCGAACCCGGGCCACAGGAACCTGCCGATGTCCGGGTCCTTGCGAAACCAGTTGACGTAGAACAGCTTCGGCAGCACGGCACCCTCGCGGGCACCGATATCGAGCCAGTTCTGGAAGTACTCGGCCATGTTGTAGCCGCAGAACGGCAGCATCGCGAACGGGTCGAAGCGCAGCTGGCCGACGCCGCCGGCCGCGGCCGCCGTCATCTCCGAGCTCATCGTGGCGCCCATGAAGACGCCGTGGTTCCAGTCGAACGCCTCGGTGACGAGCGGTACGACCGTCGCCCGGCGCCCACCGAAGATCATCGCGTCGACGGCCACGCCCTTGGGGTCCTCCCACTCCGGCGCGATCGCCGGATCCTGCGACGCGGGCGTCGTGAAGCGGCCGTTGGGATGCGCGGCCGGCGTCTCGGAGTCGGGCGTCCAGTCGTTGCCCTTCCAGTCGATCAGGTGATCGGGCTTGTCCTCGGTCATGCCCTCCCACCAGACGTCGCCGTCGTCGGTCAGGCCGACGTTGGCGAACAGCGTGTTGCGCTCGACCGTCGCCATCGCGTTGGGGTTCGTCTTCTCGCCGGTGCCCGGCGCGACGCCGAAGAAGCCCGACTCGGGGTTGATCGCGTAGAGCCTGCCGTCGTCGCCGAACTTCATCCAGGCGATGTCGTCGCCGATCGTCTCGACGGTCCAGCCCTCGAGCGTCGGGATCAGCATGGCGAGGTTCGTCTTGCCGCAGGCGCTCGGGAAGGCTCCGGTGACGACCTTGACCTCGCCCTCGGGCGAGGTCAGCTTGAGGATCAGCATGTGCTCGGCCATCCAGCCCTCGTCGCGGGCCATCTTCGAGGCGATCCGCAGCGCGAAGCACTTCTTGCCGAGCAGGGCGTTGCCGCCGTAGCCCGAGCCGAAGGACCAGATCTCGCGCGTCTCCGGGTAGTGGACGATGTACTTGTTCTCGGCGTTGCACGGCCAGGCGACGTCTTCCTCGCCCTCGGCCAGCGGTGCGCCGACCGAATGCACGCAGGGGACGAACTCGCCGTCCTCGCCGAGCACGTCGAGCGTCTTGGCGCCGACGCGGGTCATGATCATCATGTTCACCGCGACGCAGGCGGAGTCGGTCAGCTCGACGCCGATGTGCGCGATCGGCGAGCCGAGCGGGCCCATCGAGAACGGCACGACGTACATCGTGCGGCCTTCCATGCAGCCGTCGAAGAGGCCGCGCAGCTTCTCGCGCATCTCGTCGGGGTCGGTCCAGTTGTTCGTCGGCCCCGCGCCCTCGGGCGTCTTCGTGCAGATGAACGTGCGGTCCTCGACTCGCGCGACGTCACCCGGATCGGAGCGCGCGAGGTACGAGTTCGGCCGCTTCGCTTCCGCAAGCCTCGTGAAGGTCCCTGCCTCGACGAGCTGCTCAGCCAGCCGGTCGTACTCCTCTGCCGAACCGTCGCACCAGTGGACCTCCTTCGGCTTCGCCAGGGCTGCGATCTCGTCGACCCAGTCGATCAGCTTCTTGTTCTTTGTCGGCACGGTCGTCGTGTCGCTCACGCGTTGTTCCTCGTCTGGTCGCTTTTTGTACTTGTTCGATTGTGGCGCAACTTCGGCCGCGGTGACGGGTCGAAGCACTGAACGGAGGTTGCATCCACTTCGCAAGGAGCGCGTCGCAGCTCCGGCGCCACAGGCAATCAGCCCGCGCGAACCGAATATGAGCATGGCCGGCCGACCACGGCCGCTACTGCATGCCCATAACACACCGGAAATTGGTGTGTTGTGTAGGCAAGTGCGAACGGGGGTAGCTGACGCTGCTCGCAGTCGCCTCAACAACCGGAGGAAACCCATGCACGAACCGCACACCTCGAGGACCCGCCGCCTGCTCGGCCGGGCGCCACGCACCCGCTCGGTCATCGCGGCCACCGGTCTACTCGTCATCTGCGTCGCGCCGTTCGCCAACGCGAAGACCGGCCAGCCGCTGCGCGAGGGGGTGCGTAACGGCACGACAACCAGCGAAACCGAGGTCATCTCGAACATCGGTTCCACGCTCTCCACGACCGGCGGATACTCGACCCGGCAATCCAATCTCTCCAACACCGGTGGGGGCGCGATCTACGGCTGCCGCTCCGGCACGGGTGGCTCAGCCGCCAAGCCCAGGCCGCAGAACCCGTGCGTGCGCGCCAACAACCTCTCGAGCGGCTACGCCTTCGAGTTCAACGCCTCCAAGGGCGTCGTCGGCGGGCTCATCTCCGTCGGCGCCGGCGGCGACACGCGACGCCCGTTCATCACGAACGCGACCGGCGTCGCGCTTGGCCT
>JBBSMC010000099.1:0-9144 GCA_038233375.1 Solirubrobacterales bacterium
ACGTATGCGGTGAGCGTTCGGCCGACGGACTCCGCGGGCAATCGCGGGCGGACGAAGACGGCGTCGCTGCGCCTGCGCGCAGTGGGCCCTTAGCAGCACTGAACAAAACGCCGCGTTTGATCGCTTAGCCTCTTACCTTCGATGCGCTTCGTGAGCAAGCCGGGGCATCACCCAGCGCCGGCGCTCTAGCGGGAGTTGATCGCGAGCGCGTGCAGCCGGCGGATCATCGGCTCGGGCAGGCCCTCGAAGCGCAGCGAGTAGACGTGCGGGAGCTCCTCGGCGATGACGCGGGCGCGGCCGTCGAGGCGCATGTCGAAGTCAGGCAGGTCGAAGCTGACGGTCTCGTCGGGCCTGAGCGGGCGCGGGCTGCGGATGCGCATGCCGCGCGGGCCGACGTCGAGCGTGCGCGCCGGAATCGGCGAGCCGACCGTGCGTCGCAGGGTGCAGGCCATCTCGACCTGCGCGCGTGGAGCTCGGATCTCGACAGCTGCAAGGGTGATCGCCGACATCAACGTCCTCTCATGGCCTGCGTCCGAAGTATGGGCGTCGTCACATTGTGCCCAATCTCTGAGACAAACCGCGAATCGCCGGCTGTACGTCCGTGGCGTGGACCTCTGCGTACGATCGTCGTGATGGTCGTCACGGTCAGGCTGCTCGGCGAGCTCGAGGCGCAGGCGGGCAAAGCAGTCGCACCGCCGCCCGCGCATCCGCAGGCAAGCGCGCTGCTGGCCTGGCTCGCGCTGCACCCCGGCGAGCATGATCGCGGGCCCATCTCCGCGCTGTTTTGGCCCGAGCTGGCGCCGTCGCGTGCCCGCGCCGCGCTGCGCAGCGCGGTCTGGGCCGTGCGCCGCGCGCTGGCGCCGGCCGACGCGGAGGTCCTCGACGGGCGCACGACGATCGGGTTGCGCTGCACGACCGACCTTCAGGCGTTCGACGCCTTCGTCGCGGCGGGCGAGACCGCGTCCGCGCTCGCGCTCTGCCGCGGGCCGCTGCTGGCCGGCCTCGACGGGTACGAGTGGGTGCTCGCGGCACGGGCCGAGCACGAGGCGCGGGTCGCGACGCTCCGCCGCGGGGAGACGTCCGGCACCTTTCTCGCTATATAGCCGTACAACGTCACACACCCCCGCTGGGCAGATGATGCGTTTTCCTGAGCAGCGAACGCGCATCACGGGTACGCCCCGCCGTTCATGTCAGCACGCGCCCATTTCGCCCTCATCCTGTCCGGCCTGCTCGCGTCAGCTGCCATCGCGGTCGGGCTGGACCTCGTCATCACGCGTGCCTGCGAGGTCGGAGACGGCTGCATCGGCAGCGACGTCGCGTGGGTGATCGGGCTTCCGCTCGTCCTGCTCGGGATCGGGCTACTCGCCTACGCCGTCTACGGATGGGCGAACGCGCCGGGCTTCACCGCGCAGGTCTCCTGCACGATCTGGGCCTGCGTCCTGCTGGCGATCGCCGCTGGCATCGGCGGCGCCGCCAACGTCGCCGGCATACTGCTCGCCATGCTGGCGATCGCGATGGGCGCGCTCAGCGTGTGGGTGCCGCGCTGACGCACCCGCCGCTGCTGGACCCGGAGACGCCGCGAGCCTAGTCTAGGATCGCGTCGATGGCCGAGGAACCTCTGCCGCTCCGTCCGCGACACCACCCGCCCGTCGCGGGCGAGATCCGCCGCACCGACGCCGACCTTCCCGCCGACGTGCGCCGCGCGCGCCTGCGCACCGCCGCCGTCGCGGCCTCGATCACCGGCACGAGGCCGTCGTCGCCCTCGCTCGTGACGAGCGCCGACGGCGCGATCGCGCGGCTGCTGCTGACGATCCCCAGCTACGCCGTCGAGGGCGGCGAGGCCAACCCCTACGGTGCCGTCTACCGCGATCTCATCGCCAAGCTGCCGGGGGAGACCGAGCTCGTGATCCTCACCCACGAGGCGGTCGCCGGCGAGGTGCGCGGCTGGCTGGCGGCCGCCGGTCGCAGCGCGAACGCCCGGGACACCGTCGTCGCCACCGATGACTTCCTCGGCTTCTCGGTGTGGGCCGAAGACGCCTACGTCGTGATCGCCCAGGACGCCGACGCAGGGCATGCCTTCGTCGAGCCCGCCGCCTTCCCGCGCTACGGCGACGCGCTCGTCGCCGACCAGGTCAGCACCGCCGCCCAATTGGGCCTCTTCCAGGCACCACTGCACCTGCAGGGCGGCAACGTCCTGATCGGCGACGACTTCTTCTTCGTCGGGATCGATTATCCGCTGCTGACCTTCGAGGAGGGCATCCTCACGGCGCCGACGCAGGCCGGTGAGGACGCTCTCCTGCGCGAGGTCTACCGTCGCTACCTCGACGCGGAGCGGACCTTCGTCCCCGTCGGCACGACGCTGCCCGTGCCGGCCGCCGCACGGCGCGAGTTCCGGCTCGGCGGCGCCACCTGGATCGAGGACCTCTACGCGGGCAACGCTCCCGGCACGCGCCAGCCGATCTTCCACATCGACATGTTCGTCAGCCTCGCCGGCCGCGGCGACGACGATCGTTACCGCGTGCTCGTCGGCGATCCGCGCGAGGCGGCGCGGCTGACGAACGAGCCGCTGCAGCCGCACGCGATGGCGCCCGTGTTCGACGACATCGCGCGCGACCTCACGCGACGCGGCTACGCCGTGACGCGCACGCCGCTGCCGCTCGTCTACTCCGACGACGAGCAGGCGCGCCTGCGCTCGTGGTACTTCGCGACGTCCAACAACGTCCTCGTCCACGCACCGCAGGGCGCGCGCCCGACCGTGTACGTCCCCACCTACGCGCACGGTCCCTTCGCCGGCACGCTCGCCGCCACCGACCGCCGAAACGCCGAGATCTGGGAAAGCCTTGGCTACGACGTCGCCGCGCTGGGAGACTTCCACCCCTTCGCGATCAACCTGGGCGCGGCGCACTGCATCAAGAAGTACCTTGCCCGCGACTGAGCGCCGACGTTCGCGTGCGGCGCCGGGCACCTGGGTAGCGCCCGGGTGACGACCAACCGACCTTGACTGGAGCACCGATGGCGACGAGCGAGCAGATCATCACCGCCGATCCCGAGCGGGTCCGCGCCTGGATCGAGGAGCGCGACGGCGCCCCGATGAAGAAGCGCGGCACCGGCCACAGCGGCATGGACCCGGCGATCCTCGACATCGCGTTCCCGGGCGCGGAGGAAGATCCGTCGCTCGAGCCGTTCGGTTGGGACGAGTGGCTCAACGAGCTCGACGAGCAGCGCCTCGCCGCCGTCATGCAGGATCTCGACGACAGGAGCACGATCAAGGTCGTGCGCCGCGACCGGGTCGTGATGACCGCCGAGCCCGTCGAGTAGGCGCGCCGTCAGCCGCGCGAACGGGCGCCGACGCCCGTCAGGAACTCGCGCACGCGCAGCGGGCCGGCTCCGCCCGGCTGCAGGGGCGCGGTATCGAGCCCTTCGCCGCGGCGCATCGCGTCGATGAGCTCGAGCAGCGCCTCGCCCGCGGTGCGCTTCGGCGTCCAGCCGAGCTCCTCGCGTGCCCGCGTGCTGTCCATCAGCGGGACGCCGAGCGCGAGGTCCAGCCAGCCGGGCGGCGTGGGCTGCAGGCGCAGCCTCCAGGATGCGTCGACGACCGTCCGCAGCACGCGCGGCGCCACCGGCACCGGCCGCGCCTCGAGCAGCCGCCCGAGCTCGGCCGGGTCGAGCACCGGGTCGGCCGCGACGTTGAACGCGCCGCGCACGTCACGCACGACCGCGAGGCGGTAGGCCTCGCCGACGTCGAAGGAGTGCACGCCCTGAAAGCGCAGGCGCTCCATCGCCGGCACGATCGGGATGAGCTTGCGGCGCAGCAGCGGCGTCGGCAGCAGCGGGCCGGCGAACAGGCGGCGGATCCCCGACGCGGCCTCACCCTTGAAGATCAGGCCCGGGCGCAGGCGCACGACGCGCATGTCCGGGTGCGCCGCCTCGAAGCCGTCGAGGATCGCCTCCACGTCGGCCTTGTCGCGCGAGTAGAACGACGTCGGAATGCCGCCGGTCGGCCAGCTCTCGTCGACCCGCCTGTCCTTCGGCCCCGGCGAGTAGGCGCCGACCGAGGAGGCGTGGACGAGCGTGCCCACGTCCGCCGCGGCGGCGGCCTCGAACACGCGACGTGAGCCGTCGACGTTGACCGCTCGCGTCGTCGCGCGGTCGCGCGAGGGCTGGATCAGCCAGGCAAGGTGCACGACCGCGTCGACGCCGGCGAATGCGGACACGAGGTCATCGGTGACGACGTCGGCGGTCACCCACCTCGTGCGCGGGAAGGACAGCTCCGGCCGGCGCCGGGCGATGCCGACGATCTCGTCGATCGACGGGTCGTCGCTCAGCGCGCGCAGCAGGCTGGTCCCGACGTTTCCGGTGGCGCCGACGACGGCGACGCGCATCAGGCGCGGCCTACGGGCGATGCGCCTGACGGGCCGGGCGGGCGTGGGCCGCGGCGGCCGTTCATGGAGTCGTGATCGGGAAGAGGGAATTGCACGATGTCACGAGATACCCGGCTCCTGCTCGGCGTAACGGGAGATCTCAGCCCCTCCGAGGGCTGCCGGCGGATCCCGGACGGCCGCGATGAGGACATCAGCCGTTCGATGCCGGCGCTGGGGGCCGCCCATCGGGTGCCAGGATGAAGATCTCGACCGCATAGTCCGGCTCGGCGTGATTCGCGCTCATGAACACCGCGACCTGGCGCCCGAGGATCTCCTGGATCCCGGCGACGAAGTCGGCCCGCATCGCCTGCTGAAACGCCCGGCGCGCGCTCAGCACCAGCTCACGGTGGTCATGGCCGACGAGCGTGCGCTCGCCCTTGGTGAGCGAGTCCTGCAGGACGACGGTGACCAGATCCTCGTTGATGTACGTCCGGGCCCTCGTCGGTCCGCGGCCGGTGTACTGACTGGTCAGGCGGACGACCATGTTGTAGGACTTCGCCTCGAGCGGGCCGATGCCCCAGTAGTCCTTCTGCATCGTCACGAACGCGTTGGAGATCTGCGCGAGCAGGCTGCCGCCCTGCTCCTCGGCCTGCTGAAGATCGTCATCGGACACGGGCCAGCGATCCTAGCCATGGCCGAGCGCTCGCTCGCAGGCGATCGCATCGGCGAGGGGTGCGGCCCGGGGGGATGAGCCGCCGCGGACCGGGGGTAAGCAGACGCGAGCACCGTACATCGAGACCGAGGAGGTGCTCGCGAATGTCGAGCGACGACCCCAAAGACGCCCCGCCCCACGACAGCGAAGCCGAGGAGCCCCTCGGACCGCTGACCCCCGACGACGAGACGCCCGCGGGAGACACGCCCGAGGCGCACGACGAGATCTCGCCGCACGACCTGCCACCGGACCACCCCGGCCGCGCCAAGGCCGAGGAGCTCGCCGGCGGCGACGAGGGCACCACGCGAGGCAACGTCTGAGGCACGACGGCGGCGCGCCGCGATCGCGGCGCGCTGGCAGACTGCGCAGGGTGGACGCCCTGCGCACCCAACTGCTGTTGCCCGCAGGCGTCGACGCGTCGGGCGCGGCCGACCGGCTCGCCGCGCACGTGGCGGTCGTCACGCAGCGCGCGCACCGCACAGACCGCACGTTCTGGGACACGTTCGACGGCCGCCTGCACGCGGCGGGCCTCGCGCTCGCCGACACCGGCAGCCGCATCGCGCTGATCGACGCGGCCACCCACGAGGAGCGGGCGGCGGGCGACCACGTGCGGTCGCTGCGGCAGCTGGCCGTGGCCGACCTGCCGGAGGGTGAGCTGCGCGAGCTCCTGGCGCCGGTGGTCGAGATGCGCGTGCTCACGCCGATCGTGCGCGTCCGCAGTCGCGTGCTGCCGGTCAGCGTGCTCGACGAGCTCGGCAAGATCGTCGTGCGACTGCAGGCTGAGGAGCCCACCGCGATGGCGGGCAGGGACGTCAGTATCGCGCTGCGCTCGCGCCTGAACGTAGTCGCCGTGCTTGGCTACGACGCCGAGTACATGCGGGTGCTCGAGCTGCTCGCCGCCGAGCTCGACCTGCAGCCGGTCTCCCAACCGCTCCAGGACGAGGCCGTCGAGGCGACCGGCGAGGTGCCCGGCGGGACCTCGTCGAAAGTGCGCGTCGCGCTGGCGCCCGACGTGCGCGCCGACGTCGCCGCCATGGCCGTGCTGCGGCGCCTGCTGGAGATCATCGAGACCAACCTGCCCGGCACGCTCGCCGACCTCGACAGCGAGTACCTGCACGACCTGCGCGTCGCCGTGCGCCGCTCGCGGGCGCTGCAGCGAGAGCTGCGCGGCGTCTTCCCGCCCGAGCCGCTGCGGGTCTTTCGCGACGGCTTTCGCGAGCTGCAGGTTCTCACGGGCCCGACGCGCGACCTCGACGTCCAGCTGCTGGAGTTCGACGACCTCGCCGCGACGCTCCCGCCCGAGACCGTGCCGGATGTCGCCCCGCTGCGCGAGCTGCTCGAGCTGCGGCTCGTCGCCGAGCGAGCGAAGATGGTCGAGGGGCTGCGCTCGGAGCGCACGCGCGCGCTGCTGGACAACTGGGGCGACTTCCTCGACGCGCTCGTCGCCTCGCCCGAGGACGACCGTCCCGACGCCGCGCGGCCGGTGGCCGAGGTCGCCGGAGAGCGGATCGACAAGGTCTACCGCCGGATGGTGAAGATGGGCCGCGTGATCGACCCGGACACGCCGCACGAGGCTCTGCACGACCTGCGCAAGAAGGGCAAGGAGCTGCGCTACCTGCTCGAGTTCTTCGCCTCGCTGTACCCGGCCGAGGTCGTCAAGCCGATGGTCGCGACGCTGAAGCTGCTGCAGGACGTGCTCGGGCGCTTTCAGGACCGCGAGGTGCAGGCCGACGCGCTGCGCGGGCTGGGCGACGAGATCGCCGCGCTCGAGGGCGGGGCGGCGGCGCTCATGGCGATGGGCGTGCTCGTCCAGCGCCTCGGCGAGGAGCAGGCGCAGGCGCGCGAGCAGTTCGCCGAGCGCTTCGAACGCTTTGCCGCCAAGCCGCAGCGCAAGCTCGTCTCGCAGACGTTCCGGTGATCGTGACGACCACCGTCGCGCTGTACAACATCAAGGGTGGCGTCGGTAAGACCTCGGCCGCGGTGAACCTCGCGTGGACGGCGGCCGAGGAGGGCGCGCGCGTGCTGCTGTGGGACCTCGACCCCCAGGGCGCGGCAAGCTACCTGCTGCGGATCCGGCCGAAGGTGCGCGGAGGCGGCGCCAAGCTCGTGCGCGGCAAGAGCGATGCTGCGGCGCTGCTGAAGGGTTCGGACCACCCGCGTCTGAACCTCCTGCCGGCCGACTTCTCGTACCGCAACATGGACCTCGCGCTGGACGCGACGAAGCGCCCGACGCAGGGCCTCGCGCGCGTCCTCGCCCCGCTGGCCGCCGACTACGACTACGTCTTCCTCGACTGCGCGCCGGCGATCTCGTTGGCGTCCGAGAGCGTCTTCGCCGCGGCCGACGTGCTGCTCGTTCCGCTCATCCCGACGCCGCTGTCGCTGCGCACATACGACCAGCTGCGCGGCTTCGTCGCCGGCGAGGTGCCCAAGCCGCGCCCGCGGATCCTCGCCTTCCTCTCGATGGTCGACGGGCGCAAGGCGCTGCATCGCGACGTCGCCGAGCAGCTCGCCGACGACGAGGGCGTGCTCGCCGCCGCGATCCCGGCGGCGACCGACGTCGAGCGGATGGGGCTGGAGCGCCGCGCGCTCGCGCAGTTCGTCCCGCACGGTCGGGCGGCGCGCGCCTACGCCGCGCTGTGGACGGAGCTGCGCGGGCGGATCGCCCGCTAGGGGCAGCCCTGCTTGGACGTGCCCAAGCGCGACGCGGCGTGCGCCTCCGGCACAACGCAGAGCCAACGGATTTGCACGAACGGTCGTGCTAACGTCGAGTTCGTTGATGGAAGGCGACCCGCCTGACAACCGGCAGCACTGCGGCGAGGGTGCCACAGAGGCGCTCGACCTGTTTCTCCGCGACATCCGCGGGATCAGGCTCCTGCGGCCCGACGAGGAGATCATGCTCGCCCACCGCATCGGTCGCGGCGACCTGCGCGCCAAGGAGCGCATGGTCGAGGCCAACCTGCGGCTCGTCGTCTCGATCGCCAAGCGCTTCCGCGGTCAGGGCCTGCCGTTCCTCGACCTCATCCAGGAGGGCACGCTCGGCCTGATCCGCGCCGTCGAGAAGTTCGACCCCGCCAAGGGCTTTCGCTTCTCGACCTATGCGACGTGGTGGATCCGCCAGGCGATCGCCCGGGCGCTGGCCGACAAGGCGCGCACGATCCGCATCCCCGTCAACCTCAACGACCAGCTCAAGACGATCACGGCGGCCGAGCGGCACCTGTCGGGCACGCTCGGGCACGACCCGACGGTGGAGGAGATCGCGCGGCAGGCGGGCCTGCCGACGGCGCAGGTCATGGCGCTGCGCGCGTGGGCGCAGACGCCCGTCTCGCTCGAGCAGCCGGTCGGCGACGACGGCGGCTCGGTGCTCGGGGAGTTCATCGCCGACGAGCACGAGCCGTCGGCGTTCGAGCGCGCGTCGGCCGGCGTCTACGTCGAGGCCGTGCGCCGCATGCTCAACACGCTCAACGAGCGCGAGCGGCGCGTACTCCAGCTGCGCTATGGCCTGTGCGGCGAGGAGCCGTGCACCGCGACCGAGGTGTCGCGCCGCTTCAACGTCTCGCGCGAGCGCATCCGCCAGATCGAGTCGCGCTCGCTGTCCAAGCTCGAGCAGCTGGACACCCTGCGCGAGCTGCTCTAGGTCGAGACCCGCGTGAGGGTCAGAGCACGGGGTAGACTCGACCTACCATCGGTCGGCCGGGCTGCGGTGATCACGCCGTGAAGACGGACGATCGCCTTCAACGGAAAGGGGCCACCGTGGCGCGCAAGCGACCGACAGCCTCCGACGTGCAGCAGGTGCTTTCCGAGTTCGATACCGGCAACGCCGAGAAGCTGGTGTCCGCCGGTGGGCTGCCCGGTCCGGACGCCACGCTCAGCCCGGCGCAGATGCACGCGCTGCGCCGCAGCGACCGGCTCACCAGCGCCGAATGTGTTGCGCACAGGCGTTTCACCCGCCCTGTGCCGCCCGCACCCAAGCTGCGCTGACCGCCGGCCCGCCGCGGCGAAGCACGGACCGGCACTCCGGTTGCGGCTACGATCGCCCGATGCCCCTCGCACGCGGATCCGGTCTGCTCAACC
>JBBSMC010000100.1:0-8802 GCA_038233375.1 Solirubrobacterales bacterium
CAGCCGAAAAAGCCCTGCTCAGGAGGCCATTCTTACACGCCGACCGGACACGCGCGCGCACACCGCGACGACCTAGCCCCCAACCCCGATCCGCAACAAAAAAACAGGCGATCGTCCCTCAACGGATTTCGCGACAGCCTGCAGGGCGCTGCATAGACGCCACAACCGCCGCGCCGGGGCGACGGACACCGCGGGCCGACCGCTTGCGCTTTCGCGTGTCAGCAGCAGTCCCCGTGCTGCGGCCACATCACTGGTGCTTGCGCGTGGCGCCATCAGCCCCTACGACGGTTGACGATGCGGCGACGTCCGAGCGCGGCGGGCGCGGACGGTGTCGATGATCTCGGCGTTGTCGATCCCTTGCAGGTATACGGACGTGACGCCGAGGTTCGCGTGCCAGAGTTGGCGTTGGCTGACGACGAACGGCACACCTTCTCGCGCCATCTCGACAGCGCGTGCGTGGCGTAGCTGGTGTGGCGCGAACCGTCGCCGCACGCCGGCGCGGGCGGCGATCGCCGCGGTTGATTGCGCGCGGCGGGTGCTGACCACGGTCGTCCGGGTCGCGTCTCGCGATCGCCCGTAGGGAGCACGCGGGTTAGCGGCGGCTCCTGTGGAGCCCTGTGTTGCAATGGCGTCGGCGTCGATTGCGCGCTACCTTGGGCCGTGTGAGCGACGCGTTGACGCTGACGGCCGTCTTTACCCCAGATGAGGAAGGTTGGACGATGGCCCAGCTGGCTGAGTGGCCCGCGGTGGTGACGTGCGGACGGACGGTGGAGGAGGCGCGGGAGATGCTGCTCGACGCTGCGCGCGAGATGGTCGCTTCCTACCGCGATGAGGGCCGTGAGCCACCGATCGGTGGCGGACACGTCGAGCAGGTCACGATCGACGTCGCCGCCGCTTGAAGCGCCGCCAGCTGGAGCGCCATCTCGGCGCCCACGGCTGTGAAGTCCTGCGAGAGGGCGCCAACCACACCATCTGGCGCAACCCGCCCGGAGACGTGCGCGCACCGGTTCCTCGTCACCAGGAGATCCCGATCGCAACAGCCCGCGCGATATGTCGGCAACTGGCGGTCCCACCGCCCACCGGAGCGCGCTGAGCCGGAGCGCCGCGCGACGGAGACCGCGTGCGGGTGCAGGCCCCGCGCGGCCGCGTTCAGCCGCGAGCACGCTTCAGGTCGCCGGACAGCAGCTGCCGCATCCCGGGATCGCCGGAGCGTGCGCGTGGTCGGGCGCCCTGCCAGGATCGCCGTTGCGACCGCCGAAGGGATTGTTCGGGTCGAGCTTGGGCAGCAAGGAGCTCATCCAGCAGGTGAGCACGTGGCGCTGGCACGCGAGCATCCGCCGGGCCTGCGCGGCTGACTGCGAGCGCGTCTTCACGCCCTGGGCGGCCTCGTCGGTGAGCAGCGCGAGGACGCCGGCACGCACCGCGCCGGGCGGCGGCCCGCGCGACGTGCAAGCTCCTCAGGCGACAGGCCCGCCTGGCGTGCGGCGAGGAACACGTCGCGGGTGACGCCGAACAGCTGCGGGGCATTCGCCGGCGCCCCCGGACCGTGAAAGACGTGATAGGGCACGTGCTGGGCGAGGTGGCCCCGCGTGAGCATCCGCTCGGTGCGCCAGCGCAGCGCTGCGAGGCGCTTGCGCGCCACGCGGCCGTCGAAACGCCGGGTCAGATGTCGTCGAGACGCCGGGTCAGATGTCGCGCAAGCGGCTTGATCTGCCAGCCGCGCCGCCGGGCGAGCGTGGCGAGCCGGTGGGTGTCGTCGGTGAGGTAGGCGCGGATGCCGGCGGCGTCGGGGCCGAGCGCGACGGCGAGCTCGCGCTCTTCTGAACGGGAGCCAGTGCATCCAGACCCAGCCCTCCTTCGGCAGCCAGTTGTGCGGCGCGCCCCGGGGCGCGCGGGACTCGGTGGCGCCGGCGGGTGCGGCCGGCGCGGGAGCGTCGCGACCGCGCCGATCAGGCAGAGCGCCGATCGGCCACGCCCGGGCCCGCGGGCTGGACGTGCGTGGGGGAGTCGGGCCGGCCAGCTACCACCCCTGAGGGGCGGCGGCGCCCAACGAGGCGCGCCTGGACGGATGTGGCGCGGCGCGGCGCGGCGCGCAGCCGGCGGCGCGGGCGCCCTACGGCGCCGGATCCTGCGGCGTGTCGAATCTGCCACCGTCTATCAGCTCGATGCGGTAGCCGTCCGGATCGGCGACGAAGGCGATCAGCGGCAGGCCCTCGCGGCCGCCGGGGTGAAACGGCGGCTTCTCCGGCTGCACGCCGAGCGGCTCGAGCGACCCCAGCGTGGCGTTGATGTCGTCGACCGTCAGCGCCATGTGGTTGTAGCCCGTGCCGAGGTCGTAGGGGTCCTCCCGGCCGAGGTTGACCGTCAGCTCGAGGACGTCGCCGCCGCCGGGCAGCCCCATGTAGAGGTTGTAGGCGGTCTCGAAGTTCAGCCGCCCGCGCGGCTCGAAGCCGAGCGCCTCGTAGAAGCGCTGCGACGCCTCTGGATCACGGACGCGGACGCAGGTGTGTACGTACTGGTTCGCCATTGGTCTCCCACCTGCCGGATGCCACGTGTGGAGCGTGGAACGTACCCCAGCTGACGCGCGTGTGAAAGCGGCTACGGTCGCGGCCCAGGAGCCGGCGTCCTGAACGACGGCCCGCCCGACCGCCGGCATCGCGAGCGCGAGCTGATGCGGTAGGCGCCGAGGCCCTTGCCGCGCGCCGCCACCGTGCGATCGTCGGCGGCCGGGAACAGCACGGCGTTGACGCGCAGCCCGCCTGAGCAGCCCGCCAGCGCCCGCGCGTAGGCCACGATCCGCGGCCGGACGACGAACGTGCCGGGGCGGCTGGCGTAGGCCACGCTCGCGACGCGGCGCTCGCGACCGCCGCGGCGCTGCTGGACGAGGCGCAGCGTGCCGCGGCAGCCGGCGGCGCAGCGCAGGCCGATGTTCACCCGCCCGCTGGGCGTGCTGCTCAGCCGCGAGGGGCTCGCGCGCCGCACCGGGCAGGACCGCAACGTCGGCAGCGGCAGTGCCGGCGGCGTCCCGGCGGCGACGAGGTCGACGCTGACGAGGCGGTCGGCGTCGCAGTCGATCCGCGTGACGTAGGCCGTGCGTCCGTCGAAGGCGATCTGCGATCGGCTCCCCGCCGTGTCGTGCAGGAAGTGCGCAGCGCCCCGCCCGTCGGTGGACGCGTAGCCGCCGAGGGTCGGGTACAGGACGCGGCCGCCGGCCACGATCGCGGCGCCCGACGGCAGCGGACAGAGCCCGGCCGGCAGCCCGATCCTGCGCAGGGTCGGCGCCGCGGGAGAGATCGCGCCGATGCTGCAGTCGGCGAGGCTCGGCAGCACGACCGTGCCGTCGGAGCCGAGCCCGATCGCGTAGGCGAAGTCGTCCAGCCGCGTGCGCAGCAGGATCTCGCCGCTCGCCCCGCGCGCCACGACGAGCGTGATCGTCGGGCCGGGGCCGCTGACCGGCAGGCGCGTCTCGATCCATGCGACCATCGCACCAGCCGCGCGCAGGTCGGAGATGTCGGGCGTGAAGTCGGTGCGGTCGCCGGGACCGAGCTGCGCCCGGATGACGTGCGTGCCCTGCGCCGTGCGGATGCGCAGCGTCGTCCGGTCCGGTGCGCAGTCTTCGCCGACGGTCGCCACGAAGCCATCGCCGGCGGCGGTCAGCTCGGTGAGCTGGCTGCGGGCCGGCGCGCACGCGCCCAGTGGGTCCACCGCCGGCAGGACCGCGAACGCGAGGCTCGTCAGCTTGCGCCGACCCGCGATGCCCCGCGCGCCCTCGTAGCGGAACGTGTCGTAGGTGGCGGTCACGGTCGACCCCGAGCCCGCGAGGTTCAGCAGGGAGAAGTCGCGCGGCCCGGCGAGCGGCGGGAACGCAACGGGACGTACCGCGGCGCTCGTGCCGGGCACGATCGCGAGGAGGCGCAGCGCGCCGTCGCCACGGCGCTCGCCGACCACGACGCGCCCGTCGGGCGCGATCACCGGGCCTCCCGTGAAGCCCGTCACCGACGACGCGATCGTCGCCGCCTGCGCCGCCGACACCACGGCCGTTCCGAGCAGCGAGGCGATCAGCGCCATGAGTACGAAGGCGATCGCGGCGAGGGGATGGGGCGAGCGAGCGCTGAGCATGAGATCCGCCTGTCGGAAGGGGGCTACCGATCGCAACGGCTTTCACGGCGTGCGGGTTGCGCCGAACGGACGAACGTTCGATCTTGCCGGGAAGCGGCGGGCCAAGCGTAACCTCCGACCGCGTCCCGCGTTCACACAGCATGCGACGCCCCGCGACCACCGTTCCCCGCCCACGGGCATGGCTCGCCTGCGCCGCCGCGCTCGCCGCCGCTGTGCTGCTCGCACCGGCCGCCACGGCCGACTTCACGCCTCCCCCGGGGGAGAGTGCGCGCAGCTACGCGGCCCCGCACTGCACGCTGAAGGGGGCGAGGACGATCGCCGCCAACCGCCACGTGCGCGTGTTCCGGGCGCGCGGCGCCGTCTTCGGCTGCCGCCGGACGGCGAACCGCGCCTACGGGATCGGTCACGGCGGAGCGGAGTGCCAGAACAGTGACCTGATCGACAGCGCCGTCGTCGCGGGCAACTTCGTCGCGCTCAACGTGCGCAGTTGCAGCCTGACCAACCAGAGCTCCAGCGTGAATCTCGTCAACCTGCGTGACGGGCGCGGCCGCTTCCGCTCGGTGCCCCTGTCGACGGCGGGCTCCGATGCCTCCTACGACGCGATCCGCGGGATGGCGGTCACCGCCGCCGGGCGCCTTGCCTGGATCGGCGTGCGCGTGTCCGGCCGCGGCCGCGCCATCGTCGCGGCCGAGGTGCGCCGCCGCCGCCCCGACTTCTCCGACCAGTCGGTCGTGCTCGACAGCGGTACCGGAATCGACCCGCGCTCGCTGCGCCGCGTCGGCTCGATGCTGCGCTGGCGCAGCGCCGGCGTCGCGCGCTCAGAGTCGATGTGAACGGCGCGGCAGGTGGCCTCAGCCGGGCCGGATACCGAACAGACCGCTACGCGGATCTCGAGATGATCACGTGCACATGCGGCTGCCGCCGTCCGAGAATCGACGTCGGAAGATCGAACGGCGGCCGGTAACCGAACCGCAAGCGGAACGTCGCGTGACGCGCAAGGTGCGATATCCGCACCCGGCGCGTCACGATCGCCGCGGGCTGCTCCGATCGACCCTGCGGCTATCGCGCATCACAACCCGGTCCGCTGGCAACGCGGACCCGTGACGGCCACAGCCGGCGGGCCGCGTTGTCGCCCGAGCTTGACCCGTTTCGAGCCCAGATCCCGCGCAGGTGCGTCATGCCGAGGCAACGGCCCCATACCCGAAAGCTCGGGAAATGTCCCGGCGATCTTCGGAGTGACCGCCGGGATCGCGGTTCGGTTGACGACCGCGATCAGAGGCGGCAAGAGCGCCGCCGCTCGCCGTCGGCGCACGGATTCCTGCACCCTGCAAGACGGCGTGCGCCCGGCGCGAAACGGGTGCACCCCCGCTAGGTTCCTCCTACATGTCTGCTTCCGAGCGACACACCCGATCGCGCCATCTGCCGGCCGCGCGGCACCGCGCCCAGGCCCAGCCGTTGGCCCCTCCCGCGCGCTCCGCGCAGCTGCCGCCGGACGCCCGCAACGTCATCGAGTTTCGCAACGTCTGCATGCACTATCCGGCCGGCGACATCGGCCTTG
This sequence comes from Solirubrobacterales bacterium, assembly GCA_038233375.1. Classification (GTDB taxonomy): domain Bacteria; phylum Actinomycetota; class Thermoleophilia; order Solirubrobacterales; family Solirubrobacteraceae; genus CADCVQ01. Next base: position 5,678 of record JBBSMC010000100.1, read on the forward strand.
ACGGGGCGACGTTCAACGTCCGGCGCGGCGAGTTTCTCTTCATCGTCGGCTCCACCGGATCGGGCAAGTCGACGATCATGCGCCTGCTCATCAAGGAGCGCGAGCCGACCTCCGGCACGATCCGCGTCGCCGGCCGCGACCTCGGCTCGCTCGAGCACGCCAAGGTCCCGTACTACCGGCGCAACATCGGCGTCGTCTTCCAGGACTTCAAGCTGCTGCCCAACCGGACCGTGTACGACAACGTCGCCTACGCGCTGTCCGCGACGGGGGCGCGGCGCAAGGAGATCCGCACGAAGGTGCCCGACGTCCTGCGCCTGACGGGCCTGTCGACGAAGCTGCACAACTATCCCGATCAGCTCTCCGGCGGCGAGCAGCAGCGCGTCGCCGTCGCCCGCGCGTTCGTCAACCACCCGCCGCTGCTGCTCGCCGACGAGCCGACCGGCAACCTGGACCCGAACACGTCGCTGGGGATCATGCAGCTGCTGTACCGCATCTACCGCGCCGGCACGACCGTCATCGTCGCCACGCACGACTCGCACATGGTCGACCGCATGCGCCGGCGCGTCCTCGAGCTGCACGGCGGCCAGATCGTCCGCGACGAGGCCAGCGGCATGTACGCCCAGGGCGATCAGTCCACCGACGAGTTCAGCGACATGCTCGATCGCGCCTACGGCCAGCTCGGCCGCGACCAGCCGGCAGACGACTTCATGGCCCCGCGCCAGCCCCCGCCGGCCGACCCGCATCACCCGTCGACGGAGCAGCACCTGTGGATGCCGGGCGGCGCCACGCCCACGCCTGCCAAGCCCGACCCGTCGTCCGGCGGCGCCGGCTGGCGGAACTACTAGTGCGCATGAACTTTCCGTTCTTCCTGCGCGAGGTCTCGCGCTCGCTGCGCCGGGACGCCGGCCCGCCGTTCGCGGCGATGGCCTCCGTGCTCGTCACGATGCTCGTGCTCGGCGTCTTCATCCCGATCGTGCAGGCGACGAACGGCGCCGCCAACGAGGTCCGCGGCAAGGTCCTGGTGGACGTCTTCCTGAAGACGAACGCGACCGACAACGACGTGGAGGCCGTGCGCCGCAAGCTCACGCAGGACACGCCGCACGTCGGCAAGGCCGAGTTCGTCTCCAAGGCCGAGGCCTACGCCAAGGAGAAGCGGCAGAACCCCGAGGCCTATGAGCTGTTGGGCTCAAACCCGCTGCCCGACACCTTCCGCGTCACGCCCGATACGCCCGGCGATGTCGGCAAGCTCCGCGACGCGCTCGCGCCGCTCAGCCCCAGCGGCGAGCGCGGCGTCGTGCATCCCGCCATCGACGAGGTCAAGAACCGCCGCGACGAGACGACGAAGATCCTCTCCGCCACGCGCGTCGTGAAGCTCAGCATCGGGATGCTCGCCGTGCTGCTGATCCTCGCCTCGGTGCTGCTGATCTCCAACACGATCCGGCTGTCGCTCATGGCCCGCCGCCGCGAGGTCGCGGTGATGAAGCTCGTCGGCGCGACCGACTGGTTCATCCGCTGGCCGTTCGTGATCGAGGGCATCTTCGTCGGCGCGATGGGCGGCCTGATGGCGATCGGGGCGCTGCTCGTGGCGAAGGTCGCCTTCATCGACCCGCTCAAGGACGACTTCTCGCTGATCGCCGCACCCGAGACGATCAACTTCGGCCTGCTCGTCATGGTGCTGCTCGTTGCCAGCATCGCGGTCTCCGCCGCGGGCTCAGGCCTTTCGCTGCGCCGCTTCCTGCGCGTCTAGCGGACGCGCCGCATAGCTGTCAGACTCGCGCCGGGTGAGCGCAGGCGGGAGGAACCTGACGGACGTGCTCGCCGTCGCGCTCGTCGCGGCGGTGGCGTGCGTGTGCACCTCCGTCGCCGGCGCGGCGACCCCCCCGGCGGGCATGCTGACGCCGGACACCGCGGGCGCCGGCGCCGTCTCGTGGACCGGGTCGGCCGGCGTCGGCAGCGAGACGCTCGTCTCCGACAACGGCGCGAAGTGCTTCGGCGCCGACGGGCGGCCGGCGGCTGCCTCGGGCTGCGACGCGTTCGCGCTCGACGTCGCCGTGCCGGCGAACTTCTACAGCGATCGTCCCGGCGCCGTGAACATCAGCGCGAGCGGATTCGGACTCGCCGACCTCGACCTCTTCGTCTACAAGCGCAACCCCGACGGTACGCGCGGCGACTTCGTCACCGGCGACGGCCAGACGCTCGGCACCGCCGAGGCGGTCGGCATCGACAAGGCCGCCGGCGGCTACTGGGTCGTCCTCACCCCCTACACGACGGTCGGCCCGCAGAGCTACGACGCGAGCGCCGTGCTCGCGACCCGTCAGGGGGTCTCGCAGGCCGAGGTGGAGAAGAACGCGCCGGCCGGAGTCAGGAACCACCGCGCCTCGCGCGACCAGTACACGTCGCACTCCGAGCCCACGATCGCGATGGATCCGCTGAACCACGACCACCTCATCGCCGGCTCGAAGATGTACGAGAACAACGACAAGTACCTCTTCAAGGTCGGCACGTACGAGTCCTTCGACGGCGGCCGGACGTGGGACGACCAGGGTCACCTGCCCGGCTACTGCGAGGCGCCCGGCCAGTGCGATCCCGCCAACGAGGTCGCCTACCGCACGACGTCGGACCCGACGATCGCCTTCGACGACGAGGGCAACGCCTACGCCAACGTGCTCGATGCGCCCGGCGGCACCAACGCGTTCAAGGGCTTCAACATGACCGTCCACACCAAGCGCCTGGGACAGCCGTGGACAGGCCCGACGGTCGTGCACGACAACCGCGTCAACTCGCTGACGAGGGAGCTGTTCCTCGACGACAAGAACTGGATCGCGGTCGACAACCACACCGACGTCAACGGCGCCGCGAACCGGCCCAACGACGGCAAGATCGGGACGATGTACATCTGCTGGAGCTTCGACGGCACCGGCACCGTCCCGCTGCAGCAGATCGTCGTCATGCGCTCGCTCGACGGCGGCAGGACCTGGGGCGGCCTGACCCCGGGCGACAACATCCCCTTCCCGGTCAGCCAGAAGACGCTCATCTCGGGGATCGGCTGCCACGTCGCGATCGGCCCCAAGGGCGAGGTCTACATCACCTGGTACGACAACCAGCTCAACGCGCTCATGCAGGCG
>JBBSMC010000101.1:0-8199 GCA_038233375.1 Solirubrobacterales bacterium
GACGCTGCTGGCCGATCTCGTCGACCGCGGCCTGGATCCCGAGCAGGCGATCCTGTTCGTCATCGACGGTGGCAAGGCGCTGCGCAAGGCGATCAAGGACGTGTTCGGCACCAGCGCGCTGGTGCATCGTTGCCATCGCCACAAGGAGCGCAACGTCACCGATCTGCTGCCCGAGCGCGACCGCGGCAGCGTCCTCGCGCGGGTGCGGGCGGCGTGGTCGCTGACCGATCCGCAGCTCGCCAAGACGCTGTCCTCGACGAACCCGTGCGAGAGCATGATCGAGATCGTTCGGTACACGCAGCGCAACGTGAAGCGCTGGCAGGACGGCGACATGCGCAAGCGCTGGACCGCTGCCGGCATGCTCGTCGCCGAGCAACAGTTCCGACGCATCATCGGCTACCGCGACCTCGCCAAGCTCGTCATCGCGATCGAGCGTCACCACACACGCGCGATCGACACCGCTCCCAAGACCATCAAGACCACGGCGCCGGAGGTCGCCGCTACCGCCGTTTGAGATAATTCACTCAGGATCGCCGTCGAAGTTCCACGACGAACCGGCCAACCTCCGGACGAGCTCCGGCGTGTCTTCTCGGTCACCGGCCCTGCTGTAGAAGCTCGCTGTCGATCAGGTCGAGGATCTCCGCGTCGAACGTCGCATCGAACTTCCGCGCGAACAGCTTCGGAGATCGCCTGAGCGTCTCAAGGTCCCCGGCCCCGAAGACCGCGGGAAGCGGATCACGCGTCCAGTCGACATGCCTGAGCTCGTCGTTGACGACGGAGTCGCGCAGGGGCGAGTTCATGACGATCGTGTGAAAGAACATCTCGTCGGGGACATCGACACGCTTGAAGAACCGGGGGTAGCCCGGGTGCTCGGCGACGTACCGACGGACGTAGTCGACCGCCTCGCGAGACAGCCACCAGTACGCCGAGCCGCCGTAGGGCACCAACCCCTGCGGGAGCCGCCGGCGCATCGGCACGCTGAGGTGCCAGCCGCGCGGCACGCCGATGCGACGCGAGTGCCAGTGGGTGAACCGCTTCATCCCGTCCTGCCAGCCTCCCGGCAGCCGGTCGTAGGCCATGAACGACCTGCCGCCGCTCTCGGCCAGGGCGCGCTCGATCACCGAGGCCGGCTTGATCGGATAGTCCTGACCCGTCATCAGCGCGACGTAGTCGACCTGCGCTGAGCGCCTGTCCAGCTCGTCCAGCGCCTCGATCGTCGCGCGAACGTGGCCGAAGGCGCCCCAGTACAGCTTGTGTCGCCGGAGGAAGACCACGTTGTCAAGCTCAACAAGCGCTGCTCGCGCCGTGTCGAGCACGGCGTCGTCCGAGCGGCGGTTGATGTGGATGAGAAACAGCGCGTTCGGCGTGTTCAGCCGCCGGACGAGGCGGACGAGCTGCTCCGGCAGTTGGTGGGCGAGGATGACGTAGGCGATGCGCACGTTCGACCTCACGCAGCACCCTCGATGGCGACCAGGACGAATCCCGCCGCGTCCGTACGGCCTTCCTCGAGCGAGTGGTTGAACATGAGCAGGTCCCAGCGACCCGTGAGGTCGTCGCGTTCGAGCCTGCGCAGCACCACGGAGCCCGACGTTCCCTCGTCATCGAGGTGTGGGTCGATGCTGAAAAGCACCGTGGCGCAGCGGACGTAATCGAACGTGTCGCGGCGGCCGACCATCATCTCGCGGGCCCTCAGCGTCGTGTTGTGGGCGCGATTCCCGCAGGCTCGGCAGGCAGTGCCATGCACACGCTCGGCCATGACGTCGAGACTATCCGACGGCCGATGTCCGACATTGGGGCGAACGTCTGTTCGTCCTTCTACAATGGGCGAGTGGCCAAGCACGATCGCATCGTCGTCTCCGGCGCCCGCGAGCACAATCTCAAGGACATCAGCCTCGAGCTGCCGCGCGACGCGCTCGTGGTCATCACGGGCCTGTCCGGGTCGGGCAAGTCGTCGCTGGCCTTCGACACGATCTACGCCGAGGGCCAGCGCCGCTACGTCGAGTCGCTGAGCGCCTACGCGCGCCAGTTCCTCGGCCAGATGGACAAGCCCGACGTCGACTCGATCGAGGGGCTGTCGCCGGCGATCTCGATCGACCAGAAGACGACGTCGCGCAACCCGCGCTCGACTGTCGGCACGGTCACGGAGATCTACGACTACCTGCGGCTGCTGTGGTCGCGCATCGGCAAGCCGCACTGCCATGTCTGCGGGGCGCCGATCGAGGGCCAGTCGGTCGAGCAGATCGTCGATCAGGTCATGGAGTTCGAGGAGGGCACGCGCTTCATGGTGCTCGCGCCGATCGTGCGCGGGCGCAAGGGCGAGTACGGCAAGCTCTTTGACGAGCTGCGCGCCGACGGCTACACGCGGGCGAAGGTCGACGGCGAGCTGCGGATGCTCGGGGACCCGATCGAGCTCGACAAGAAGTTCAAGCACGACATCTCGGTCGTCGTCGACCGGCTCGTCATGCGCCACGACGTGCGCAAGCGCCTGGCCGACTCGATCGAGACCGCCTCCGGCCTGGCGGACGCGATCGTCGAGGTCGAGCTGCTGCCCGCCCGCGATGACACCGCGCCGACCCGCCCGAGCCGCGTGCTGACGTTCTCCGAGCGCTTCGCCTGCCTGAAGTGCGGCACGTCGATGCCCGAGCTCGAGCCGCGCATGTTCTCCTTCAACTCGCCGCACGGCGCCTGCGAGCGCTGCACCGGGCTGGGCTCGCAGCGCGAGATCGACCCCGAGCTGATCGTGCCCGACCCGTCGCTGTCGATCGCCGAGGGGGCGCTGGTCCCGTGGGCCAACAGCTCGTCGAACTACTACGAACAGATCACCGAGGCGATCGCCGAGCGCTACGGCGTCGACCTCGAGTCGCCGTGGGAGGAGCTCTCCGAGGAGAACCGCGACCTCTTCCTCTACGGCACCAACGGCGAGCCGGTGCAGGTCACCTACCGCAACCGCTACGGCCGGCGGCGCTCCTACCAGACCCGCTTCGAGGGGATCATCCCCAACCTCGAGCGCCGCTACCGCGAGACCGACTCCGAGTTCTCGCGCGAGAAGATCGAGGAGTACATGAGCGTGCGGCCGTGTCCGGCCTGCGGCGGCGCGCGGCTGCGGCCCGAGTCGCGGGCGGTGCTCGTCGCCGGGATGCCGATCCACGAGTTCACGCGGCTCAGCGTGCGCGCGGCGCTGGCGTGGTTGGCCGAGGTGGAGCTGTCGCAGACCGAGCGCCACATCGCGCGGCTGATCCTGCGCGAGATCGAGGAGCGCCTGAACTTCCTGGAGAACGTCGGCATCGGCTACCTGTCGATGGAACGCGCGGCGGCGACGCTGAGCGGCGGCGAGGCGCAGCGGATCCGTCTCGCGACACAGATCGGGTCGTCGCTGGTGGGGGTGCTCTACATCCTCGACGAGCCGTCGATCGGCCTGCACCAGCGCGACAACGAGAAGCTGATCCGCACACTCGAGCGCCTGCGCGATCTCGGCAACACGGTCATCGTCGTCGAGCACGACGAGCAGACGATGCGCGCGGCCGACCACGTCGTCGACATCGGCCCGGGTGCCGGCGAGCACGGCGGAGAGATCGTCGCACAGGGCACGGCGGCCGACATCGAGGCCGTGGCGGAGTCGCTGACCGGGCAGTTCCTGGCGCGCACGCGGGTCATCGAGATCCCGACGAAGCGGCGCACGCCGTCGGGCTACGTCGAGATCCGCGGCGCGGCGGCGAACAACCTGAAGGGCGTCGACGTGAAGCTGCCGCTCGGCGTGCTGACGGCGGTCACCGGCGTCAGCGGCTCGGGCAAGTCGACGCTCGTCAACGAGGTGCTCTACAAGGCCGTCAGCAACCGGCTGCACCGCGCGCGCAGCCGGCCCGGACGCCACACGGCGATCCTCGGCCTGGACCAGCTCGACAAGATCATCCAGGTCGACCAGTCGCCGATCGGGCGCACGCCGCGCTCCAACCCGGCGACCTACACCGGCCTCTTCGACGTCATCCGCGACCTCTTCTCCAAGACGCAGGAGGCGCGGGTGCGCGGCTACAAGCCGGGGCGCTTCTCGTTCAACGTCAAGGGCGGGCGCTGCGAGGTCTGCCGCGGCGACGGCCAGATCAAGATCGAGATGCACTTCCTGCCCGACGTGTACGTCCCGTGCGAGCAGTGCGGCGGCAAGCGCTACAACCGCGAGACGCTCGACGTGCACTTCAAGGGCAAGACGGTCGCCGACGTGCTCGACATGCCCGTCGAGGAGGCACTCGAGTTCTTCCAGCACATCCCCAAGATCCGCCGCCGCCTGGAGACGCTGTCGGCCGTCGGCCTGGGCTACATCCGCCTCGGCCAGCCGGCGACGACGCTGTCGGGCGGCGAGGCGCAGCGCGTCAAGCTCGCGACGGAGCTGTCGAAGGTCGCGACCGGGCGCACGCTCTACATCCTCGACGAGCCGACCACGGGCCTGCACTTCGCCGACGTCCAGCGGCTGCTCGAGGTGCTGCACCGGCTCGTCGACCAGGGCAACAGCGTCGTCGTGATCGAGCACAACCTCGACGTCATCAAGACCGCCGACCGGCTGATCGACATGGGGCCGGAAGGTGGGGAGGAGGGCGGCGAGGTGATCGCCGCCGGCACGCCGGAGGAGGTCACCGGCACCCCCGGCTCCTACACCGGCGCGTTCCTCGCGGAGGCAGGCGTCGTGCCGGCCGCGCCCAAGGCCAAGCGCGGGCGCGGGCGCAAGGTCGCCACCGCCGCCTGAGCGGTGCCGCCGGCGGCGCGCGCCCGCGGCGTACGGGCGCGTGATCGGTGCTCGCACACCGTGCCCAGATGCCCGGGAGTATCGATACCCGTAGCCTCCTGTCGACGATGGACGACCTCGCGGGCAAGGCCAGGCTCTGGGCGCAGAAGTGGCGCTGGTATGAGCGCAACGCCCTGCCCTGGAACCGCGGTCGCATCCACTGGGAACTCATGCGCCGCGAGGCGTTCGCGCGCTGGCCGCTGCACGGCAACGTCCTCGAGGCGCTGCGTGACGGGCGCCTGCAGATCGGGGCCAACACGCTCCTGGAGCCGAACGTCTGGATCACGCTGGCCGACGGCGCGACCGTCAGCATCGGGGAGGGGACGTTCCTGAACATCGCCGTGATGGTCGCCGCGCATGAGCGCGTGGAGATCGGGTCGCACTGCATGCTGGCCAACGGCTGCTTCGTCACCGACGCGAACCACCGCTTCGACGACCCCGACAAGCCCGTCCCGTGGCAGGGCTTCGACTCCAAGGGCCCGACGCGGATCGGCGACAACGTGTGGCTGGGCGCGAACGTCGTCGTCACGAGCGGCGTGACGATCGGGGAGCGCTGCGTGATCGGCGCCAACAGCGTCGTGACGCAGGACATCCCGCCGTTCTCGATCGCCGCGGGCGCCCCGGCGAAGGTGCTGCGCGCCGTCACCTACGAAGACAGCGGTGCGACCAGTCCATCCGCGCCCACGTAGGGCACCGGCCGCACCGCACGCGCGCGGCTCAGCCGCCGAAGCGCCCCCGCAGGGCGAGCACGTTGTCGACGTAGCGCTTGGTGTCGTCGAACATCCCGCGCGAGCGCACGGAAGCGAGACCCTGGTAGTACGCGGCCGCCGCCATCCGCGGGTCCCCGCCGGTCTCCTTCAGCAGCGACGCGAGGTACATCGAGCCGGCGCGGACGTTGTCGGCGGCCGACGTCGGATCCAGCGGACCGGGCGCGAGGTTGCGGTTCACCCAGTCCCACGTGCCGGGCATGATCTGCATGATCCCGCGGGCATTAGCCGACGAGACGGCGGCATTGTTGAAGCCGCTCTCCTGCCAGGCGATCGCGGCCGCCAGCGACCCCGGGGCGCCGTGCTCGGCCGCCAGCGAGCTGATCTGCGATCCGTCCAGCCGCGAGCTCGTCGGCGCGGGGTCGGCTTGGGGGACCACGCGCGCGGCAGGTGCCGGCATCGATGCCCGCGCCGGCGCGGGCGCGCCCGTCGGCAGCTTCAGCACGGTCCCGATGAGGACGTGGGCGTCGGGCGCCAGCCCGTTCATGAAGGCCATCTGCGCCACCGGGACACCGGTCTGTGCGGCGAGCGCGCTCAGCGTGTCACCGGGCCGAACGATGTACGCGCCCTGCGCCGGTGGCGCACCGGCGACGGGCGTCGCCGGCGCGACCTGCGCGGCGCCGGCGGGGGCGCGGGCAGCGGTGCCCGGGGCGGCGGGGACGATCCCGGCGCGGGCCAGGGCCGCCTGGCCCTCGGCCACGGAGGGGATCTTGATCATCGAGCCGAGCACGACGTGCGAGTCCTCCTTCAGGCCGTTGTAGGCGGCGACCGTCCGGGTCGTCAGGTTGGACTGGGCAGCGATCGTCCACAGCGTCTCGCCGGGCGTGACCGTATGCAGGACGTGGGCATGTGCCGCCGGCGTCGCGAGCAGAGCGATGGCCGCCGCGGCGATGCTGATTCGCAGTGCGCGCATGGATTCCTCTCGTGGATGGTGTCTTCACCATGCCTCGCGGAGCGCGGTTTTTCACTTCGGCGCGCGGAGTTACGACGCCCTGCAACGCCCGGTGCAGCGGGCGTTTGGCCCCGCCGTGCCTCGATTCGAGCCACTAGCCTTTGGCGGCGGTGACGATCAGGCCGAGCACGATCGCCGCGACGAACAGCGTGCCGCCGACCGCCGCGACCATGACGTGCAGCGCGGCGACGCCGGTCTGGCCGTTGCGGCGCGCCTCGCCGGCCCTCGAGGTGCCGTAGACGACGAGCCCCCAGGCGGTCACGACCGTGATGGCCGCCAGCGGCGCCGCCCACACGAGCTCCAGCAGCGCGGCGGAGTCGACGCTGGCCCTCATGAGTCAGCCGGCACCGGCGGGGGCATCGGGATCGGCGGGCCGTGGCGCATGCGCTTGCCGAACAGCGCCGTGATGAGCGCCAGCAGACTGACCGAGATCAGCAGGGGACCGAGCGCGCCCGTGCCGAAGATCCGGCTGACCCCCCAGGTGACGGCGCCGACGGCCGCCGCTGCGGGCAGCGTCAGCACCCATGCGACGGCGATGTTGCCGGCCAGGCCCCAGCGCACGGCCGACAGGCTCTTGGCGGCGCCCGCGCCCAGCACGGCGCCGGTGATCGAGTGCGTCGTCGACAGCGGGAAGCCGAGGTGCGAGGCGGTCAGCAGCACGGCCGCGCCGCCGCCCTGCGCCGCGAAGCCCTGCGCCGGATCCATCTTGTAGATCTTGCTGCCCATCGTGCGGATGATCCGCCATCCGCCGCTGTAGGTCCCCAGCGCGATCGCCGTCGCCGCCGAGACGATGACCCAGAACGGCGGATCCGGGCTCGGTCCGTCGAGCGTCCCGTGCGCGATCAGCGCGAGCGTGATGATGCCCATGGTCTTCTGCGCGTCGTTCGTGCCGTGCGACAGCGACAGCAGGCTGGCGCTCACGATCTGGCCGAGGCGATAGCCGCGGTTGACGGAGCCGGGGCGCAGGCGCCCGACCATGCGATAGGTGATGAGGATGCAGATGCCGGCCGTCAGGAAGGCGACGATCGGGGCGACGAGCGCCGGCACGATGACCTTCTCCAGCAGGCCGCCGCCGAGGATCGCGGCCGGCCCGCTGGCCGCGAAGGCGGCGCCCACCACGCCGCCGATGAGCGCGTGAGAGGAGCTCGACGGCAGGCCGAAGAACCACGTCACGAGGTTCCACGTGATCGCCCCGATCAGCCCGGCGAAGATCACGGTCGTGGTGATGAGCTCGGAGTCGACGATCCCGCCGGCCACCGTCGCGGCGACCTTGATCGAGATGAAGGCGCCGACGAAGTTCAGGATCGCCGACAGCGTGACCGCGGTCTTCGGCGCCAGGGCGCGCGTCGAGATCGACGTCGCGACCGCGTTGGCGGTGTCGTGAAAGCCGTTTGTGAAGTCGAACGCGAGCGCCGTCGCGACGACGATCACCAGGATGATGTCGCTGTCCACGAGCTAGCGGTGCAGGAGAGTCAGGAGTTCTTCACGACGATGTTCGCGATGACGTTCGCGATCTGCTCGGTGGCGTCGACCGCCTCTTCCAAACGCTCGAAGATGTCCTTCCAGCGAATCACGACCATCGGATCGATCCCGGTGTCGAATAGCGACGCCACAGCCTCGCGGGTCACCCGGTCGCCGTCGGTCTCCAGTCGGTGGATCTCGTTCGTGTAGTGCGAGACGTCCTGGAAGCCGCGCATGCGCGGGAC
>JBBSMC010000102.1:0-8021 GCA_038233375.1 Solirubrobacterales bacterium
ATCCTGAAGCTGCACCACCTGGTCGACGACAAGATCCACGCCCGCTCGACCGGCCCGTACTCCCTGGTCACCCAGCAGCCGCTCGGCGGCAAGGCGCAGTTCGGCGGCCAGCGGTTCGGCGAGATGGAGGTCTGGGCGCTCGAGGCCTACGGCGCGGCGTACACGCTGCAGGAGATGCTCACGAGCATGTCCGACGACACGGTCGGGCGCGTGAAGGCCTACGAGGCGATCGTCAAGGGCGAGAACATCGCCGAGCCGTCGATCCCGGAGTCCTTCAAGGTGCTCCTCAAGGAGATGCAGTCGCTGGCGCTCGACGTCAACGTGGTCTCCGAGGAGGGCGCTCGCGCCGAGATGCGCGACGAGGACGACGACCTGCTGCGTGCCGCCGAGGAGCTCGGCATCGACCTCTCGGGCGTGCGGGCCGCCGGCAACGGCGCCGCGGTTGCGGCTGACGCCGAGCCGGTGGCCGAGGCCGACGCGGACGCGGACGTCACCGCTGACGCGGCCGACGAGAAGATCGTCGACGCAGACGCGCTCGTCGCACCCGTCGCCGCCGCCGACGACGCCGACGCGGACATCGCCGGAATCGACATCGACGCCGAAGCACCCGCGGAGACGTGATCGCGGCGCCGCACCACGATCACGCCACGACACCGCTTCCGGCGGGGGGTCGACGGACCTCCCGCCTCACCACTGACGTAAGGATCCACCTTGATCGACATCAATAACTTCGACGCAATCGAGATCGGCCTCGCCTCTTCGAAGCAGATCCGTGGCTGGAGCTCCGGCGAGGTCACCAAGCCGGAGACGATCAACTACCGCACCCTGAAGCCAGAGAAGGACGGCCTCTTCTGCGAGCGCATCTTCGGTCCGACAAAGGACTGGGAGTGCTACTGCGGCAAGTACAAGCGCGTCCGCTACAAGGGCATCGTCTGCGAGCGCTGCGGCGTCGAGGTCACGCGCTCGAAGGTCCGCCGCGAGCGCATGGGTCACATCGACCTCGCCGCTCCGGTCAGCCACATCTGGTTCTTCAAGGGCGTCCCGTCGCGTATCGGCTACCTGCTCGACATGGCTCCCAAGGAGCTCGAGAAGGTCCTGTACTTCGCCGCGTCGATCGTGACGTGGGTCGACGACGAGGCGCGTGAGCGCGACACCGCCGACCTCGAGGTCAAGGTCAATGAGGTGCTCGACGCCTACGCGGCCGAGCGCGAGGAGCGCGTGCTGGAGCTCAAGGAGCAGCAGGCGCGCCGCGAGGAGTACCTCGAGAGCGGCGGCCAGAAGGGCTTCGACGACGAGGACCACCTCTGGGCCGAGGCGCTGGACGTCGACATCAAGAAGCTCGACGACGACGAGCGCGCGAAGCTGCTCAAGGACCTGCGCAAGACCTTCGAGTCGGACATCGCCGACACCGAGGCCTACATCGAGGACGCCGCCGAGCGCATGCGCCAGGTCTGGCAGCTCTTCAAGGACATGGAGCCCAAGAAGATCGAGCACGACGAGACGATCTTCCGCGAGCTCAAGGAGCGCTTCGGCTCGCCCTACGGCTTCGGGGAGTACTTCCGCGGCGGCATGGGCGCCGAGGCGATCCGCGACCTGCTCCAGCAGGTCGACCTCGAGGACGAGTCCGAGGAGCTCGGCGAGATGGTGCGCACGGCCAAGGGCCAGAAGCAGGCCCGCTCGGTCAAGCGCCTGAAGGTGGTCAGCGCTTTCATCCAGTCCGGCAACCGCCCGGAGCAGATGATCCTCGAGGCCGTTCCGGTGATCCCGCCGGAGCTGCGCCCGATGGTCCAGCTCGACGGCGGGCGCTTCGCGACGTCGGACCTCAACGACCTCTACCGCCGCGTCATCAACCGCAACAACCGGCTCAAGCGCCTGCTCGACCTCGGCGCGCCGGAGATCATCGTCAACAACGAGAAGCGCATGCTCCAGGAGGCCGTCGACGCGCTGTTCGACAACGGTCGCCGCGGGCGTCCGGTCACGGGTCCGGGCAACCGGCCGCTGAAGTCCCTGAGCGACATGCTCAAGGGCAAGCAGGGCCGCTTTCGCCAGAACCTGCTCGGCAAGCGCGTGGACTACTCGGGCCGCTCGGTGATCGTGGCCGGCCCGTACCTGAAGCTGCACCAGTGCGGGCTGCCCAAGCTCATGGCGCTGGAGCTCTTCAAGCCGTTCATCATGGCCCAGCTCGTCGAGCGCAAGGCGGCGCAGAACATCAAGGCCGCCAAGAAGATGGTCGACTCGATGATCCCCGAGGTCTGGGATGTCCTCGAGCAGGTCATCCACGAGCACCCGGTGCTGCTCAACCGCGCTCCGACGCTCCATCGCCTGGGCATCCAGGCGTTCGAGCCCGTGCTCGTCGAGGGCAAGGCGATCCAGGTCCACCCGCTCGTCTGTCACGCGTTCAACGCCGACTTCGACGGCGACCAGATGGCGGTCCACCTGCCGCTGTCGGCCGAGGCGCAGGCGGAAGCCCGCATCCTCATGCTGTCGAGCAACAACATCCTGTCGCCGGCGCACGGCCAGCCGCTGGCCACGCCGACCCAGGACATGATCCTCGGCGCCTACTACCTGACCTACGGCCCGGAGGCCGAGGAGCTCGCCCAGGTCGACCGCGCGACGCACGACCCCAAGCCGCACGTCTTCCGTACGGCGCAGGAGGCCGAGCTGTCCTACGAGCTCGGCGGCGTCAAGCTGCACGACCTCGCCGAGTTCCGCCCGCTCGGGCGTGAGGGCGGCCACGTCCTCACGACGATCGGGCGGATCATCTACAACGACCGCATCGAGCGGGCGCTGCTGGAGGCGATGGGCGACGAGTTCGACCCGACCCAGTACGAGTTCGTCAACACGTCGATGAAGAAGCGCGACACGACCGAGCTCGTCGACCAGCTCGTGCAGACCTACGGTGCGACGACGATCTCGCAGGTGCTCGACGCCTTCAAGGACCTCGGCTTCGAGTTCTCCACGAAGGCCGGCATCACGATCTCCAAGAACGACGTCGTGATCCCGCCGAGCAAGGGCGCGATCGTGCAGTCCTACGAGGACAAGGTCGCCGAGCTGACGAGCCAGTACGACATGGGCCTGATCACGCAGGAGGAGCGCCACGAGGCGGTCGTCGAGCAGTGGAACGCGTGCACCGAGGAGGTCGCCGAGGCGATGGTCCAGAACCTCGACGTCCTGAACCCGATCTTCATGATGGCCAACTCGGGTGCCCGCGGCTCCTTCAAGCAGATCCGCCAGCTGGCGGGCATGCGTGGACTGATGGCCAACCCGAAGGGCGACATCATCGAGCGTCCGGTGAAGGCGAACTTCATGGAGGGCCTCGACGTCCTCGAGTACTTCACCTCCACCCACGGCGCGCGCAAGGGGCTGGCCGACACGGCTCTGCGTACCGCGGACTCGGGCTACCTGACGCGGCGTCTCGTCGACGTGGCGCAGGACGTCATCATCCGCGAGCCCGACTGCGGCACGGAGGAGTTCATCGAGCTGCGCCTGCTCAAGGACGACGGGTCGGTCAACGACAACCTGCTCGGGCGCTTCGCGGCGGCTGAGCTGGCGACGAAGCGCGGTCGCGTGATCGTCGCCAAGGGCGCCGAGATCGACCGTCCCGAGGTCGCGGACCTGCTCGAGAGCCAGGATCAGATGAAGAGCGACAACCACGGCCACGTGAAGATCGCGGTTCGCTCGGTGCTGAAGTGCGAGGCCCAGAGCGGCGTATGCCAGGCGTGCTACGGCCGCTCGATGGCATCCGGCAAGACCGCCCAGATCGGCGACGCGGTTGGCATCATCGCCGCCCAGTCGATCGGCGAGCCGGGCACGCAGCTGACGATGCGCACGTTCCACACCGGCGGCGTCGCCGGGGCGGACATCACGCACGGCCTGCCGCGTGTCGTGGAGCTGTTCGAGGCACGTAAGCCCAAGGGCCTGGCGAAGATCGCCGAGCAGGACGGCAACGTGACGATCGAGGACTCCGACAAGGCGCTGACCGTCGTCATCACCGACGACGCCGGCGAGGAGCACCGTCACACGTTCCCGCGCCGCACGCGGCTGTTCGTCGAGAACGGCCAGCGCGTCGAGGCCGGGACGCAGCTCAACGAGGGGTCGCTGTACCCGCACGAGCTGCTGGCGATCCGCGGCCGCACGGAGACCGAGCAGTACCTCGTCAAGGAGGTGCAGGAGGTCTACGTGTCCCAGGGCGTGGACATCAACGACAAGCACATCGAGCTGATCGCGCGCCAGATGCTCAAGAAGGTGCGCGTCGACCAGAAGGGCGACACGGACTACCTCCCGGGGCAGTTCGTCGACCGCTTCGAGTTCGCGAAGATCAACAACGAGATCATCCGCAAGAAGGGCGAGGCGGCGCAGTTCGAGGACATCATCCTCGGCATCACGAAGGCCTCCCTGAACACGGACTCGTTCCTCTCGGCGGCCTCCTTCCAGGAGACCACGAAGGTCCTGACCGACGCGGCTCTGGAGGGCAAGATCGATCGCCTGAACGGCCTCAAGGAGAACGTGATCATCGGCAAGCTGATCCCGGCGGCGACCGGTCTGAAGCGCTACCGGCGCATCGAGATCGAGCCGTCCGAGCCGCTGCCGCGCGCGATGGACGACGTCGGCCTGCTCGACCAGGACGAGATCGCCGCCGAGCTCGGGCTCGGCGACGGCGACGGCCTGGGCGGCTTCGGCTCGGCATTCAACGAGGACATCGCCTCGCTGGAGGAGATCGGAACCGGCGGTGGCGACACCGGCTTCGCCGAGGAGCTCGCCGACCTGGACGTGCCCGACAACTCGTAGGACGCTTCGCCAGACGACGGTCTTCGGAGCGCTGCCGCCGGCCTTCGGGTCGGCGGCGCCGGTCGTTCGCCGTTCTGTGGCCGTGTCGGCTGCCGGGTCGTGTAGGTGGGGGGCCGGTTCGTCAAGCTGGCTCTCGCCGAGGCCGATCTTCGTTGGGTGCAACGGAGTCGCCGGCTTGTCGCTCTGACCCTGCTGATCGCGGTGGCGTTCGCGGGGCCGGGAGACCCGCGGCCGGCGCCGCCGGCGCGGGCGGCGTCGGCTGGGCATTCGCTTGACGATCTCGGGCTGACGGCCGAGGCGCGGGCGGCCACGTCGGTCCGCGCTCAGGCCCGTCGTGCGGCCGCGCGTCGTGCGCAGGCGCGGCGCCTGCGGCGGTCGACCACCGTGAAGGGCGCGCTGCGGCGAGCCTGGCTGTCGCACGCGATCAGCCGGCGCCGCTACGAGTCGCTGCGGCGCACGTGGTGGCTGGCGCGGCGGGACGTCGGGCGTTTGAGCGGGACGCGGCGGGCCGAGCTCTTGGCAGTGGTGCGGATGGCCGAGCGTCTCGCGGATGCTCGTCTGCTGAGCGCCAGCCGCCTGGAGCCGGTGTTCCTCACCGTCCGCCGCAACCGCGAGTTCTGGACGGCGCGCCCGCTGATCGCGCCGCGGTCGCGGCTGAGCTTCCGCGGCGACCCGGTGATCTTCGAGTACTACGCCGGCCGCGGGCTGGCGATCCAGCCGCTGGCGAGCTTCGGCCGCGCCAACGCGCTGGCGGCGTCGTGCCTGCGGGCGGGGTCGCGCCATCGCTGCCGGCCGGCCGCGCTGCGCCGGCTGCTGCACCGGATGGTGGCGCTGGGGAGCGAGCGCGGAGGCTTTCTCGCGTGGGAGCACTTCTTCTCGTTCGGCAGCGGCGCGCCGCCGTGGATCAGCGCGATGACGCAGGCGACCGGCGCGCAGGCGCTGGCCCGCGGCACGCGCGCGCTGGGTGAGCCGCGCTACGAGCGGGCCGCGCGGCGCGCGCTGGGCGCCTTCGACGCGCGGACGCCGGTCGGTGTGGCGGTGGGCTCGGGGCGCGGCGTGCGGTACACGATGTACTCCTTCGCGCCGGATCTGCGGATCCTCAACGGCGAGCTGCAGACGCTCATCGGGCTGCGCGACGTCGCGCGGATCTCGGGCAGCGGGCGCGCGCGGCGGCTGTTCGAGCGCGGCGAGCCGGCGGCGCGGCGGGCGGTGCGCGGCTTCGATACGGGAGCGTGGTCGCTCTACAGCGCGGACGGCAAGGAATCGACGCTGGGCTACCACCGGCTCGTGGCGGGCTTCCTCGGCGGGTTGTGCCGGCGCACGGGCGTTCGGACGTACTGTGCGGCGGGCGAGCGCTTCGAGCGCTACGTGCGCGAGCCGCCCCGGGTGCACGTGCGCGCGCTGCGCAAGGTGCGAGTTCGCCGGAGCGCGACGATCCGCTTCACGCTGTCGAAGATCTCCGACGTGATCCTGCAGGTGCGCGACCGCCGCGGCCGTGTCGAGCTGTCCCGCGGGCTGCGCGCGCTGGCGCGTGGGCACCACAGCGTGGCGTGGGTGCCGAGGTGGGCCGGGAAGCACCGCCTGCGAATCGTCGCGATCGGCCCGGGTGGCACGCGCGCGGTGGTCGGCAAGACGCTGCGCGCGCGGACGGTGACCAAGCACCGCAAGAAGAAGGGCCGCGCGAAGACGAGCAAGCAGGCGCGCACGCGGCGTGACTGATGCGCCGCCGGGCGTTCTGGTGGTCCGTCCGGCAGATCCGCACCGGATTCACAGAACGAACGACAGCTGGCTGCTCTATCCGCGAAAAAGGTGACGCACCCCCCGCGCGCGGGGTCCCGCCCCGACGCGGGCGCCGGGCCCGCTGCATCACACGAGATCGAACGCCTCCGCGAGCGAGAGAAGGTGGACTCCAGCGTCGGACGAAAGGAAATGAAATGATCCCGTCCACATTGTGGAAGCCGCCCGCTGGACGGTCGTTCGAGCCGAATCCCCGCAGTGAGATGACGCCGGCGATGTCAATGAAGAGCAGCAATTTGTCGGGGATTTACGGCATCTTTGCTACGAAAGAGCGTCTTCGGCGCGTTTGGTCGATTATCGCGCTAGCCTCCGGGGAGCACGCTTCGCGCGTCAAGCAAGTCCACCGGGCTGTCGATGGTAGAGGTGTCGCCCGGCGCCGAGACTCTTGCTCGACGTGCGCGCTGCGCTGCCCTTCATGAGCCTTTATCTCGGAATCATCATCGCCCTGCTCTGCGCGTTCGCGTCGAACCTGGCCTTCCTCTACAAGCACCGCGGCTGCAGCACGGCCTGCACGGTCGACATCCGCCATCCGCTGCGCACCGCAGGCTCGCTCTGGGGCCAGCGCTGGTTTGCGATCGGCATGGGCGTCGGCCTCGTCGCCTGGCTGCTGCATGTCGCCGCGATCTCGCTGGCGCCGCTGTCCGTCGTGCAGGCGGTCCTGTCCGGCGGTCTCGTGCTCCTGGCCGTGATGGCCGACCGTCTCTTCGGCTTCAGCATCGGCCCGCGCCAGTGGTGGGGGCTGGGCATGACATGCGTCGGCCTGATCCTGCTCGCGATCACGCTGCCCAAGACGCACGGTGCGAGCTCGAGCTTCTCGTCCACGGCGATGATCGCCTTCGAGGCCGGCCTGTTCGGCCTCGGCGCGCTGTTCATCATGGGCAAGCGCCTCGGCGGGGCGGCCGAGCACCACGGCGTAATGCTCGCCGCGGCCGCCGGCATCCTGTTCGGCGTCTGCAACCTCGCCGTCAAGGCGCTGACCGGCATCGTCGGCGACAGCGGCGCGCTCGGCGTCATCCTCAGCCCCTGGACCTGGGTCGCGCTGAGCGCCTCGGCCGCCGCCTTCTACGCCTCCGCGCGGTCGCTTCAGGACGGCGAAGCCGTTGCGGTCATCGCGATCACCGGCACCGCCGCGAACATCGCGACGATCGCCGGCGGGATCATCGTCTTCGGCGATCCGCTGCCGAACAACGCGATCGGCATCGCACTGCAGGCACTCGCCTTCGTGCTCGTGATCGTGGCCTCGGCGCTGACGCCGGCGCCGGTCCGCGCCGCTCGCGTCGCCGCGGGCACCGCCGCGCCCGCGCCCTCCGGCGCCTAGCCCGGTCGCCTGGCTTCAGCCTCGATCTCACCGAATCTCGCGGCGTCTCGACGCCGGGAGCCTTCGCCGGCGCGGATCGGCCGCTCTCCGAAGGACCCGCCCTGAGGATTCGCGGCCG
>JBBSMC010000103.1:0-7983 GCA_038233375.1 Solirubrobacterales bacterium
CCGATTCCCGGGTTGCCGGGCGCGCAGAGCAGCTCGGGCGCGCAGGCCGAGCGCTTCAGCGCGCGCACGAGCGCATGCTCGCGGCCGCCCGCGCCCACGACGAGAACCTTGGGGGGCATCAGACGAAGACCACCCGCAGCCCGTCGAGCACGCGCTCCATCAAACCGAAGTCACCGATGTCCTGCGTGAAGACGGGAATGTCGTGCGCGAGCGCCGTCGCGGCGATGGCCGCGTCGAACTGGCGCACCCGGCCCCCCGCGCCCCGCACGGCCTGCGCCACGGTCGCGTACGCATCGGCGCAGCGGTCGTCGAACGGCAAGGGATCGAAGCGGCGTGCCAACGCGAGCGTCTCCTGCCTGCGCAGTCTCGCTTGCGCAGTGCTCGCCAGCTCCACGCCCGTGGTCAGCTCGGCGAGGGTGATCGCCGACACGGCCCCCAGCCCCGGCGCCTCGCGCGGCGGCCTTGGGCGCTCGAACGCGACGAAGAACGACGTGTCGAGCAGGCCTCGCGGATGCTCGCTCACGCGATGTCGTCAGTGGTTCCGCGCAGGACGGCGTCGAGATCCGTGCGCAACTCTCGATCCGCCGCGGCTCCGTCGGCCAGTGCGCGCAGCACCGAGTCGCCCGGGATCCATCGCGCCCGCTCCACGTGGGGCACGACGTCCGCGATCGGGCGACCGTTGCTCGTGAGGACGATTCGCTCTCCCGCCTCCACGGACGCGATGACGTCAGCCGTTTGGTTGCGAAGCTCGCGAATCGAAACCGAGCGCATGTGCGACAGCGTAGCACTTGACTTCGTCGCATCGCAACGGCCGATTGGGGACCCCACCGTCGCGCCACGATCGATCGTCAGCCGCCGTCTCGGATCTGTTGGATGCGAACGTCGAGGGTGAGGCCGGCCCATGCGCGATCGGCGGTGACCGCGACTGTGTCCCTACGCCGCGCCAGTGCCAGACACGCTCGATCACCCAGGGTGAGGCCGGCCGTTCGCGACGGCCGGCTGTGACCGCGGCTGCTCAGATCGCCGCGATGAAGTCGTCGATCGGGATCGCCGGCAGCGTCTCGTAGTGCGACGTCCCGCGCGAGCCCAGTTCCAGCGACACCCGCGCCATCGTCAGCTCGTCCGGCGCCTCGACGATCGAGACGAAGTC
Source organism: Solirubrobacterales bacterium (assembly GCA_038233375.1). Taxonomy (GTDB): domain Bacteria; phylum Actinomycetota; class Thermoleophilia; order Solirubrobacterales; family Solirubrobacteraceae; genus CADCVQ01. The sequence continues at coordinate 1,151 of JBBSMC010000103.1, forward strand.
GAAGCGGCCGAGGGTGCTCCACTGGGCCTTGACCGTCGCGCCGAGCTGCTCGACCTCGCGGTTGACCTCCTTGATCCGCTGCGGGTTGTTCTTGACCGTCTGCACGCCGTCGGGGGTCAAGGTCGAAAACATGAGGTACGTGGGCATGAGCGCCTCCATCGAGCAGCGATCGCGGGCTTGTCTGCCCGGTTGTATCCCAGATCGCCGGCAACCGCGCGAGAACCCGGCGCGATCCGCTACCGTCGAGCCCGCGATGCAACGGATTGCGACCACCGCCGCGGCGCTTCTGGCCACCATCCTCCTGGGCGCCTCGAGCGCGAGCGCCGCGACGCTGACGACCGACACGCGCTGCTACCAGGAGACGCAGGAGGTGATCGTCAACGGCACCGGCTTCCTGCCCTCGAGCGTCGTCACGGTCATGCGTGGCGACGAGATCCTCGGCAGCACCCAGACCGACGCCAACGGGGCCTTTCGCAACAAGTTCGACACGCCCGAGCTGCCCGAGGACGTGCGCGAGCGTCTGTACAGGATCAGCGCGACCGACATCACGAACACGGCCCAGACGAGCTACCGCGCGACGCGGATCTTCGCGAGCTTCCGTCCTCGCACCGGCAACCCGTCGACTCTGAAGGTGCGCTTCTCGGTGTTCGGCTTCGGCCTCGTGCGGAAGCACGCCCCGGTCTACCTGCACTACGTCCGTCCCGGCGGCAAGGCCGCCCGCACGCTCAAGCTCGGTACGGCGACCGGCGTCTGCGGCGCGATCAAGCAGACCAGGCAGCGCCGCCTCTTCCCCTTCGAGGCGTCGCAGGGCACCTGGATCCTCCAGTTCGACACCCGCGCAAGGTACGAGCGGGCCACGTCCAAGCGCCGCACCCCGTGGGTCCGCAAGCCCGTCGAGATCTTCTCCCGCAGCCGCTGATCCTGGAGCCCGAGCGGGCATAGACTCCCCCCGGTGCACGGGACGGGGAGTCTGGTGGGACGCGATCGTGAGCTCGCGGAGCTGCGTCAGGGCCTGGAGGGCGCGCTCGCCGGCCGCGGCCGCCTGTTCATGGTCGCCGGCGATCCCGGCGTCGGCAAGACCGCGCTCGCCGACGCGATCGGCGCCGAGGCCGTCGCTGCCGGCGCGACCGTCCTCTGGGGCCGCGCCTGGGGCGCCGGCGGCGCTCCCTCCTACTGGCCGTGGCTGCGGATCCTGCGCCGCCTCGTCTCCGAGAGAGACCTCACCGACGCGCTCGCCGCGCTCGGTCCCGAGGCCACGGGACGCCTGACGCGGCTGGTCCCGGCGCTCGCCCGCGCGCCCGCGGATCTCGCCGACGCCGACGCCGGCGCGCGCGCGAACGCCAATGCCGCGGCCGAATCGGAGGCCGCCCGGTTCCAGCTCTTCGACGCGATCACCTCGCTGCTGCGCGCCGCCGCCGGCCAGGCCCCGCTCGTCCTCGTGCTCGACGACCTGCACGGCGCCGACCACCCGTCGCTGCTGCTGCTCGGCTTCCTCGCCGTGCACGTGCGCGACTCGCCGATCCTCGTCATCGGCACGTACCGCGAGGCCGAGGCGCGCCTCGACGCGCAGCTCGCCGCCCTGCTCGGCGACATCATCCGCCACGGCCAGCGCCTGCCCCTGCGCGGCCTGCGCGAGGCCGACGTCGCCGCGGTCGTCGAGCGCGTCGCGGGACGCCCCGCGCCCGACCGCGTGGTGCGCGCGATCCACCAGGCGACGGAGGGAAACCCGTTCTTCGTCGACGAGGTCGTGCGCCTGCTGAGCGCCGAGGACCGCCTCGACGATGCCACGCAGGTCGGTGTGCGCATCCCCGACGGCGTGCGCGAGACGATCCGCCACCGCCTCGAGCCGCTGCCCGAGTCGACCCGCGACCTGCTCTGCACCGCCGCGGTGATCGGCCGTGAGTTTCGCCTCGACACGCTGCAGCGCGTCAGCGGCGCCGACGCCGCCACGCTCGACACGGCCCTCGGCGTGGCGGTCGACAGCGGCGTGCTCGTCGAGCGCGCCGCCGCGCTCGGCGCCTACGGGTTCTCCCACGGCCTCATCCGCGACACGCTCTACGACGACCTCGGCCCGCAGCGCCGCGGCGTGCTGCACCGAGCCGTCGGCCGCGCGCTGGAGGAGCTCTACGTCGCCGACCCCGAGCCGCACGTCGCCGAGCTCGCGCACCACTTCTTTGTCGCCGCCACGTCGGGTGAGCTGGAGAAGGCGATCGACTACTCCGTGCGCGCCGGCGAGCAGGCGATGGGGCTCGTCGCCTACGAGGAGGCCTCGGCGCACTTCGAGCGCGCGCTGCAGGCCTACGCGCTGCACGACCATGCCGAAATCGCGCGCCGCTGCGAGCTGCTGCTCGTGCTCGGAACCGCCCAGTCGCGCTCCGGCGAGTCGCGCGCCGCGCGCGAGACGTTCCTGCGCGCCGCCGACCTCGCCCGCCGCAGCGGCTCGGCCGAGCGCCTCGCGCACGCCGCGCTCGGCTACGGCGCCGGCCTGGGCGGCTTCGAGTTCGGCCGCGTCGACGACGATCTCGTCGCGCTGCTCGAGGAGGCGCGCGCGGCGCTCGGCGACGAGGACGGGCCGCTGCACGCGCGCGTGCTAGGCCGCATGGCGACCGAGCTGTACTTCTCCGACCGGCTGGAGGAGCGCGTCGCGCTCGGCGCCGAGGCCGTGGCGATGGCGCGCCGCGTCGGCGACCGCGCCACGCTCGCGTCGACGCTCAGCGCGCGCTTCCTGACGTTGCTCGGCCCGGAGAACTCCGACGAGCGTCTGCAGATCGCCGCCGACGTCATCGCGCTGGGCGAGGAGGTGCGCGATCGCGAGCTCGTGCTGCGCGGGCACGTCTGGCGGGTCCTGTCGCTGATGGAGCTCGGCGACTGGGTCGGCGCCGAGATCGAGCTCGCCGTCCACGCCCGGCTGTCCGACGACCTGCGCGACCCGCTGCACCTCTGGTACGTGCCGCTGTTCGCAGCGGCGCGGGCCCTGCTGCAGGGGCGGCTGCATGAGGCCGAGCATTTCGCCGCTGAGGCGTTCGCCGTCGGCCGCGGGCCGCAGGCGCAGAACGCCGCCCAGCTCTACGCCGTCCAGCTCTTCGCGCTGCGCGCCGAGCAGGGCCGGCTGCACGAGGTCGAGCAGTCGCTGGAGGAGTTCGGCCGCCGCTATCCGGCCGCGCCCGTCTGGCGCGCGGCAGCGGCGGTCACGCTGGCGGAGCTCGGTCGCAACGACGAGTCGCGGCGCGCGTTTCAGGCGCTGACGGCGAGCGGCGCGGGCATGGCCGAGATCCCGCGCGACGGCGAGTGGCTGGCGACGGTCGCGCTGCTCGTGCGCACGGGCGCGCGGCTCGGCGATTCGCGGCGCACCGCCGCGCTCGGTTTACTGCTCGAGCCCTACGCGGACCGCGCCGTCATCGCCGGACGCGGCGCGATCTGCCTCGGTCCCGTGTCGCGCTTCGCGGGCCTGGCGGCAGCGGCGGGCGGCCGCCGCTCGGATGCGGTCCGCTACCTGGAGCAGGCGCTGGCGATCGCGCGCCGCTGGGGCGCCGAGCCGATGGTGGCCGGGATCCAGCTCGAGCTCGCCGACGTGCTGTGCGCCGCGGTCGCCGGCACCGCGTCGGCGGGCGCCGACCACGCCCGGGCGCTGGAGCTGCGCGCCGAGGCCCTGGCGATCGCGCGGCGCCTGGAGCTCGGCGGCCTGCTGGCGCGCCACGGGTCGGACGGCGAGTGGGAGCGGGGGGCAAACGACGCGGACGGGGCGCGGCGCGCCGGCCTCGCCGCGGGGGCAGCCGCCGCGGCGCTGGCGCCGACGGCCTTCTACCGGCGCGGTGACATCTGGACGATCGGCCAGTCCGGCCGCGAGATCCAGCTGCGCGATGCCAAGGGCCTCGCGCACGTCGCGCGCCTGCTCGGCGCGCCGCACGTCGAGTTCCATGCTCTCGATCTCGTCGGCGGCGTGACCGCCGAGCGGGGCCGGGCGGCGGCGGCTGTCGCCATCGGCGCGGGCATCGAGCTGCGCGCGCGGGGCGACAGCGACGCGGGGCCGGCGCTCGACAATCAGGCGAAGGCGGCCTACCGCGCGCGGGTCGGCGAGCTGCAGGACGAGATCGGCGAGGCGGAGTCCTTCAACGACCCCGAGCGCGCCGAGCGCGCGCGCGAAGAGCTCGCGTTCGTCGCGCGCGAGCTTGCCGGCGCCGTCGGGCTGCACGGCCGCGATCGCAAGATCGGCTCGGACGCCGAGCGCGCGCGGGTGAACGTCACGCGCGCGATCCGCACCGCGATCAAGCGCGTCGCCGAGCACGACGAGGCGCTCGGCCGCCGGCTCGGCGCGGCGATCCGCACGGGGACGTTCTGCGTCTACGAGCCTGCGCCGGGCGAGGAGCCGGGGTGGGACCTGACCGGGCCGGGATAGAACGGGCGAGGTCGCTTAGACGAGGAATCGTCGAGGGTGTGGCGAATAGCGCCCGCGGAGCGAGAGGGATTCGCCACACCCCCGGTCAGCCGGGCCACGTGAGCGGCTCGCCCTACGCCGCCACGTCGTGCGCCGAGGCGATGGTCTTCGTCAGCACGAGCTGGCCGTCGGCGGCGTCGACGGCGATGACGTCGCCCTCGACGAACTCGCCCTCCAGCAGCGCCATCGCGAGCGTGTCGACGAGCCGCTTCTGAATCACGCGCTTCAGCGGCCGGGCGCCGTAGACCGGGTCGTAGCCGAGGTCACCGAGCAGCTCGCGCGCGGCGTCCGTCAGCACGATATCGATCCCGCGATCGGCGAGGCGGTTGATCACGAGCTGGGTCTGCAGCGTGACGATCTCGCCGATCTGCGCCCGCGTCAGCGACTCGAACTCGACGATGTCGTCGAGGCGGTTGATGAACTCCGGGCGGAAGTGCAGCTCCGCACCCTGCGTCCCGCCGGGGATGTTCGAGGTCATGATCAGCACGATGTTCTTGAAGCTCACCGTGCGGCCCTTGCCGTCGGTCAGCCGGCCGTCGTCCATCACCTGCAGCAGCGCGTTGAACACGTCCGGATGCGCCTTCTCGACCTCGTCGAGCAGCACGACGGAGTACGGCCGGCGGCGCACGGCCTCGGTCAGCTGGCCGCCCTCCTCGTAGCCGACGTAGCCGGGCGGCGCGCCGACGAGCCGGGCGACGGAGTGCTTCTCCATGTACTCCGACATGTCGATGCGGACGATCGCCTCCTGCGTGTCGAACATGAACTGCGCCAGCGCGCGGGCGAGCTCGGTCTTGCCGACGCCGGTCGGGCCGAGAAACAGGAAGGAGCCGATCGGGCGGTCGGGATCCGACAGCCCCGCACGCGCGCGGCGCAGCGCGCTGGCCACCGCCTCGACGGCCTCGTCCTGGCCGATGACGCGCTGGTGCAGGCGCTCCTCCATGTGCACGAGCTTGGCGAGCTCGCCCTCGAGCATCCGGCTGACCGGAATGTGAGTCCAGCGGGCGACGATCTCGGCGACGTCCTCCGCTGTGACCTCCTCCTTGAGGAACCCCTCGCCTCCGGCACCCGAGTCCATGCGCGCCTCGGCTTCGGCGAGCGCGCGCTCGAGCTCGGGGATCGTGCCGTAGCGCAGCTTGGCGGCGCGCTCGAGGTCGGCCTCGCGCTCGGCGCGCTCGACCTCGTGACGGGCGGCGTCGAGGCGCTCCTTGATGTCGCTGACTGCGGTGATCTTCGCCTTCTCGGCCTGCCACTGCGCGGTCAGCGCGGAGCTCTGCTCCTGCAGCTCGGCGAGCTCACGCTCGAGCGCCTCCCTGCGGTTCTTCGACGCCTCGTCCTTCTCCTTGCGCAGCGACGTCAGCTCGATCTCGAGCTGCATCGCGCGGCGCTTGAGCTCGTCGATCTCCTCGGGCATCGAGTCGATCTCGATGCGCAGCCGCGAGGCGGCCTCGTCGATCAGGTCGATCGCCTTGTCGGGCAGGAAGCGGTCGGCGATGTAGCGGTGGCTGAGCGTCGCGGCGGCGATCGTCGCGGAGTCCTGGATGCGCACGCCGTGATGCAGCTCGTAGCGCTCCTTCAGGCCGCGCAGGATCGCGATCGTGTCCTCGACCGACGGCTCGCCGACCTGGACGGGCTGGAAGCGCCGCTCCAGGGCGGCGTCCTTCTCGATGTGCTTGCGGTACTCGTCGAGCGTCGTCGCGCCGACCGCGCGCAGCTCGCCGCGGGCGAGCATCGGCTTGAGCAGGTTGGCGGCGTCGACGGCGCCCTCGGCGGCGCCCGCGCCGACGATCGTGTGCAGCTCGTCGAGGAACAGCACGACCTGGCCGCCGGCGTCCTGGACCTCCTTGAGGACGGCCTTCAGGCGCTCCTCGAACTCGCCGCGATACTTCGAACCGGCGAGCAGCGCGCCGATGTCAAGGCTGATCACGCGCCGGTCGCGCAGCGACTCGGGGATGTCGCCGGCGACGATCCGCTGGGCGAGGCCCTCGACGATCGCCGTCTTGCCGACGCCGGGCTCGCCGATCAGCACGGGGTTGTTCTTCGTGCGGCGGCTGAGGACCTGGATGACGCGGCGGATCTCGTCGTCGCGCCCGATGACCGGATCGAGCTTGCCGTCGTCGGCCTCGGCGGTGAGGTCGCGGCCGTAGCGCTCGAGTGCCTGGATCTTCTCCTCCGGCGACTCGTCGGTAACGGGGTTGGAACGCACCTCGGCGAGCGCCTGCAGCAGGCGCTCGTGGGTCGCGCCGTTGGCCTTCAGCGCCTTGCCGGCGGGGCTGTCGTCGCGCGTGAGCGCGAGCAGGACGTGCTCGACGGATACGTAGCTGTCCTTGAGCGAGCGCATCTCGCGCTCGGCCGTGCGCAGGGTCGCCGCGACCTCGGGCGCCATCGTGGGCTCGGCCTC
>JBBSMC010000104.1:0-7963 GCA_038233375.1 Solirubrobacterales bacterium
CCACCCCAGACCCCTACGATCCGCGGCCTCATGGCAACCACCGCTCCAGGACAGATCTTCAAGGCCTACGACATCCGCGGCCTCTACGGCGACGAGATCGACGGCGACGTCGCCGAGGCCGTCGGCCGCGCGTTCGCCCGCATCCTGTCGGCCCTCGGCGGCAAGCCCGTCGACGAGCTGCGCATCGGCCTTGGCCGCGACATGCGTCTCAGCGCCCCCGAGCTCGCCGCGCGCTACCGCGACGGCATGGTCAGCGAGGGCGCGAACGTCGTCGACGCCGGCCAGGTCGGCAGCGAGATGCTCTACTGGCTCGTCGGCTCGCGCGAGCTCGACGGCGGCCTGATGTGCACCGCCTCGCACAACCCGAAGGCCTACACGGGCGCCAAGCTCGTCCGCGAGGGCGCGATCGCGCTGTCCGGGGACGCCGGGATCCAGGACATCCGGCGCACGATCGAGAACGGCCTCGGCGACCCGCTCCCGGAGAGCGAGCACGGCAGCGTCGAGGAGGTCGAGATCTACGACGACTTCCGCGCCGACGCGCTGAGGTTCATCGACCCCGAGGCGGTCAAGCCGTTGCGGGTGGTCGTCGACGGCGGCAACGGCATGGCGGGACCGATGGTCGGCCCGCTGCTCGAGCGCCTCGGCCTCGACCTCGTCACCGCCTACTGGACACCCGACGGCGAGTTCCCCGACCACGAGCCCAATCCGCTGCTGCCGCAGAACCGCGAGTTCATCATGCGCAGGGTCGTCGAGGAGAAGGCCGACCTCGGGATCGCCTGGGACGGCGACGCCGACCGCTGCTTCTTCATCGACGACACCGGCCAGTTCGTCGACGGCGACTTCCTCACGGCGCTGCTCGCGGAGTCGCTGCTGCGCAAGAGCGCCGGCGCGGCGATCCTCTACGACGTGCGCGCCAGCCGCGCCGTCGCCGACACGGTCACCGCCGCAGGCGGCACGGCGCATCCCAACCGCGTCGGCCACGCCTTCTTCAAGACGCGCATGCGCGACGAGGGCGCGATGTTCGGCGGCGAGGTCTCCGGCCACTACTACTTCCGCGACTTCTACTGCGCCGACAGCGGCACGATCCCGGCGCTGCTGATCCTCGAGCTGCTCAGCGTCGAGGACGTCAGGCTGTCGGCGCTGCTCGATCGCTACCGCTCGACGTACTTCATCTCCGGCGAGATCAACTCGACGGTGAAGGACGGGCCGGCCAAGCTCGCCGCGATCGAGGAGCGCTACGCGGACGCGAGGATCGGCCACCTCGACGGCGTCTCGGTCGACTACGACGACTGGCACTTCAACGTGCGCACCTCGAACACCGAGCCGCTCATGCGCCTCTGCCTCGAGTCGCTGGTTTCCGTGCAGGACATGGAGCGCCGGCGCGACGAGGTGCTCGACATCATCCGGTCATGACCGCGGACTCGGTGGCGGACGCCGCTGCGGCGCTCGCCCGGGCCGCCGACGCCGGCATCCACTGCCTGCCGATTCCCACGCCCTTTCGCGTCGGCCGGGTCAACACGTACCTGATCGAGGACGACCCGCTGACGCTCGTCGACAGCGGCCCGAACTCCGGCACGGCGCTGGACACCCTCGAGCGCGCGCTCGCCGAGCACGGCCGGCGCGTCGAGGACCTCGGCCTGATCGTCATCTCCCATCAGCACATCGACCACCTCGGCCTGGTCGGGATCCTCGCCCGGCGCTCGGGCGCCGAGGTCGCGGCGCTGGACCTGCTGGCGCCGTGGGTCGAGCACTGGAGCGAGGCGATGGACGCCGACGACGCCTTCGCAGAGCGGGTCATGGCCGAGCACGGCATCCCCGAGGACGTCCGCGTCGCGCTGATCGGGGTCTCGCAGAGCTATCGCGGCTGGGGCGCGGCGGCGACCGTCACGCGGCCGCTCGCGGCCGGGGCCGAGCTGCGCCTGCGCGACCGCACGCTGCGCGTTCACCACCGGCCCGGCCACTCGCCGTCGGACACGATCTTCCACGACGAGCAGCGCGGCATCGTGCTCGGCGCCGATCACCTCATCAAGCACATCTCCTCCAACCCGCTGATCTCACGCCCGCTCGCGGCGGCGCACGCGGCGGACGGAGGCGGCGGTGGAGGCGGCGGCGGCGAGACGGCCGACCGGCCGCACGCGCTGGAGATCTACATGGCGTCGCTGCGCGCGACGCGGGCGATGGCGAACGTCGACTTCGTGCTCGCCGGCCACGGCGAGCCCGTGACCGACCATGTCGCGCTGATCGACGAGCGCTTCCGGCTGCACGCGCGGCGCGCGGAGAAGATCCGCCGCCTGATCGCCGACGGCGGGCCGGGCGGGTCGGTCACCGCCTACGAGATCGCGCAATCGCTGTGGGGCAACGTCGCGGTGGCGCAGGCCTACCTGACGCTGTCAGAGGTGCTCGGGCACGTCGACCTGCTCGTCAGCGACGGGCAGGTGATCGAGCAGCGCGACGGCGGCGTGGTGCGCTTCGCCGCCGCCGGCTGATCGACAGTCGCGTCCGGTGCCAGCGGCTAGCCGAGGTTCTGCTGGTAGGTGTGGACGATCCTCTTCGAGCCTCTCCTGCAGGTCACGGTCGCGTTGAATTCGGAGCCGTTGTTGCCGCTGGCGGGGCGCTTCTCGGTGCACCTCAGACCGTTGACCTTTGAGGCCTTGCACTTGCCCTGTACGCCCTGGCCGCCCTTACGGCGACAGTTGTAGTAGGCCTTCATGAGCTTGGCGCCGCTGGCGCACGTCGCCCTGGTGACCTTCAGCGAGGTGAAGTAGCCGCCGGGGTTGGCGTTGGGGTACTTCGTGCTCGCGGCCTTGCAGGTCTTGGTCTTCGCCGCGAGGGCGGGCGACGAGGTGCCGGCGAGGCCGGCGACCGCGAGGCATGCGGAGACGGCGACGGTGCGAAGCAGGCGGGGACTGGTGAACGGGGTCAATGGAAAACTCCTTCGGGGGGTCTGCGGCGAGGCCGGGCGCGGTGGTGCGACAAGGTTGCACACCGACCGGGCATGATGTCGGACGGTGAACGCCGCCGGACGCTTCCTCAGAGTCTTCTCATGCGCCCTGGCGCTGCTCGTCCTTCCGTCCACGAGCGTGGCGGCGATCCCCGATCGCGACCCCCTGCCGCACACCGACGCACCCGACGCCGCGCCCAGCCCGCTGGACCTGCGCTCGGTCACGTTCGGCCAGCGCGGGACCCAGCTGTTGATGCGCATCACGACCGCGGGAGCGTGGCAGCCGTCGCAGCTCGCCGCCGCCAGCGGCCGCGCGCTGTGCATCGACCTCTACTACGGCAACCTGCCCACCCCGCGGGCGCGGATCTGCGTCTTCGGCGGCGGGGACGGCGCAAACGAGCCCGGGCTGACGTATTCCCGGCTTGATCCGTTCGGCGGCAGCGTCTCCAACGGCGTCGTCCAAGGGGTCGTCAGCCGGCCCGACGACCGTTCCGTGGTGGCGGTCTTCGACCCCAGCGCCATCAACCTGCGCCAGGGGCGCTATTCGTGGCAGGCGCTGTCGAAGTGGTCCTGCGTCCCGGCCGACGCGTGCGACGACTTCTCGCCCGACAACGGCAACGTGATCGCCCAGATCAAGCCGCTGGCGGAGCCGCCGTGCTTCGGCGCGGCTTCGCGCAACCCGCGCTACCGCTGCGTCAACCCGGAGCTGCGCCTGGCCGTCGTACCAGAGCCCGACGAGGCGGTTCTCTCCCCCAACGCGCCATGCAAGATCGTCTCGCGGAAGCTGCCCTATACGTGCTCGTTCGGCGTCAACTCGCCGCGCGCGGACCGCACGATCGCGTTGATCGGCGACAGCCACGCCACGCACTGGCGAGGCGCGCTCGAGGTCGTGGCACAGGCGCGCAACTGGCGGGGCTACTCGCTGACGCGCGCGGGCTGCCCGCTGTCGACGGCGACGCCCGACATCGACAAGGCGCGGCGCAGCAGCTGCGGGCGCTGGCGCAACGCGGTCTTCTCGTGGTTTCGGCGCCACCCCGGCGTCCGCACGGTATTCGTCTCGCAGCTCGCGGGCCTCGGCGTTCGCGCCCCCCGCGGCCGCAACGCGAGCAGGTACGAGATCCAGGGATTCATCAACGCATGGCGGCGCCTGCCCAAGACGGTTCGCGAGATCGTCGTGCTGCGCGACACCCCGACCGTGCGCGAGAGCACGCCCGGCTGCATCCAGCGCGCGATGATCCGCAACCAGCGGCCCGGCCCGACGTGCGCGCTCGCACGGCGCACGGCCGTCCGGCGCGATCCCGCGGCGATCGCGGCACTCCGGCGGGGCACGGCGCGGGTGCACCTCGTCGACCTGACGCGCTTCATGTGCAGCCCGAAGCTCTGCTACCCCGTCGTCGGCGGCGTCCTCGTGCACAAGGACGTGACGCACCTCACGCCGCTCTTCGCCAGCACGCTGGGCCCGTTTCTGCTGCGCAGCGTCAACCGCATGTACGGCGCGAAGACCTCCCGCTGACGCCGGCTAGGTCAGCGGTTTGCGGGCCTCGATCTCGGCGCCCGTGTACAGGTTCTTGAGCTTGAGCTTGTCGAAGCGCTCGTCGAGCGGATAGCCCATCCGGAAGACCAGGAACAGCGCCTTGTTCAGCGGCCGCACCCAGCGGCGGTGATCGGTGCGCGGCAGGACGAAGTGGACCAGGTTCGTCATCTGCAGGAACGCGCCGGAGTAGGGCCTCTCGTCGATGCGCACGACCTCGAAGCCGGCGCGCTCGAAGAGCCGGCGCATGCCGAAGGCCGTGAAGCGGCTGACGTCCTCCGGGAAGCCGTGCACGCCGAACGTGAACGGGATCCATGCGAGCACCGGCGCGCCGGGCTTGAGCACGCGGTACATCTCGCGCACGACCTGGTAGGGGTCGTCGACGTGCTCGAGGACGCTGATCGCGAGCGCCGCGTCGAAGCGGTCGTCCTGCATCGACATCGCGTGCGCGTCGCCGACGATGTCGGGGCTCTGCGTCGTGTCGGCGTCGAACTTCGTCAGCGTGCAGGAGAAGAACGGACGGTGGTCGTAGTGCCCCGCCCCCACCTCGAGCACCTCGGCGTCGGGCGCATGCGACGCGGCCCAGCGCTCGAGGGTCGGCATCAGGATGCGCCGCGCGGCGCCGTGGTTCATGTCGTAGCGGACGTCGCGCAGGCCCATGGGGGCGGCAGCCTACGTGCTCCCGGCGCTCGGACGTTGGTCAGCGCCGGCCGACCCCGACGACCTGGTAGCCGAACAGCCCCGGCGCGCGGCGGCCCAGCGACTGCCAGGCGGGCTCCAGGCGCCGGACGAGCGGCCCGGCCGCAGCCGGCGCGTGGTTGCACAGCGCGGGGACGATCGCGTCCAGCTCGACGTCGCGCAGCCCGGCGCCGCTGAGCAGCTCGCCCAGCGCGTCGCGGGTGAACCAGCGCAGGTGGCCGGCGTCGAAGGTGCCGCTGTCGGCCTGCGGCCAGCGCCCGCGCAGCAGCGTGAGGCGCGCCTGCCAGTGCGCGACGTTGGGCACGCTGACCAGCACCGCCCCGCCAGGCCGGCACCAGCGCACGGCGCGCCCCAGCGCCGCGGCGGGATCGGCGAGGTGCTCGAGCACGTCTGCCAGCACGACGAGGTCGAAGCTGTTCTCGGCGAACGGCAGGTCGGGGTCCTCGACCGCGCCCTGCACGACGTGGTCGGCGATCTGCGCGGCACTGGTCGCGGCGCTCGCCGACAGCTCGAGACCGGCGAGGTGGCCGGCGCGGGAGCGCAGCAGCGCGAGCAGGCCGCCCGAGGCGCAGCCGACGTCGAGCACGCGTCCGCCGTCGGGCAGCAGACGCTCGGCGTGCGCGGCGATGGCGCCGTTTCCGAATGACGCATAGGTCTGCGCCTTCGCCTCGTAGAGCTCCGCCAGCGCGGGATCGGGAGACACTCTGCGAGCGTACCGGGGGTGATCGCCGCCATCACCGACCTGATCCGCTCGGAGGTCTATCGCGCTGGGCAGCCAGTTCGAGGAGGTCGACACGATCGTCGGGCCGTTCTCCACCGCGGTCGTGGCGCTGCTGGCGTTCGTCGTGCTCGTCGTCCTCGTGCGGCTGCGGCGCCGGAGCGCGCCGTCCTAGACTCCTCGCGATGCGGAGCCCCGTCCGACGCGCCACCGGTCAGGCCCGCCGGGTCGTCCAGGAGGGGCGCCGGCTGAAGGCCCGCGTCGCGGCCGTCCAGCACCTGCGCCGCACGCTGAACAACGCCGAGGGCACGGTCGCGCTGCAGGACCGTGCGCAGCAGCACATCGCCGACGGCACGCTCGTCATGGGCACGATGAGCTACTACGCGCCCAACGTAATTCGCTACAAGGGCGACAGCGGCCGCGTGATCATCGGCAACTTCGCCTCGGTCGCGCCCGACGCGGACTTCTACGTCGGCGGGCTGCACCGCGTCGAATGGGTCTCGCTGTACGGCCTGCGCGCGATGCTCGAGCTGCCCGGCGCCTACGAGGACGGCTTCACGCACGGCCGCGGGGACATCGTGATCGGCTCGGACACCTGGATCACCAACGGCTGTACGGTCATGTCGGGCGTGACGATCGGCGACGGCGCGGTCGTCGGGACGAAGGCGGTCGTCGCCAAGGACGTGCGCCCCTACGCGATCGTCGTCGGCAACCCGGCGAAGGAGATCGGCCGGCGCTTCAGCGACGAGCAGGTCGAGGCGCTGCTGCGCATCCGCTGGTGGGACTGGCCGACCGAGCGCGTCAAGCAGCACGTCGACGCGCTCTCCAGCCCGGACATCGACGCCTTCGTCGCGCAGTTCGATCCCGGGCAGCACTAAGCCGTGGCCGACTCGGGCGTCGCGGTCGTCATCGTCAACTACGACGGCGAGCGACTGCTGCCGGACTGCCTCGCCGCGCTCGCCGCGCAGACGCTCGCGCCGGTGCAGATCGTCGTCGCCGACAACGGCTCGCGCGACGGCTCGCTGGCGCTGCTGCACGCGCACCATCCCGAGGTGCGCGTACTGGAGCTCGGTCACAACCTCGGCTTCGCCGCAGGCGCCAACCGCGGCGTGCGCGCGACGTCGGCGCGCTGGGTCTGCGTGCTGAACTCCGACGCGACGCCGGCGCCGGACTGGCTGGCGCGGCTGACCGCCGCCCCGCGCGACGAGCTCACCTGGGCCCTGGGCAGCGTGCTCGTCAGCGCCGCGACCGGCCGAATCGAGAGCGCCGGCGACCAGTACTGCGCGGCGGGTTACGCCTACAAGCTCCTGCGCGACCGTCCGCTCGACGACCTTCCCGCCGAGCCGTACGCCGTCTTCGCGGCGCCGGGGGCCGCGCCCGTCTTCCGGCGCGACGTCTTCGACGCGCTCGGCGGCTACGAGGAGCGCTTCTTCCTCTACTACGAGGACGTCGACCTCGCCTTTCGCGCGGTCCTGGCGGGCTGGCACGCGCTGCTCGTGCCAGCCGCGCGGGTCACGCACCGCCTCGGCGCCACGACGAAGTCGCACGCCCGGGCGCGCTTCTACGTGGCCCGCAACAGCGCCTGGTGCGCGATGCGTTGCCTGCCCCGGACGGGCCCGCGCTCGCTGGCGCGGCGCTGGCTGCTGGAGCTGCGCACCAATCGCCCGCGGCGACTCGTCGCGGTCGAGGTTGCGGGCCGGGTGGCGGGGCTCGCCGGGCTGCCGCGCGCGCTGCGCGAGCGCCGCGCGATCCAGGCCGGCCGGACCGTGCCGCTGGACCGCGTCGATGCGCTGCTGCTCGAGCCGAAGGAGCTGCGCCAGCGATCAGCCCGCGGGGTCTGATCGCGAGCAGCGACCGATGTGCAGAACGCGCCGAACCCTGGGGTCCCAGGGTTCGGTCTGCCGCACCCCAGGGTTCGGTCAACCCCCTTTTTTCGATGCACTGGATGCTGGTAGCTTGCTCGCGATTCGTCACGGACAAGGAGACGCAAGACATGGGGACGACACGACGTTCAGCGGTATCGCGCGGGGTGCTCGCGGCGGGGGCCGCGGCGGCTCTGGTGGCGGCGCTCGGC
>JBBSMC010000105.1:0-7729 GCA_038233375.1 Solirubrobacterales bacterium
CACGGCCTGGAGCTCTGCAGTCGAGATCATGACTTCGCGCGATGGTCGGATCTCGGTCTTCGATCTCGCGACCCCCTGACCTGAGCGGGTCTGGCCCACCGATCCGTCGCATGACCTCCGCCCTCGACCCGCCCGGGACCTGATGGCTCGCCCCAAGCGCCCATCGATCGAGGCCCACCACGCCGAGTGGCTGTCGCTCGTCGAGCCAAGCGGCCCGTTCCTCACTGTCCCCGCGCTCAAGCGCGCCCTTCCCGACGGGCTCGACGAGCGCCCTGCCGCGCGGGCCCAGCTCAAGCTCGCCTACGACGAGTGGCGCGCCGCACCGGAGCTCCAGGCCCGCTGGGTGCGCTGGGTGGTCGACGAGCTCCTCGAGCTGCGCGACTCGACGAGCGAGGCGACCGACGCCGATCCCTCGCACCGGGTCGCCGAGCACGGCGTCACGCTGCTGCCGTCGTTCGTCGTCCGCGATCACGGCCGTGAGGGCCGGCCGCCCGTTCTGCTCGTCCGCACCCACCCGGAGGGCACCCGGCTCGACCGCCCGCTCCCCGGCGAGGCGTGGGCGGCCAGCCCGATCGACCGAGCCGCCGAGCTCGCCAAAGCGACGGGCACGCCGCTCGCGCTCGTCACCGACGGGGCGCGCTGGACGCTCGTCTGGGCGCGGCCGAACCAGACGACCGGGACCTGCACATGGCGCGCGGAGCTGTGGATGGAGGAGCCACTCACGCTGCGGGCGTTCGCGACCCTGCTCGGCGCACGCCGCTTCTTTGCCCTTCCCGAAGAGGAGGGCCTCGCGGAGCTGCTGCAGCAGAGCGCCGACAAGCAGCAGGAGGTCGCCGACCAGCTGGGCTCCCAGGTCCGTCACGCCGTCGAGCTGCTCGTTGCCACGCTCGACCGCGAGGATCGCGAGCGCCACGGCGCGCTCCTCCTCGACCTCGCGGCCGCCGAGGTCTACCGCGGCGCGGTGACGGTGATGATGCGGCTCGTCTTCCTCTTCGTCGCCGAGGAGCGCAAGCTGCTGCCGATCGACGACCCGCTGTACGCCGAGACGCTCGCCGCCTCCGGGCTGCGCGCCCAGCTGCAGGAGCGCGCCGACCGCGATGGCGAGGATCCACTCGAGCGCTCTACCGCGGCCTGGCACCGCGTGCTCGCGCTCTTCCGGGCGGTGCACGGCGGCATCGAGCACGACGCGCTGCGCCTGCCCGCCTACGGCGGCGGCCTCTTCGACCCTGACCGCTACCCGTTCCTCGAGGGTCGCGCGCCCGGCACGAGCTGGCACGAGCAGGGCGCCCGGCCGCTGCCGGTCGACGACCGGACGATGCTCCACCTGCTCGACGCGCTGCTCACGCTCGACCAGGGCGGGAAGGAGGGCGCGCGCGTGCTGCTCTCCTACCGAGCGCTCGACGTCGAGCAGATCGGCCACGTCTACGAGGGGCTGCTCGACCACACGGCGGTCCGCATCACCGACACGGCGCTCGCGCTGGGCGGCAGACAGGAGCCCGAGCTCGCCCTGGGCGAGGTCGAGGCCTGGGCGGCCGAGGGCGACGATCTGCTGGCGACCCGCCTGGCGAAGGAGACGGGCCGCAGCGTCAAGGCGATCGAGAAGGCGCTCGCGGCCGACCCGCCGGTCGACCAGCGCGCCGCGCTGCTGCTGGCGGCGTGTGGCAACGACCCGGCGCTGCGCGACCGCGTGCTCCCCTACGCCGCGCTGCTGCGCGACGACCTGCGCGGCGATCCGCAGGTGCTCCAGGCCGGCTCGCTCTATGTCACCCAGGCGCTCGACCGCCGCGCCTCGGGCACCTACTACACGCCGCGCCAGCTCGCCGAGGAGGTCGTGCGCCACGCGCTCGATCCCGCCGCCTATGCGCCCGGCCCGGCACAGGAGGCCGACGAGGCGAACTGGCGGCTGCGCCCCGCCGCCGAGCTGCTCGAGCTCAAGGTCGCCGACATCGCGATGGGCTCGGGTGCCTTCCTCGTCGCGGCCTGCCGCTACCTGGCCGCGCGTCTGCTCGAGGGGTGGGCGGCGCTCGACGGCCCCGGCGAGTGGACGGTCTTCGGCCACCCGCGCGCCGAGGCGCCCGGCGAGCCGGCGATCCCCGCCGATCCGCAGGAGCGCGACCTGCTCGCGCACCGCCTCGTGACCGAGCGCTGCCTCTACGGCGTCGACAAGAACCCGATGGCGGTGGAGATGGCAAAGCTCTCGCTGTGGCTGGTCACGCTCGCGAAGGACCGGCCGTTCTCGTTCGTCGACCACGCACTGCGCGCCGGCGACTCGCTGCTCGGCATCACCGACCTGCGCCAGCTGCGCGTGTTCCACATGGACCCGCAGTGGCCGCGCCAGGCGAGCCTCGACCTCGGCGCCGACGAGATCGAGGCGGCAGTCGAGCGCTCGCTCGCGCTGCGGCGCGACCTCGAGGCTTTCGTGGTCATCGACCCCGCCGACGCCGAGCGCAAGGCGGCGCTGCTTGATAAGTCCGACGCGGCGCTCGAGGACGCCAAGCTGCTCGGCGACCTGGTGGTCGGCGCGGCGCTCAGCCAGGCGGACGCCGACCCGCTCGCCGGGCCGGACGTCGCGACGCGGGTGCGGACGCTGCTGCGGGCGGACAGTGAGTCGGTCGACCGTCGCGTCGCCCGGACATCGCTATGCGACCTGGCCGACGGGTGGCTGGTCGAGACACGACGCGCCGTCGGCGAGGTCGCCGAAGTGAACTGGGCCGACCGCGACCCGTTCCATTGGGCGCTCGAGTTCCCCGAAGTTCGAGCGCAGCGGGGATTCGACGCCATCGTCGGAAACCCGCCGTTTCAGGGTGGGAAGAAGATCACAGGCGCACTCGGGACTCAATACCGCGATGCTCTCCTGGTTTGGCTGGCGCGCGGAGTGCGTGGAAATGCAGATCTTGTCGCGTACTTCTTCCTACGTGCTACGAGCTTGCTCCAGCCAAGTGGAGGCTTCGGACTGATCGCTACTAACACGGTGGCTCAGAGCGACACACGCGAGGTCGGGCTAGACCAAATCACCGCGGAACGGGGCTTGTGTCTGCACCGCGCGATTGCCAGTGAACCGTGGCCTGGTGGTGCCAATCTCGAAATGGCCACCGTGTGGGCCCGGCGCCCACGCTGGGACGGCCTGCGCTGGCTCGACCATGTCCAAATCGACGGGATGACCTCTGCGTTGACCCTGCGCAGCAGGTTCGATGGGAACCCACATCGATTGCAGGGCAGCCGGGGCGGCTCCTTTATCGGCTCCTACCCGTTGGGTATGGGGTTTGTCCTGTCCCAACAAGAAGCGGAGGCGCTTACCGCAGCTGACTCGCGCAATCGCGAGGTGGTTTCGCCGTACCTCGTCGGCGAGGATCTCAATCAGCGACCGGACTGCTCGCCAGCGCGTTGGGTCATTGACTTCGGCGACTTGCCGGAGGAGAAGGCGCGCGAGTACGAACTTCCATTCGCGCGGGTCGAGCGTCTAGTACGACCGGAGCGGGCGAAGAAAAACCGTGAGGTCTATAGGAGGAAGTGGTGGCAGTTCGGTGAGAGAGTGAGCGGCCTTTACCGCGCCGTCAGCGGGTCTGAGCGTTGCATAGCTATCACGATTACGAGCCGCACCGTTCAACCGGCGATGGTCCCGACAGGGATCGTTTACGGCAACAAGCTTGTGGTATTCGCCGACCATGACGATGCCCATTTCGGGCTCCTCTCAAGCGCCATTCATCGCGAGTGGGCGATCAAACAGGGATCGACGATGCGTACTGATCCCAACTACACGCCTACCGATTGCTTCGAGACCTTCGTTCAGCCTGGGCTCACCCCCGTTGTCAGCAGTCTCGGCGGCCGGCTGAACGAGCACCGCAGCGCGCTGATGCTCGACCGCCAGGAAGGACTCACCACGACCTACAACCGCGTCCACGATCCCGACGAGACTGCGGACGACATCGTCGAGCTGCGTGAGATCCACGTCGCGCTCGACCACGCCGTCCGCGACGCCTACGGCTGGACCGACCTGGAGCTCGGGCACGACTTCCATCCGACGAAGTTCGGCACCCGCTTCACGTTCGCGCCCAAACCGCGGCAGGAGGTTCTCGACCGGCTGATGGAGCTCAACCACGAGCGCTGGGCCGAGGAGGTCCGCCAGGGGCTTCACGACAGGCAGAAGGCAAGGCCGGGCCGCCGCGCCGCGGCGCGAGCCGCGCTGAGCTTCGATGTCGGCGATGCCTGACGGGCTCTGGGTGTGCCAGAGCCGCGCGACGAAAGCCTCAAGCGGCGAGCGTGACGCCTGCTTGCTGTGCCCTGCCTGCGAGCTGGTCGACCTGGCCAAGTGCTTCCGCGGCCTGCTCGACGGAAACGTGAGGCTTGTAAGCGTGCAGGCGGGCCACCTGTTCCTTGACACCGGCGTCGGGGAGCTCGGTCTGGACGAGCAGCGCCGTGGCGATGCGCTCAAGGGAACCGACACCTAGTCGTCCGACCTCGGACGCGACGAAGTCGACAACCGCGCTGTACTTCCGAATGGTCTTCGGGAATCGGGTCTGCAACTGAGGAGCGCCGGGGCCGACACGGAGCTTGGGCCCGTAGGGGTAGGGCTGGAGCTCCATTTCGAGCTGGTGGAGGCTCCGCATTTGGCCGAGCAGATCACGCAGCTCGAAGGAGAACGGCCCGAACTTGTATAGCTGGAACGGCAAGCCCATCGGGACGCCGAGCAACTGCTGCAGGACGTAGGTGCTCTTCTGCACATGCGTCTCGCCGGCCCAGCTCTCGTGAGCGCGGAGGCGCTCGACAAGCTGAGCGACAAGCGCTGCACGGCGTGATTCGGTCACTGGCCCTCCTCCAGATCCTCGTCTTCGGCTCGTGGAGCCGTGATGTCCTGCAAGTCCGTGGTCATCCAAGCGTGCGCTTCGGTGTAGCTCTCAGGGCTGACGAACACGTAATGACTTATCGCCGTTGGAACTTTGTCAAGCACGTCGGACGCTCCCGATGAGGCGACCACTCGATCGTCACGCTCGACCACCGGGAAGACGTTGCTGCCACCGTCCTTGCCGTACCGGTCGTAGCGAACCTCCTCAGCGCCGAACTTCTCGACCGCGGCTTCATAGAGCTGCTTGGCTCCCGCCGCGTTGCGCTCCACATCGGAGGCTGTCGGCTTGTACAGCGTCTTGAAGTGCTTGCGCTCAGCGATCCGAGCGGCGTGGGCGTGTCCGAGGGCGGCGGAATCATGAGCGGCCGCCGACATTGCCGCGTTGACCTCGTTGTCGGTCATGGCCAAGTGGCCATCAAGGTCGACGGAGAAACGGCCGTCCGGAAGCCATGCCTGCAGAAAGTCCTTGAGATGGATGTCGTAGATCCGGCGGACCCTGTGGAGGTACACCTGGGAGAACATGAAGTACCGCGCCAGGACCAGGGCCTCGGCGGACTGCAACCCACCAGCGGTGACGCCAAGCGTTGGCTCCACGCTGGATTCCTCGTCCGTGCCGCCCGTGGGCGCAGGCGGCAGGATCCGCAACGACTCGATGAGTCGATGGTGATCGAAGCGGCCGTACGCGACCCCGGTGTGCAGGGAGTCGCGAAGCAGGTAGTCGATTCGGTCGGCGCCGAAGACGTTGCCCGTGATGATCTCGGAAAGGATCGCCTCCCACGGCCCGAGCGGCGTCTCGTCGGCAGGTCCGATGGCCAACGCCACGATGTCGTCGGCGTCGAGCTTCATCTCCTTCCAGACCTGCAGCATCTGAGGTGAGCGGATGACCGCCTCGCTGAGCGACTCGTGGCTGGTGCCGGCTGGCAGCAGCTCCTCCTCGGCTGCGTGCGAGAACGGCAGGTGACCCGTGTCGTGGCATAGCGCGGCAACCCGCAGGACCCGTCGCCAGTAGTGCAGCTCGTGCAGGTCGTCCGGCACGATGGAACGCACCTCATCGGTCAGTCTCTTCTGGTCGGTGACGACATCGAAGATCCGCGACGCCAGCTCCATGACGCCGAGGGAGTGTTCGAAGCGACGGTGCGTCGCGCTGGGGTACACCAGGTAGCAGAGCGCGAGCTGGTGAATGTGCCGCAGCCTCTGGAACGCCGGGCAGTCGACGACCGGGCGTTCGGCGCCAGCGACCTCGACAAAGACATGCAGGGGATCACGCACCTGGATGGGCCGGAGCATCACCGGACCGTAGATGCCGGCCTGGATGGTCCCGTGGAACCACCGTGCGACGTTCCTACTCTCGCTCGGTAGGGTCGCGTACTCGTGACGCCCTCCCGTCGACGCTCCGTCGAGGACCATCACGCCGAGTGCCTCGAGGAGCAGTACCACGATGGCTGACGCCCTCGGCCGCTCACCGCGCGAGCTGCGCGACGAGGTCGAGCAGCTCGTCCGCGACGACCTCGTCGGGCCGCTCGGCGGCGAGCGCGAGGAGCTCGCCACCGATAGGCCGCCGATCGACCGCTACCTGCTCGGCCTGCTCGCCCCGCGGCTGGAGCCGCGCGCGGGCTCCGGCGCGGACCCCGGCTGGTCGCCCACCTCCTCCACGTCGACCGACGACGACGCGGACGACGAGAGCGCCGCCTCCGACGCCCAGCCCGAGGACGAGCTGGCCAGCAGCGGAATCACCGCCGACTCCGGCGCCGAGGGCCGGCCCGAGGAACGTCCCGCGGCGATCGATCAGCTCGTGCCGTCGGCGTTCGGGCTCACGGTCGCGGTCGCGGAGGGCTGCGAGGCGCTGCGGGTCGGCGCGACCTGGGGCGCCTACGAGCGCGCGACGAGCGAGGAGCGCCTGGCCCCCGACGGCGCCGCAGCGCGCGTCTGGCGGCGACGACCGTGCGGCGGCGAGGCGATCGTGCAGATCGACCGCGGTGGCCGGGTCGCGCCCCAGCAACTCGACCCCGAACAGCCCGACGTGCGCCTTGAGGGGCTCGTGCGCGAGCGCGACGGCGGGCGCCTCGTGTCGCTCTTCCTCGTCAACGGGCAGGAGGCCGCGGGCGGTCGCTCGGTCGAGAAGTGGCTCTGCCAGGCGCAGCTGCGCGCCGAGGCCGCCGACGGCAGCGCGGCCTTCGTGCGCCGCTCGGTCGACGTCGCGGCGCTCACGCCCGCGGTCGACCGCGGCGAGCTGAGCGGCCTCGAGCTGCTCTACCGCGACACCGTCGAGCTGGCGGTCGGCCACGGAGTCGCGACCGAGGTCGAGCTCTCGCCAGGGCGGCCCGACCGCGGCCTGCGCGTCCGCACCACCGCACTGCCCGCCGCCGACGTGCCGCGCACCGACGCCCCCGGCGCGAGCGACTTCGCCGACGCGGCCGTCGCGACGCCGTTCGCCGCCGCGGCCGAGGCGCTCGACATGGCGCGGCTCGGCGCCGCGGCCGACGCCGAGCTTCCAACGCTCCTGCTCCCGCTCGTCGATGCCTACGAAGCTTGGATCGACGGCCAGGAGCTGCGCATCGGCGACCCCTCCGCACGGCTCGAGGGCCACGAGCCGAGCGCCCGCCGGCATCTCGCCCAAGCCCGAGCCACGGCCGGGCGCATGCGGGCGGGCATCGCCGCGCTCGCGACGCCCGACGTCGCCGAGGCGTTTCGCTTCGCCAACCGCGCGATGCGCCAGCAGCGGGTGCACACGATCGCCGGCGAGCTGCGCCGCCGCGACCCGCGCCTGGGCATCGCCGCCGCGGTCGCCGAGGCCGACGAGCCGCGCAATCGCTCCTGGCGCCCGTTCCAGCTCGCCTTCGTGCTGCTCAACCTGCCGTCGCTGGCCGACCCGACCCATCCCGAGCG
>JBBSMC010000106.1:0-7670 GCA_038233375.1 Solirubrobacterales bacterium
CGCCAGCGGGTGGCCGCCGATGAAGGTTGGCGAGTCGATCGCGCCGACGAGCGCGGCCTTGGTGGAGCCGACGTCGGTGACGACCGCGCCGGGCAGGGCGTCGCAGAGCGCGCGCACCGTCGCCGGCAGCGCGTCGACCGCGACGCCCGCGATCGCGATGTCGGCCGTGTCGATCGCCGCGATGCTCGTGACCGCCTCGTCGATCGCGCCCCGCTCGAGGGCGAGTGCCAACGGCCCTGGGCTGCGGTTGTAGCCGATCACGTACGCGCCCAGGCGTTCCCGCGCGGCCAGGCCGATCGAGCCGCCGATCAGGCCGACCCCGGCGAGCGCGACCCTCACGCCCGGCGGTCGCGCACCGCGTCGGCGAGGCCGTCGAGCACGTCGACCGTCGCGTCCCAGGCTATGCAGGCGTCGGTGATCGACTGGCCGTACGTCAGCTCCTGGCCGTCGGCGACGTTCTGGCGCCCCGCCACCAGGAATGACTCGAGCATCACGCCGACGATCGCGCGGCTGCCGCCGGCGACCTGCGCGCCGATCTGCGAGGCGACGAGCGGCTGGCGATCGTGGTCCTTGGCGCTGTTGTCGTGCGAGGCATCGATCACGAGCCGCTCGGCCAGCCCCGCGCCGCGCAGCTTGGCCAGCGCGCTCTGCACCCCGGCGGCCTCGTGGTTGGGCTCGCCCGAGCCGCCGCGCAGGATGACGTGGCCGTCCGGGTTGCCGGTCGTGTGCAGGATCGCCGGCGTGCCGCTGTGGTCGACGCCCGCGAAGGAGTGCGTGGCCGCGGCGGCGCGAACGGCGTCGACGGCGACCTGGACGTTGCCGTCGGTGCGATTCTTGAAGCCGACGGGCATCGACAGACCGGAGCCGAGCTGGCGGTGGATCTGGCTCTCGGTCGTGCGCGCGCCGATCGCCGCCCACGAGACGGTGTCGGAGATGTACTGCGGCGTGATCGGGTCGAGGAACTCGCAGCCGACCGGCAGGCCGAGGCGCAGAACCTCGAGCAGCAGCTCGCGCGCGGCGCGCACGCCGGCGTCGACGTCACCCGAGCCGTCGAGGTGCGGGTCGTTGATGAGGCCCTTCCAGCCCGTCGTCGTGCGCGGCTTCTCGAAGTACACGCGCATCGCGATGAGCAGATCCTGCTCGTGGCGGTCGGCCTCGGCGCGCAACCGCCGCGCGTACTCGAGCGCGGCGTCCGGATCATGGACGCTGCAGGGGCCGACGACGACGAGCAGCCGGTCGTCGATGCCGTCGAGGATTGCCTCGACCTCGGCTCGTCCGCGCAGGACGAGCTCGGCCATCTCGGGCTCGAGCGGCAGGTGCTCGAGCAGGTCGGCCGGCGTCGTCAGCGCGGAGACGCGCGCGATGCGCGTGTCACGTACCGCGCCGGGCTCGACCACGCCGCCGGCGCGCGGTTTGCTTCTCATTTCGATCACGGTCTCACTGGGTCCTTTCGAGGATTGAACGCCTGACATCGGTACTGCGGGCGCTCGGCGAAAGGGCGGAAAGAGGGTACGGTGAGCCGAGCGCCTAGATAAATCGCCAGGCGAGATACCGACGCGCGAACGACGTAAAGCTGGTGCGGGCGCTGTCGGTGGACCGGATCATCGAAAGCGGATCCTAGAGGACTTGGGCGAGGGCGTCGAGGAAACGGACGTTTTGTTGCGGCGTGCCATACGTCACGCGAAGCGCGCCCTCCCGCCCCAGCGCCGTGCCGGCGCGCACGAGGACGCCGCGCTCGGCCAGTCCCTTGACAACCGCGGCCTCGTCGGCATCCGGCGGCAGGTCGAACCAGCAGAAGTTCGCCTGCGACTCGGCCGGCTCGATGCCGAGGGCGTTCAGCCCCGCCTCGAGCTCCACGCGCGCGACGATCGCGCGCTCGACGCGCTCGGCGACGGCGTCCTGGTGTGAGAGCGCCTCGATCGCGGCGGCCTGGGCGGCGGAGTTGCAGAAGAACGGCTGGCGTACGGCGCCGACCGCGCGCGGGAAGGCCTCGCTGCCGCACAGCGCATAGCCGACGCGCAGCCCGCACAGGCCGTGCACCTTGGAGAACGTCCGCAGCAGCACGAGGTTGGGGTGGCGCGGCAGCAGGTCGAGCGTCGCGTCGGGGTCGTCGAGCAGGCTGAACTCGCAGTAGGCCTCGTCGATGATCAGCGCGACGTGCGGCGCAACCGTCTGAGCAAACGCCGCGATCTCGTCGTAGGGCAGCGCCGTCGACGTCGGGTTGTTGGGGTTGCAGACGATCACGAGGCGCGTGGCCGCGGTGATCTCCCGCGCCATGGCGTCGAGGTCGTGGCGCTGCTCGCCGTCGAGCTCGACGGTGATCGCGCGGGCGCCCGAGGCGGCCGCGAGGTGGGGATAGACGCTGAACGACGGCCACGCGTAGACGAGCTCGGCGCCCGGCTCGAGCAGCGCCTCGCCGGCGGCGAGCAGGATGTCGCAGGAGCCGTTGCCGACCGCGATCCGGCTCGGGGCGACGCCGTAGCGGTTGCCCAGCGCGCGCCGCAGCGCGGAGTTCGACGGGTCCGGGTAGCGGTTGACGCGCGCCAGGGCACGCGTCGCGGCCGCGACGACCGCCGGCAGCGGCGGCTCGGGCGACTCGTTGGAGGCGAGCATCGCGACGTCGTCGGGCAGCGAGTACCCGTCGGCGACGGGATAGACCGGGATGCGCCGTACCCGCTGGGAGAACTCGATCGGCATGCGAGCATTGTTCCGCATCGCAGATGCAATGCCCGCCCCACCCTGCGGGCATCGTGCTAGAGCATCACGGCGATCAGCACTACGACCACGACGAGGGTCATCAGGACGCCCGCTCCGATCGCGTACTTCGGCCACTCGGCCCTCCAGAAGTCCGGGTCCGCCTTGTCGCGCGAGTGAAAGCCCTCGGGCGGCGTGCCGACCCAGTTCTCGTCTTCTTCCTTCGTGGCGCGGCTCATATCCGATCCTCCGGCTGGGTGGGCAGGGCGGGCGGGCTGGACTCAGACGCGATCCGGTAGCCGCCGTAGGCGACGAGGATGCCCGCGAGGATCGCGCTGTACGCGCCGTAGCCGAGCGAGTCGGTCAGCCGCACGAGCTTGATGACGAGCACGACAGCGACGAACGTCCCCAGGATCAGCTGGATCTGCGACCACGGGACGGGCGGATCGGGCAGCCGCGCCGCCAGGATCTTGGCCACGACGATCTGGCCGATCATGAGCGCCGTCAGCACGACGGCGGCGATGCCGTAGCCGGCGTAGGGCTGCTCCACCGCCGAGGCCGTCGTGTCGACCTGCGCCGCGAGCTCGGCCGGGAGCCTGATGTCGTGCCAGGGCAGCAACAGCAGGTCGACGATCAGCGCCAGCCCCGCCACGAGCACGATCCGCTCGCCCTGCGACAGCCGGCCCAACGGTCCCTTCACTGCGCGCCCTCGAGGTCCTGGCGCAGCGCGCGCGCCTCGCCGAGGTAGACGTGACGTGCCACGTGGTTGTCGGGCGCGTGGTAGTGCATGAGCACGCGGATGACACGCGGCAGCGCGCCCGGGACCGGCACCTCGCGCGCGCACAGCAGCGGCACCGCCGAGAAGCCCATGTTGCGTGCCGCGACCGCCGGGAACTCGGCGTCGAGGTCGTCGGTCAGCGTGAAGATGCAGCTGACGACGTCGCTGGGATGCAGGTCGTTGAGCTTGAGGATCTCGCGCAGCAGCCACTCCGTCGCCCCGAGGATCGCGTGGGCGTCGTTGCGGTCTACCGACGAGGCCCCGCGCAGAGCGAAGAGCCGCATCGGCCCGACCCTACCCGCTTGGCGTGCGCCGCAGGTTCTCCACCTCGGCGGCCTTCAGCCGCCGGTGCGCGCCCTCGGGCAGGTCGTCGAGGCGCAGCGGACCGAAGCGGATGCGCTGCAGCGTGTTCACCCGGTGGCCCACCGCCTCGCACATCCGCTTGACCTGGTGGTTGCGGCCCTCGTGGATCGTCAGCTCGAGCACGCCGGGCCTGACCTGGCGCACCTTGGCGGGCGCGGTACGGCCGTCGTCGAGCTCGACGCCCTCGCGCAGCTTTCGCAGCGCGTGCTCGGGGACGGGCACGGGCCGCACGATCGCGCGGTACGTGCGCGGGACCTCGAAGGAGGGGTGCGTCAGGCGCTGGGCGAGATCGCCGTCGTTGGTGACGAGGATGACGCCGGTGCTGTCGGCGTCCAGGCGCCCGACCGGGTACAGCCGCGCCCCGCGTGACGGGACGAGGTCGACGATCGTGCGCCGGCCGTGCGTGTCGGCCGCGGTCGAGAGCACGCCCTTGGGCTTGTTGACGAGGAAGACCATGCGCTCCTCGGGGCCCTCGAGGTACCTGCCGTCGACCGCGACGCCGCTGTCGATGCCGACGTCGCGAGCGGGGTCGGTGACGATCTTGTCGGCGATCGTCACACGTCCGTCGCGGATGATCTCCTCCGCGCCACGTCGTGACGCGACACCGGCATGGGCGAGGAACTTGGCGAGGCGCACGCCTACGATGGTCGCAGGTGGCCCCCCAGCCCAACCTCTTCTATCCGGAGATGATGCATTTCGCGTTGCCGCTGCACGCGACGCGCGAGGAGCTCATCGAGCTGGCCTCGAGCTGGGCTCAGGCCCACGAGCTGAACGTCTCGCTCGAGCGCTTCTTCCCGGACTACCTCGTCGGCGCGCTTGCGCGGGGCGGCGATCTCGGGACGGCGATCGACGAGTTCGAGCCGGTGCGGCGCATCAGCCTGCGCGAGGCGCCCTTCGAGGTCATCGCGGCCAACCACGTCCAGCACCTGGCGCTGAACCGCGAGAGCTTCACGATCGTGCTCGAGCCGGTCTCCGAGGACGGCCTGCGCGCGACGGCGCTGGCCTCGAAGATGGGCGACGAGGAGAAGCTGCGCTGGTGGGTCGGACTCGCTCGCGACGCAGCGGCCGCCTGGTGTCGCGGCGCCTGGGCGGTCGAGCCCGGCGGGCGGCGCAAGTTCGTCTCCGACCACTGGTACACGCCCGCCGCCTACGAGCTCTTCAGCGCCGGCGTGCCGATGCTCTCCTCGCACGGCAACGCGACGTTCGAGTTCGACCCGCCGGGCTGAGCCTGAGCTGAGCGGGAAGCGCGGGCGCCCCTACGATGGGGGCATGGATCTCGAGCGGCTGCAGCGCACGCTGGATGACGCGGGCGAGCCCGCCTTCCGCGCCCGCCAGGTGTGGTCGTGGGCCGCGCGCGGCGCCGACGGCTACGAGACGATGACCGACGTGCCGGCGGCGCTGCGCACGCGGCTGGCCGATGAGGTCCCGTTCTCGAGCCTCACTGTGGTCGAGGAGGCGCACGCGCGCGACGGCACGGTGAAGACGCTGTTCCACACCGCTGACGGCCGCGCCGTCGAGGCCGTGCTGATGCGCTATCGCGATGGTCGGCGCTCGCTGTGTCTGTCCTCGCAGTCGGGCTGCCCGCTGACGTGCACCTTCTGCGCCACCGGCGCGATGAGGTTCGGCCGCAACCTCACCGCCTCGGAGATCCTCGACCAGGCGCTGCATTTTCGCCGCATGCTGAGGACGGCCGGAGGAGGTCCGTCGTCATCGCGACGCGGGGCCGGATGCCCCGCGGAGGACTCCCCCGATCATGTCGTGTTCATGGGCATGGGCGAGCCGATGATGAACCTCGACCACGTGCTCGCCGCGTGCGAGCGCCTGCCCGACCTCGGCATCACGCACCGCCGCACGGCGATCTCGACCGTCGGCTGGATCCCCGGCATCGACCGGCTCGCGCAGACCGACATGCCGATCCGCCTCGCCCTCTCCCTGCACGCCGCCGACGACGCGCTGCGCTCGCAGATCATGCCCGTCAACGACCGCTACCCGCTGGCCGACGTGCTCGAGGCCTGCCGGCGCTTCTACGCGGCCAAGCGCCGCATGGTCTTCATCGAGTACGTGATGCTCGCGGGTGTCAACGACCGCTTCGAGCAGGCCGTCGCGCTCGCGAAGATCCTCGACCCGAAGGTCTTCAAGGTGAACCTCATCCCCTACAACCCGACGGGCTCGTACGACGGTTCCAGCGCCGACGCGATCAATGCGTTCCGCGCGGTGCTCGAGGAGCACGGGCTGCGCGCGACGGTGCGGCTCACGCGCGGACGCGACATCGCGGCGGCCTGCGGGCAGCTGGCGGCCGCCGGTGCCTGAGCGGTGACGCGCGGCCCAGGTCAGCCGGCAACGGCGTCGCCGGCGCGCTGCTCGCCGGCGCGCAGCAGGCGATCGCGCAGATCGGCCTGCTCCTCTGGCGACGGATCCCACTCGACGACGCTCGGCAGCGCCTTCAGCGAGTCCAGGCCGAACAGCTTGAGGAAGAGGTCCGTCGTGCGGTAGAGGACCGCGCCGAACTGCGAGCGGCCCGCCTCCTCGATGAAGCCGCGCTGCTCGAGCGTGGCGCTCGCCGACTCGGCGGCGACGCCGCGGATGCGCGTGATCTCGGGGCGCGAGACAGGCTGCAGGTAGGCGACGATCGCGAGTGTCTCGGCCTGCGCCGGGGTCAGCGGTGGCGTACGTGGCTTGGCGAGCAGGCGCCGCGCGGCCTCCTCGCAGACCGGGTCGGTGGCGAGCGCGACTGCGCCCCCGACGCGCTTGAGCTGCAGCCCGCGCTCGCCTGGCTCGTATGCGCGATCGAGCTCGGCGAGCGCCGCGGCGACCTCGCCGGGCTCGCAGCCCGACGCGTCGGCGAGATCCTCGGCGCTGACGGGATCGGGCGAGAGGAACAGGAGCCCCTCGATGATCCGCGCAAGCTCGCTCAGCGCGCTCATGATGCCGGGTCCGCCGCCCAGGCCGCCCGCGCCTCGCGGACGGCGGGCGCGATCGAGATCGCGCCGAACGGCTTGGGCTGCTCCCACGTCGCCTCGCCCTGCTTGTAGAGCTCGAGCAGCGCGAACAGCGTGACGGCGACGGTCACGCGGTCGGCGCCGCGGACGGCCTCGTCGAACGTGGTGGCACCGCGCCGCAGCAGGGCGCGCAGGTGCGTCAGGCGCTCGGCCGTCGTCACGCGCGGGGCCGAGAGGTGCCCGAGCGAAAGCGTTGGCGGCACCCGCAGCAGCCCGCCGAGCGCGGAGCCCAGCCGGCGCGGGTTGTAGACCGCGCCTGCGGCAGCGAGGTTCGTGCGCCGCAGGTCCGGCGGCAGCGGCGCGCAGCGGTAGCGCACGCCGTCCTCGCCGGCCAGCCGGGCGGCGAGGTGCTCCGCCGCACGGCGGTAGCGCTGCGCCTCGAGCATCCGGGCGAGCAGCTCCTCGAGCGCCTCACCGGGCTCGAAGTCCGGCAGCTCGTCGTCCTCGCGCGGCAGCATCAGCCGCGACTTGAGCTCCAGCAGCGCCGCGATCAGCACGAGGAACTCCGTGGCGACCTCGAGGTCGAGCTCGCCCCGCGCCTCGAGGTGGTCGAGGTAGGCGATCACGATCTCCGCCAGCTGCACCTCGAGCAGGTCGATCTCCTCGCGCAGCACGAGGGTCAACAGCAGATCGAAGGGGCCGGAGAAGACCTCGAGGTCGAGCTCGAGCGAGGCGACGGTCACCCTGCGCAGGCTAGCGGCGCGCCCGGACCCCAGGGTCGCGTCCGTCCCGAATCCCTCCGGGTGCACACCATCCCTGCCGGCGCCGAAACGCGCGACAGCAACAGCGAACCTTCTTGCCTCCCCAGGCGGACTGCTACGACGCAGCGATGAGCA
>JBBSMC010000107.1:0-7662 GCA_038233375.1 Solirubrobacterales bacterium
CCCCCTACTGCGGCGCCAAGCACGCCGTTCAGGGCGTCTTTGAGTCGCTGCGCACCGAGCTTCGCCACAAGCACTCCAACGTGCACCTCACGACCGTCCACCTGCCCGGCGTCAACACGCCGCAATTCGAGCACTGCCGCGTCAGGTTCGACAAGCGCTCACAGCCGGTGGCGCCCGTCTACCAGCCCGAGGTCGCCGCCGACGCGATCCACTGGGCCGCCCACCACCGCCGCCGCGAGGTCTACGTCGGCATCCCGACCGTCTACACGATCTGGGGCAACAAGTTCGCGCCATGGCTTGCCGAGCGCTACCTCTCCCGCACGGCGGTCAGCGGCCAGCTCAGTGACACCGACAAGGCGCCGGACCGCCGCGACAACCTGTTCGACGCCTCCCCCGGAGACCCCGGCGCCCACGGCCCCTACGACGAGCGCGCCCACCGCCGCAGCATCCAGTTGTGGGCGACCAAGCGCCGCCGCGAGCTGCTCACCGGCGTGCTCGTCGCGGCGGCGGCCGCCGGCACCGGCCTCGTGCGCCGCGTTCGATGAGCCGCCCGCGCGCTGCATCCGATGCACGCCGCCGATCGCGTCTACCCCGCCGGTCTGCGCCGGCGAGCGCGACGAGCCGCGCCAGAACGTGCCGTTCGCAGGCGCACTGAACTTCATCTCCGTGCCGGCAGGCCTGGGCGCCGCGATCGGCGTCACCCAGGCGCTCGACTCCCCGCTCGCATGGCTGCTGAGCCCGCTGGCCGCGACAGCCGTCTACCTGCTCCTCCTGGCAGCCCAGCTCGCGACGACACAGGCGTGGCGTGGTTGAGCTCGTCGGCGGCCGGGTCGCACGCGGCGGCCGGCGTCACCGGGTAGGAGCCGTGTGCCGGATCCCGTCGGTCGTGGGAACGCCCGTGCTGCGAATGATCGGCCGCAAGCCAGGGGAAGACGACACCGGCGAACCGAGTGTGCGCCGCACGAGTCGTCACATACAGCCCTGGCAAGGCGACCGGCGTCGGGATGCGCGCCAGTCGTGAACAGGATGATCCAGATCTTGTGGAGGTTTTCCTGTGTCAATCGATCCCGTTTCATCTCACGCAGTCGATCGTGAAACGCTGGGCCGCGTGCTCGAGGGCGTAAGCGCACGCCGTTCGACAGGCGGGCGGCGGTGCCCGCTCTGTGTGCGCAGCCGATCCGTGCCGGCCAGCGCGTGGTTCGCGTTGAACGGCACAACGGTGCATACATGCTGCCCGCGCGCGCTGTCAACCAAGGAACTGACGCCGTGATCGGCATCCGGCGAGGCCGGCCGATCATCGGCCGTCCGGCGGAAGCTCGAAGCACTACACCCAGATCGACATCGGCGCTGCCGACTCTCCGCGCGACACGCGCGCAAGTATCGACGGTTTCCGTATGCGTAATCGTTCGCAATCCTGCGCAGGGCCTTCGCCCGCTCCTGGCGGTCTTGCGCGAACGTGCTCTCCTGTCGTATGTATGTATGGCGAGACCCGGACTCGAACCGGGGACACCACGATTTTCAGTCGTGTGCTCTACCAACTGAGCTATCTCGCCGCGGTCGGGAGGATAACGCCGTCGCGCGGGCGGCTATCGACCTGACCAGGCGAGCAACTCGGGCAGCGGGTCGATCGGCGCTCCGCCTGCCACGCGCCAGCCGACCTGCCAGATCTCGAAGTGCAGGTGCGGGAAGCCGCTGGTCGTGCCCGTCGCGCCGACCTGGCATAGCGGCTGGCCCGCGCCGACCGCCGCCCCCTCCGCGACCACGGTCGAGCGCCGCAGGCAGTGCGCGAAGAAGTAGTCGCGCCCGTCCGCGGCGTCGAGCACGACGTACTCGCCCGCCCCGGCCGACTGGTAGCTCGTGCTGCTGATCGTGCCCGCGTAGGGGGCGACGACCGGCGTCCCCGCCGCAGCGCCGATGTCCTGACCCTCGTGGATGTGGCGCGGGCGGCCGGCGCCGAAGCGCGCCCCCGCGTCGCCGAGGTCAAAGGCGCCGGCCACCGGGAAGACCCCCGGTCCGGCGGGAGAGGGCGCAGGGTCGGGCACGAGCGGCCCGGGCACGGCAAGCGCGGGCGCCACGGGTGCCGCCTTCGGGCGCCGCACCACGATCCGCACCCGCCCCGGATGCGCGCTGGTGCGCCGCAGCGTGCGCCCCCGCGGGTCTCTGACGTGCAGGCGCACGACGTAGCGCCCGGTCTGCAGCTTCAGTGCCGAGGGCAACCGCACGGTCACGGTGCGACCGGTCGCCAGCCGCCCCAGCGACCGGCGCGCGACCGGTCGGCTGCCCGGCAGCCGCACGACGACGATCCGCGCGCGCACCCGTGTCACCCCGCGCTGACGCACGCGCAGCCGAAAGACCGGCGTGGCGTCGCCCGCCGTGATCTCGCGCGGGCTCGCCGTAAGGCGTGACGCGATCGGTCGCGCGTCGGGAATCGGTAGCGGGTCGCCGAACGCCGCCCCCCCGCTGCGCAGCGGGCCCGCGGCGCCGCCACCGCCGGCGGCAGGGGCCGCCGGCGCGAGGGCCAGCATCGCGAGCAGGACAACGGCGGCGGGAAGGAACCGCATGAAGGGCAGAGTCGACGATGCCCACCTCGCCCTCAAGCTCTGCAACTTCGCGCCCCGACGGGCCGAACGGCCACCCCTGGGCGGACGCTCCAGCGACGCACGATCTCGTAGATGCCGTTGGTGATCACGTCTCGACGTACGGGGCGATTGCCGCGCGCCGCGCCGTACTCAGCAGTCGCGGACGCGCAGTCGTGGCTGCTTCTCCTCGTCCGAAGGGGCAGCCAGCGCACTTGCGGCAGGGGTCTCCGTGCGGGAGGCTCGTCCTGTTGACGGAGGAGGCAGATGAGCGATTCCAAGAGCGCGACTGGCGAAACGATCGAGGTGCGCGGCTGCGACCTGTTCGAGCTCAGGGACGGCAGGATCAGTCGCAAGGACGCCTTCTGGAAGATCGTCGACTAGTGCATCGGTCAGCGCCCCAGCATCCGCGCGAGCAGTTCCAACGCGCCCGCCTTGGCGAGCGGCTCGTTGAGGTTGCCGCACTTCGGCGACTGCACGCACGACGGGCAGCCGTGCTCACAGCCGCATTCGCAGATCAGGCGGTGGGCGTCCGCCACCAACGTCTCGAAGCGCCGATAGCCCTGCCGGGTGATGCCGACGCCGCCGGGGTGGCCGTCGTAGATGAAGATCGTCGGCCGGCCGGTCTGCGGGTGGTGGTTCGTCGACAGGCCGCCGATGTCCCAGCGGTCGCACATCGCCAGCAGCGGCAGCACGGCGATCTGCGCATGCTCGGCGGCGTGCAGGGAGCCGAGCAGGACCTCGAGCGGGAAGTCCTCGGCGAGCAGATCGTCGTGCAGCTCGAACCACAGCGCCTGCGTCTGGAACGTCGTCTCGGGCATGTCGAGGCCCTGGAGGTCGATGATCGAGTGGTCGGAGATCCTCTTGCGCTGGTAGGCGAGCACCTGCTCGGTGACGCTCACGCGGCCGAAGGAGAGCTGCACGCCGCACGTGTCGCGGCGGTCGAGCAGCGCCTCGATCTCGGTCATCGTCTCCTTCTTGGGCTGCGTGTAGAAGTCGCCGCTGAACGGCTGGACGAGCGCACGCTGCGTCTCGATCTCCAGGCGGTCGACGATGTACGTGCGCGCCTGGTGCAGGTAGATCGCGCCGTCGTGCACCGTCGTGTGGGCGCGCGCCGACTCGACGGTGCCCAGCAGCTCGCCGTTGACCGTGTCGACGATCGCAAACGAATCAGGCGAGGCCGAGCGCAGCGACACCCGCGCCGCCGGATAGTCCTCGGGGTGGCGCAGCAGGTACGTGCCGTCGCGCTCGATCAGCTCGCCCATGGCAACCAGAGCCTGCGCGTGCGCCTCCCAGCGCGGCCCTAGCGTCTCGGCGTCGCCCGCGCTCAGCGGCCCCTCGTGCGCCGCGCAGAGCAGGTGGGCGAGGTGGATCGGCTCGTTCTCGTGGTCGAGGATCGCCGCCTCGACGGGCCGGTCGAGGAACTCGTCGGGATGGCGGCAGAAGAACTGGTCCAGCGCATCCTCGCCGGCGACGTAGACCGCCAGCCCACGGCCGCGGCGGCCGGCGCGACCCCACATCTGGCGCAGCGAGGCGACCGTGCCCGGGAACGTCACGACGACCGCCGCGTCCAGCGCGCCGATGTCGATCCCCAGCTCCAGCGCATCAGTCGTGATGACCGCCAGCAGCTCGCCGCGCATCAGGCGCCCCTCCAGCTCACGGCGCTGCTGCGGCGTGTAGCCGGCGCGGTAGGGGACCACGAGATCCTTCAGCTTCGGGTTGGCGAGGCCGACCATCCGGGCCACCAGCTCGACCGCCTTGCGCGACTTGATGAAGCAGATCGTGCGCGCCCCGCGGCGGGCGAGCTCGCCGACGATCTCGGCCGCCTCGCCGAGCGACGAGGCGCGCGTGCCGAGCGCCTCGTCGGTCAGCGGCGGGTTCCACATCGCGATCTCGCGCCGCGCCCCAGGCGCGCCGTCGCGGTCGACGAGCGTGATCTCCTCCAGGCCGGTCAGCTTCTCGGCGAGCTCGACGGGATTGGCGATCGTCGCGCTCGCGAGCAGGAAGCGCGGCTCGGTGCCGTAGGCGTTGGCGATCCGGCGCAGACGGCGCAGCACGTTGGCGACGTGCGAGCCGAAGACCCCGCGGTAGACGTGCGCCTCGTCGATGACGACCACGGCGAGGTTCGAGAGGAAATCGCCCCACTGACGGTGGTGGGGCAGGATCCCCATGTGCAGCATGTCGGGGTTGGTGAGGATGAGGTTCGCCCGCCGGCGGATCTGCCGGCGTTGCTCGCCCGGCGTGTCGCCGTCGTAGATCGCCGGACGGACCTGCTTGGTCAAGCCGAACGCGTTGATCGCCCGCGCCTGGTCCTGGGCGAGCGCCTTCGTCGGATAGAGGTACAGCGCGCGCGCCTTCGCGTCGCGGCACAGGACGTCGAGCGCGGGCATGTTGAAGCACAGCGACTTGCCCGACGCGGTGCCGGTGGTGACGATCATCGGCCCCTCCCATGCGGCGTCCAGCGCCTGCGCCTGGTGTGACCACAGCGTCTTGATCCCCGCGCCGCTCAGGGCGTCGAACACGGCCGGGTGCAGCTCCTCCGGCAGCGGCTCGGTGACGGCCTCGCGCGCGCCCTCGAACGCCTCGCGGACGAGGCGGCCGTCGGTGCGGCCGAGGTCGAGCAGAGCGCTCCAGGGGTGGGCTTGCGGGGCGACGGACACGCCGCTGCCATAGTACGAGCGCCTTGCCAGTCGCCAGCTTCCATCATGCGGAGTTTCCGGCTGATCGTCTGCGTGCCGAGCGGGCGCAGACAATCTCGGTGTGCGTGCCGGCCCGCGAGGAGGCGGCCACGATCGCGGGGATCGTGCGCCCCCTGGTGGCGTTGCGCGACGCGGGCGTGATCGACCAGGTCGTCGTGCTCGACGACGACTCGCGCGACGGGACCGGCGCGCTCGCGGCCGCCCACGGGGCCGAGGTCATCCGGCCCGCGGCGCTGCTGCCAGCGTTCGGCCCGGTGCTCGGCAAGGGCGACGCGATGTGGCGCGCGCTGAGCGTCCTGACCGGCGAGCTCGTCTGCTTCGTCGACGGCGACTCGGAGGACTTCGGCGCGCACTTCGCGACCGGCCTGCTCGGGCCGCTGGTCTGCGCGGAGGGTGTGCGGTTCGTCAAGGGCTTCTACCGCCGGCCGTTCAAGAGCGCCGACGCGCGCGTCGCGCCGACCGGCGGCGGCCGCGTCACCGAGCTGACCGCGCGCCCGCTGCTGGCGGCGTTCCATCCCGAGCTGGCGGATGTCCGCCAGCCGCTGGCCGGCGAGTTCGCGGCGCGTCGCGAGCTGCTGGAACGGATGGCGTTCTGCACCGGCTACGCGGTCGAGATGGGGCTACTGCTC
Organism: Solirubrobacterales bacterium; assembly: GCA_038233375.1. GTDB lineage: Bacteria > Actinomycetota > Thermoleophilia > Solirubrobacterales > Solirubrobacteraceae > CADCVQ01. The sequence continues at coordinate 5,905 of JBBSMC010000107.1, forward strand.
GACGTCTACGCCGCCGCCGGGATCGACGCGCTCGCGCAGGTCGATCTCGACGTCCGCCAGAACCGCCACCAGTCGATCGCCGACCTCGCGCCGATGGCGGCCGCGGTGCTCGCCGCGGTGACGAGCCGGCTGCGCCGCGAGGGGCGCCTCGCCGGCGGCACCGGCGCCGAGACCGAGCTGCTCGAGCGCCCGCCGCTCGCCGAGCTGCGCGCTGTGCGCGCTACGCGCGCTACGCGCGCTACGCGCTAGGCGTAGCGGCGTTCGCCGAGCTGCTGCAGGCGGTCGATCTGCGCTGCGATCAGCGCTCCGGCCCGCGCGAGGTCGTCGATGCGCTCCTCGAGCGATCCATGGCCGTCGTCGGCGCCGCCATGGCCATGGAGATTCCCTGCTCGAAGAACTGCGCATGCTCTCGTACGGGTACCTCGGCGGGGCCTGAGGCCCGCCACCGCTCAGCCGAGCTTGAGCTCGAGCGTCGCCACGCCCGCCGGGATCGTCGTGCCGAGAGCGGGGGTGGGTAACGTGACCGCGACGCGCCGCAGGCGCCCGTCCGCGGCGGCCCATGCCTCGCCGCGCCATGCGTGGCCGGGCTCGGGTTGCGGCGGGATGCCGTGCTTCACCGCGGTCTCCGGGGGGATCGTGAATGTCCAGTGTCCGTTCGCGCCTTCGCGTGCGTCGCCGGCATCCGCCACGAGCTCCGCGAGGCCCTGCGTCTCGTCGGGCAGCAAGCCGAGCTGGCCGCCGCTCGTACGCGCCTGCTCGCGAGGCAGCGTGCGTCCGTTCGCCTCGACGCGGTCGGCGGTCCAATCGATCGAGAGCTTCGGCAGGTCGAGGCCTTCGCCCATGGACATGTGCAAGGTCGCCTCGCCGGCGCGCGATCCGAGGTCGATCTCGCCCTTGGCGTCGAACTGCGGTCGTGTCCCGCGGCCCGGGCGCGTCGTGGTCGCGTTCAGCTGCATGTCGAGGCGCCCGGCGTCGCGGGCGAGCTCGAGCGCCTGGCCGAGGCCGCCGTCCCCGAGCGGTTGCGCAGGCGCGTCGGGACCTTCATTTGCGCATCCTGGCACGAGCGCGACGAGCGCGACGGCAACGCGTCCGCGCATCGGCCGGCTACCAGGTTCCCGTGCGGCAGTAGGCCGGCTGCAGCGGTGCGCAGGTCCTGGTGAACGTCGCACCGGAGCGGTCGATCGTGTAGGTCGAGCCGTCGTCCGCGCTCGCTGACAGCGCGTAGCCGGCCGCGTCGAAGCGCGTGATCGTGACCGTGACGGGCAGGGTCGGGGCGAGCGGCCGCCTCACTCGCGGGGTCGGCGGCCTGGCCTTCGCGGTAGCTCTCGATCATCGAGACGGCACCCCGCAGGTCGGACTTCGCGGCGCCGCCGGACTCGGCGAGCGCCCGTGGCGCAAGCGCGGAGCCGGCCGCAGTTGCAGTCGGGGCGGCCGGCGCCGCAGCAGCGGACGCAGGTGTCGTGGTTGCCGGCGGGGCGGGTTGCGCGAGCCGGTCGCCGACCGTGCCGCCGCCGCCCCCGCCGCAGCCGGAGCCGAAGACGAGCAGCGCAAGGAGCGCTGCGATGGAGGATCGGCGGGCCACGTACGCCATATCGGCGGGAATGCGCCGTAGCTCAAGGCGCCGGAGCAAACCCGGCCGCCTGCGGGCGGTGCCCCCGACCCGACCTCCGCCATGCGCCACGATGTCGCCCATGCGCTGCCTCTACGTCGACCTCGACAGCACCCTGCTCGGACCCGGCGGGGCGCTGCTGCTCGACG
>JBBSMC010000108.1:0-7503 GCA_038233375.1 Solirubrobacterales bacterium
GCGTGCCCTCCTGGATGAGGTCGAGGAACGGCAGGCCCTGGTTGCGGTAGTTCTTGGCGATCGAGACGACCAGGCGCAGGTTGGACTCGACCATCTTCTGCTTGGCGTCGAGGTCGCCGCGCTCGATGCGCTTGGCGAGATCGACCTCCTCCTGTGCCGTCAGCAGCCGGACCTTGCCGATGTCCTTCAGGAACAGCTGAAGGGAGTCGGTGGTCATGTCCGGCTTGAGGTCGATCGCGGCCTTCTTGCGGGCGCGGCGCTTGTCGGGGGCGCGCTCGACTGCATTGGCCGCCTGGACCGCCGGGTCGATCTCTTCGACGAGCTCGATCTCCGACTTCTCCAGATAGCCGTGGAGCTCCTCGATGTCTGCCTCGTCGAGATCGATCTCCGCGACTGCGCCGGCGATCTCGGCGTACGTCAGCACGCCTGTCAGCTGACCCTTCGCGAGAAGACCCTTGATCTCTTCGAGTTCTTGCAGTTCGACTACGGACATTCGGTTCGCTTTCGCCTCGGCACGGACGCGTATTGAGCCCCGCGTCCCGTTCGCTTGACGGGGGGTCGGAAGAGGCTTGCCTGGAGCAGCACCACGCCCAACCTAGACCCGGAACTCTAGCGTGCCGATCGGAGACCTACCACGAGCCAGCGCGCCGTCTGTTTCACGCTACGGACCAAGACGACGCAAAGCGCGTGCCATGATGCGCATGTGCCCGAACGCAAGGACTCGGATCGCGAAGTGCTGACGAGCCTACCGCGCTCACGACCCGTGCGCCGCAGCGCCAAGCGCGGTGATCGACCGGTCGCGGAGGCGAACGCGCGCGCGTCCTCCAAGCCCGTCACGCCGCGCAAGCCGCGCGCCGCGAAGCCGGCTGCGAAGACCGCCCGCGCGACACCCGGGGCGGGGCCACGCGCGACCGCCAAGCGCGCCGCGACGAAGCCTGCGGCGCCACCGCGTGCCGCCGCCAAGCCCACGCCGCGCGCCGCCGCCAAGCCCACGCCGCGCGCGGGGGCCCAGGACAGCCCGCGCGCGACCGCAGGGCCCACGCCGAGCGCCGAGCGCGCACGCCCGCGCGACACCCCGCGGCGCAAGGTTCCCGCCGCCGGCTACGCAGCTGCGGACGGCCGCGCAGGCGAGCCGTCGACGTCGGCCGGCGCCGAGCTGGTCAGGACGACGATCCAGGCCGCGGCCGAGCTCGCGCAGATCGGTTTGACGGTCGGCCGCCAGACGCTGCAGTCGATGCTGGATCGGCTTCCCAAGCCATAGATTCGCCGACGGCAAAATCAGCCGTCACGACGGGGATAAACCGAGTAACCTGCCGCGCACTGCCGAATCTCCGAACGTCCGCGTTCGGAGAGCGGGGGACCCAATTGCGGACCGGATGGACACCGGACCGCCGGGGCGAATCGGCCTAGCACAGGCTGTAGCGCTTGGAAAGCGCGAGCCCGTCAGCTCACCCCGTAGGCCGCCAAGGACCCCATGTCTGCCTTCCCGCGCGATCGAGCCGTTCTCGTCGCCGTGCTCAGCACGGTCGTTTCGCTGTGCGCCGCCTGCGCAGCGCAGGCGGCCCCCGGCACGGGCGGCGCCGTGATCCCCGAGGTTCTGCCGGCCACGACCGGTGGCCTGGGCTACGGCGACCCGGGCACGCAGTCGCTGGTCGTGCGGCCGATCGCCGTCCTGCACCGGCCCCTCGTCGCGCGCGGCACCCTGCCCGGAGCGGGCGGCCGTCAGGTCGTCCTGCAGCGGCTGGACCCCAAGCACGGCTGGCGCAACGTGGCGCGCGCCCGCGTGCGCAGCACCGACCGCTTCAAGATCGCTTGGAAAGCCGACCGGATGGGCCGCATCAGCCTGCGCGCGATCGTCGGCGGACGGCGCAGCGCATCGGCGTCGAGCTCTGCCGCGCCGATCGCCAAGGTGACGGTCTACCGGCGCACCCAGGCGACGTGGTACGGCCCCGGCTTCTTCGGCCAGCAGACGGCGTGCGGCCAGGAGCTGACGCCCGAGACACAGGGCGTGGCGCACAAGAAGCTTCCCTGCGGAACGCTCGTCGCCATCACGTACGCGGGCCGCGAGACGGTTGTGCCGGTCATCGACCGCGGCCCGTTTCACGCCGGCTACTCGTGGGACCTGACGCAGGCCACCGCCGACTCGCTGGGCTTCACCACCGGTGCCGGCGCCGGCGAGATCGGCTACGCGCGCGTCCGGCCCGCGACGTAGCCGGACCCTGCCGCCCTACGGAGTTCAGCCCTCGATCTGGAACGTCGGCCGCAGCGCCGCGCGCGCGAGCGTGTGGAACGTGAGGTTGAAGCCGACGTAGGCCGGCGAGGCCTCCTTCGAGATCTCGAGCTCCTCGACGTCGACGGCGAACACCGTGTAGACGTAGCGGTGCGGGATGTCGCCGGCGGGAGGCGCCGCGCCGCCGTAGCCGTAGTCGCCGAAGTCGTTGCGCACCTCGACGGCGCCCTCGGGCAGCCCGTCAGGACTTGCGCCGGAGGGAAGCTCGGTCGTGTCCGCCGGCAGGTTGACGAGGCTCCAGTGCCAGAAGCCGCTGCCGGTCGGCGCGTCAGGGTCGTAGCACGTGACCGCGAAGCTCTTGGTCTGCTCCGGAAAGCCGGACCAGCGCAGGTGCGGCGAGACATTCTCTCCGCTCGCGCTCGGGTGCGCGTGCTTGGCGTCTTGCGGCTGGCCGTCCTGGACGTCGTCGCTCTCGACGGAGAACGACGGCGCCGGCACCAGCAGGTCGTGCGGATCGGGTGCGGTGGCTCGTTGCAGTGACATGGCGCGACAGTACCCCAGACGCCGGGAGGTCATCCCGACTGCGGGGTACGGTGTCCGCAGATGCCGACGTGGGCTCTTCAGATCGCCGCCGTGGCCGGCCTCGGGCTGCTCGTGCTCGCGCTGATCCGGCGCTCGCGCAGGCGGCCGCAGCCGATCGCGCAGGTGGTCCTCGTTGACCCGTACGACCACACGACGATCGACGCCAAGGGCGCCGTGCGCTCGGTGCAGGCGGCCGAGCTGACGCTGCCCGTGGCGGCGCTCGCGGAGATCTGGTCGCCGATGCACCTCGAGCGCCTGGCGCGCACGTACTGGCGCCACCTGTCGCGCTGGACGCTCGGGCTGATCCGCGTCAAGTACGACGAGGACGAACGGGCGGTCGTGTTGCTGACGCGGCCGTTCGGGCTGCTGCGCTTCCATGCGCCCGAGTACGAGATGGACGCGACGCGCGGCCTCGTGCGGTGGCGGATCGCCAGCGGCGTGCTCGTGTCGCGCACCGCCCACGGAGGCGAAGGCTACCTGCAGATCGAGGTCGAGCGCTGCGCGCCGGTCGATCGCGACACGGCGTGCGTGCGCGTCGAGGTCGAGGTCGCGAACTTCTACCCCGCGCTGGCGAGCGCGGTTGCGCGCTGGTTCTACTCGGCGACGCAGTCGCGCGTCCACGTGATCGTCACGCACGGATTCCTGCGCTCGCTGGCGCGCCTGGATCTCGCCGAGTCGAAGGTGGGGCGCTACGCCGCGCCGACCGAGATCGACGCCGTACCCGACCCGCCGGCACGCGAGCCGCGGGCGCCGCGGGCAGCTTGACAGACGCTGGACCGGCGCGATCACCGGCCGTCGCGCTCGCATCCTCCCCGTCGCGGCATCGTGCGCCCGGCCGTCGGCGAGACGGCCGGACGCGCGGTGCTCGAGGGCCGGCCCCGCGGCTTACGCGCCGTGCGGGCGCGCCGGGCGGCCGGGCATGTGCATGCCCTCCATCAGACGCGGTACGAACATCAGCGCTGCGAAGCCGACGAGGACGTAGACGACGTCCGCGGCGGTGCCGGTGCCGAAGATCTCGGCCACGACGTTGGTGTCGAGCAGCGCGACGATGGCCCAGTTGAGACCACCGACGATGAGCAGGGCGATCCAGAGAGGATCGAGCCGTTTGAGGAGATCCATCACGCCTCCTTTATTGACGCGACGAACGTTGAACCAGACAGCACGAAGTACCCCGCCGCCCCCGACAGGTTTCACGTGCTGCAGCGCGATCAGAACGTGCCGGGGGGCTTGCGCCGACGCCCCGTCTCCCCCGTGCGCAGCGCCGAGCCGGCGAGCATGAGGACGGCGCCGAGCAGCGCGGCGTACCAGCCCCACTGGAGCTCGATCTGCCCGGCCGGCGTGCCCGGGCGGTCGATCACGCCGACGTAGAGCAGCGCGCCGAAGGCGAAGATCGAGAGAACCGCGGTCAGCTCGCCGCGCGCCCACGTGAGCTGGTGGTCGCGGGCGACGATGTAGGCGAGGACGAACGGCGCGATCGCCATGACGAGCAGGAGCCAGCGCAGGATGCCGTGCGTGTCCCAGCCGCTCTGCGTCGAGATCCCGGTCGTTCCGGCCAGCACCGCGAGCGGGCTCACCGCGGAGTACCAGTCGGCGAACAGGCACGCGCCGAGCAGCAGGCCTCCGAGCATCGCGACGAACTCGTTGACCGTGAGGCGCTCCATCGCGGGCCAATCTATTGCTCGATCGGCCGCCGCGCCCCCGGTGATCACCGGTGGAAGCGGCGCTGTCGCGCCCCGCGCCGGTGGATGTGCGTCATCGAGGGTGTGAGGGGTCGGTGACGCGGCGTTTCACTCACCCGGTCTCGGATCGAGAGCTTCAGGCGACCGACTCGGCGATCACGACGAGCTCGTCGCGCGTCCACGGCCCCTGGCCGGTGAGCCGTAGGTGCAGGCCGTCGTGCTCCCACGCGAGCTCCTGCACCGGGCGCAGGCCGGGCTCGGCCTCCTCCAGCGCGGCGCGGCGGTATGCGTAGCGGCCGAGCGGCTGCGGTGCCGGCAGCCCGCGCTCGGCGGGCGCGACGTGGCCCGTGTAGAGCGTCAGGCGGCCCGGCGTTCCCGGTCGCGAGCAGTCGAGGTTCCACTCGATCTGCACCGCGTCGGGTCCCTCGGTGACGACCTCGACCCAGCGCGCGAGCGGCAGCGGCGCCGCGGGCAGCGGGACCGTGCGCCCGAGATGGGCGTCGGCGGCGGCGTTCCCGTCGAGCGGCTCACGCTCCATGCAGCGATCGTACGCCCGCTACGGTCTGCGCGGATGAAGCGCGTCGCAGCGGCCCTGGCAGTGCTCGTGCTCGCGGCCGCCGGCGTCTTCCTGTGGGCGCCGTGGCGCGCGGAGCCGGCGCTGCGCGCGCCGAGCGGCCCGTACGTGCCCTCGGGACCCGCCGACCGGGCGCTGCTCTGGGCCGTCGGGGACGGCGGCGACGACGCGCGCGCCGTGGTCCGGCGCATGCAGCGCACGCGCTTCGACCGGCTGCTCTACCTCGGCGACGTCTACGGCTCGGGCCTGCTCAGCCTCGTCACCGGCGACGGCACCGCCGCCGACTACCGCGACCGCTACGCCCCGCTCTACGGAGAGTTCGCCAGCAGGACCGCGCCGACGCCCGGCAACCACGAGTGGCGCCAACGCGGCGAGGGCTACGAGCGCTACTGGGAGAACGTGTTCGGCGCGCCGCCGCCCGCCTACTACGCCTTCGACGTCGCCGGCTGGCAGGTGCTGAGTCTGAACTCCGAGGCGCCGCACGGCGCGGGCTCGGCCCAGGTGCGCTGGCTGGGCTCGCAGCTGCGCGCGCCGGGTACCTGCCGCCTGGCCTTCTGGCACGAGCCCCGCTACAACGCCGGCAAGCACGACGACCAGCCCGACCTCGGTCCGCTGTGGGACGCGCTGCGCGGCCACGCGAGGATCGTCGTGAGCGGCCACGATCACAACATGCAGCGCTTCGTCCCGATCGCCGGGCTCACGCAGTTCGTGTCCGGCGCGGGCGGACACAAGCGCTACGCGCTGCGCGACGACGGCCGCCTGGCCTTCGGCAACGACAGCGACTTCGGAGCGCTGCGCATCGAGCTGGCGCCCGGCCGCGCGCGGGCGGCGTTCGTCTCGGCCGGCGGGCAGATCCTCGATCTGAGCACGGTGCGCTGTACGCGCCAATAGGCGAATGCTCCCGCGGATCCGCGGGAACCCCTGCTCCAGCGACGCTCATCGGCAAGTGAGCGTCGTCGATGAAGGTCCCTGTCAGCCGGTATTGCTCTGCGTTGGGCGACACGACAACAGGAGCACTGTCAGCAACGAGGTTCAGCACCGTCGCCAGCGACGTCGACGAGGCAGGACGGATAGGGAATCCCATGTCGATTGACTCGAGGCACCCCGCGTCACCCCGCGTTCACGACGCTACGGCGCGCGCGGCGATGATGGCCCGTGTGCAGGAGCAGCTCGCCCGACGCGCAAGCGCGCGGAGCGGCGCTGCCCGCTGTGCGGCGAGGCGATCCGCGGCGGTCAGGCGTGCGCCACGGTGCACGGCACCGCCGTGCACGCCCGCTGTCGCAGCGCCTCGCGCGAGGTCTCTGACCTAGTGGTCCGCGCACCCGTTTGGGCACAGATTCACAGGACGAACCACTACTAGGCGGACGTTTTCGCAGGTCGCGCGGCCCGCCCGGGCCGCGCGACGCCTACACGCTCGGGTCGTCGGTCTCGCCCGCGCCGATCGCCTGGCTCGTGCGCGTGAGCGTCACGAACAGCAGGCCGCCGAGCATGTTGCCCGCCACGGCGATGACGAAGTTGATCCCAGCGTCCTCGAACGAGATCGTGGTGCCCAGGCGCATGCCGAAGATCAGCTCGAGCGTCACGACGATGACGTGGTTCAGCGAGGCCATGGCCAGCAACGTGCCGGCGATCCACGCCACGACGATGCGCCCCCCGACGGTGCCGACGCCCTCGATCATCCACGTCATGGCGGTGATCAGCGCGCCGGCGATGATCGCGCTGCAGAACGCGCTCCAGAGGCGCAGCTCGTCGATGTGGATGGCGAGGTCGTTGAGCGCCGGAGCGGTGCCTTCGGGCAGAACGCCCTTCGTGCTCGCGATCAGGATCAGCGCCGTCCCGCCGAGGATGTTCAGGACCGGCGAGATCGTCCACAGCTCCCCCAGTTTGCGCCAGGTGAACGTCCCGCTCCGCAGCGCGGTGATCGGGACGAAGAAGTTCTCGGTGAAGAGCTCCGAGCGACCGACGACGATGAAGATGAAGGCGATCCCGAAGAACAGCGAGCCGACGAAGTGCGCCATGCTCGGCCCGAGCCTCGGCGTCACCAGGGCGGTCACGGTGGCGATCGCGATGACGCCGAAGACGATCTCGAAGCCCGCGACGAGCGAGGTCGTGGTCAGCTCCAGGCGCGATCGGTTGAGCCGGCGCTCGCCCTCCTCGCGGGTGCGCGCGTACATCTCGTGCGCCCCGGGCGCCTCCTCGGGCTGCTGAGCGTTCTCTGCGGCTGCGCCGGGGTCGTCGGGTTCGTCGTCGGCCATATTCGGCGCGGGTGCTGCCCGCTCGCCGCCTCGCGCAACCCCCCCGGCGCGTCAGCTCGTCGGCTCGTCGATCCGCTGCACCGCCTCGAGGCTGGCCGTCGCGTAGGCCGCCGCGCCGTCAGCTCCGTCTGGCTGGTGGATCTCCGAGAGCTTGGTCTCCTGTAGCGCCGAGACCTTCGCTGA
>JBBSMC010000109.1:0-7391 GCA_038233375.1 Solirubrobacterales bacterium
GACATCGCGCTGGGCTACAAGCAACTGCTGCAAGTCGAGCGCGGCTGGCGCGACCTGAAGAGCACCCTTGACCTGCGACCGGTGCACCACCGCCGCGAAGACCGCATCCGCGCGCACGTCCTGCTGTGCTGGCTGGCGCTGCTGCTGACCCGGATCATCGAGCACGAGACCGAGGACACCTGGCGCAACGCTTTCCGGCTTTCCGAACCATGCTACGCAAACGCAGCTGCGGAACCCAGGATCAGGGGAGCCGCGGTCCGCGCGGCCGGATTCGTCCACAGCGCGGCAAGCATCGGTCATAGGTCCAGGATCCGCGGCCGTGGGTGCCCGGATCGCAAGGGAGAGCCGACCCATGGGCCATGCGCCTACACCGGAACCTCCCCCTCCTCGCCGCCGTGGCAGCAGCTGCCCTGCCGAGTTCAGCCGCGGCGAGCCACTCCTTCTCTCCCGCCGAGCAGCGCGCTCAGGTCCCCACCGTCCAACTCGAAGGCGTTCCTTCGCGGATCAGGCCGATCACCCCGCGTGCGACCTCCAGGCTCGTCGTCACGACGAGTCGCAAAAAGTACCGGCCCGTGGCACCGACGCCGCCGCCTCCGCCGCCGCCTTCCGATCCGGCGCCGCCGCCGCCTCCGCCCTCCGATCCGGCGCCGCCTGCGCCGCCCGCCCCGTCGACCAAATCGGTCAACATCGCGCCCGGCACGATATTGCCGACCGACGCGCAGGCTGCCGCCAAGGTGCGGCGCTCCACCTGGGAGCCGCGCCCGCAGAACTACACCGCCAACCACCGCGTCCCGACCGCCACGGAGCTCTCGGCCTTTCGCTCGAGCGTCGGCACCGGCAGCCGCCTGCCAGCCTACAACGACCGCATCACCGGAAACTTCACCGGCACCACGGACGAGATCATCCAGTGGGCAGCGTGGAAGTGGGGGCTTGACGAGGACATCATCCGCGCCGCGGCCGTCAACGAGAGCGGCTGGGACCAGGCCAACGCGGGCGACGTGGTGAACGGCACGCCGTACTCGTTCGGGATCATGCAGGTCCGGCGTCCCGACGGCCAGCAGTACAACGGCTGGCAGGGCACGCACCCGCTCTCACAGCAGTCGACGCCGTTCAACATCGACTTCTACGGCGCAGTCCTGCGCTCGGGCATCGACGGCTACCAGACTTGGATGCTGAGCCGCTGGCCGACCATGAACAACGCCGACGTCTGGGGCTGGGTCGGCGCCTGGTACTCCGGCCAGTGGTACGACGCCGGCGCGGTCAACTACATCAACTCCGCAAAGCAGCACCTTGCCGTACGGCGCTGGCAGCAGGCCGGCTTCTAACCGCCCCGCCCCCGCCCCCGTCGCCGTCGCCGTCGCCGTCGCCCGCCCGAGCATCCTCGATCGATCAGGTCGAGGATCTCGGGCGTCGCGACGGCTTCGGTCGTACTGGCGGGGCGTGAACGCGCTCCTTCATATGGCATTGCCGCAACCGGCGGCCCGCCCGTGCGCGTCCGAGCACCGTGTCCCCTCAGTCGAGGAGATGGCCGTCCGGTAGCCTCATCTCGCATTGCGGAGGGGGGCGTCGGTTGGTGCGGCCGACGCGACGAGAGGATGCCGTCTGGCGGGTGCAGCGGTCCGGCTGAACCGCGCGAGCTGGTCATGCGGGTGCGCGCGACAGAGCCAGACGAGCCACAGGCGCGAACGATTAGGGAGGCAGATGGAAGATCGGGCGATCCGTGGGGTCTCTTGGACGCTGCTGTCTGTAGGGCTCAACAAGGTCGTGACGTTTGCTACGAACATCGCCCTCGCGCGCCTGCTCGTCCCGGACGACTTCGGCCTCTTCGCGCTGGCCATGCAGGCGGGTCTGTTCATCCTGATCTTCCGCGATCTCGGCCTCGGCGCGGCGATCATCGTGCGCAGGGACTTCGGCGACCACGAGAAGGCCGTCGTACTCACGGGCATGATGCTGCTGGGCGTCCTCTCAGCAGTGCTGCTGGTCGCGGTCTCCCCGCTCGTCGCGCTCGTCCTCGATGAGCCGCGACTGATCGACGTGCTGGCGGCGATCAGCATCACGCTCGTCCTGGGCGGCGTCACCTGGTCCTACGAAACGATCATGCAACGCGAGATGGCGTTTCGCGAGCGCTTCATCGCGCTGTTCATCCAAGCGGTGAGCTACGCCGTGGTATCCCTCGCGCTCGCCGCCAACGGCGCCGGCGTGTGGGCGCTCGTGGGCGGGTCGATCGCGACCGGCGTGGTCGGAAGCGTCGCGTTCGTCGCGCTGTCCCCATACAGGCTTCCGCTGCGCTTCGACCGCGCGATCCTCAAGGAGGCCCTGGTCAGCGGGCGCGGCTTCATCGCGCAGGGCATGCTCCACCTCACGCGCTACAACATCGACTACCTGATCGTCGGCCGCGTGCTGGGATCCACGCCGCTTGGCGTGTACTACCTGAGCTTCCGGCTCTCGGAGCTGACGACGACGGCGATCGCCGATCCCGTCGCGAAGGTGACGTTCCCGTCCTTCGCGGCGATGCGCCACGAAGGGCAGGACGTCACCAGGCCGTATCTGGCGACGCTGCGGATGATCGGTCTCGTCTGCTGCCTGGCCGGCGTCACGCTCAGCGCCGCGGCCGACCCCTTCACGGCCGCTGTGCTCGGCCCCAAGTGGTCCGCGGCCGTGGGCCCGCTGACCGTTCTGGGCATCTGGGCAGCGGTGAGGCCATTGGAGGCGACGACCGGGTGGCTGCTGAACTCGGCCGGAAGGGCCGGCCTGCTGGCCAAGTTGCTGGGCTGCATGCTGCTGCTCATCATCCCTGGCTTCGTCCTCGCGGCGATGTTCGGAAACCTGACCACCGTCGCCTGCGTGGCGCTTGCCGACATGCTCATCGCGTTTCCCGTGACGTGCTACTTCGCCGCCAGCCGGCTGGGCATCCGGGCGGCCGACCAGTGGCAGGCGCTGCGCCCGATCGCCTACGCGGTGGTGCCGACCTGGGTCGCCGGGCGCCTGGTGGCCAACGCCCTGCAGGACAGCCGACCGGTCGTCGCGTTGACGGCCTCCGTCGCCGCGGCCGTCCTGGTCTATGCCGCGACGATCACCCTGACGGAGCGCGGCGCGCTGCCCGAGGCGCTGCGCCAGATCCGCCGGATGACGACCCGCTCCGGCGCGGTCGCGTCGGACGACTCCTAGGATCACGGCGATGGCCAAGCCTGCCGCCAGCGTCATCGTCCGCGCGCGCAACGAGGAGGCGGGGATCGGTAGGGCGCTCGCTTCGCTGCGACGCCAGACCGTCGAGCCCGAGATCATCGTCGTCGACTCCGGCTCGACGGACGGGACCCTCGACATCGCACGCACGATGTGCGACCGCCTGATCGAGATCCCCGCCGCGTCGTTCTCCTACGGCCGGGCCTTGAACATCGGCGCCGAAGCCGCGCAGGCGAACGTGCACTTCGCGCTGTCGGCCCACTGCGAGGCGACTCGCGTCGACTGGGTGCAGCGAACCTTGGCCCGCTACGAGCGCGACGACGTCGCCGGTGCATGCGGCGGTAGCGGGCGACCCGACGGCGAACCGCTGGAGGCGGTCTTTCATCAGACCGCGGCCGACGCGCGCGCCAATCCGTATTGGGGCTTCTCCAACCACGCAAGCTCCTGGCGCGCGAGCGTCTGGCGCGAGTTCCCCTTTCACGAGGGCATGGACTACGCCGAGGACAAGGAGTGGGCATGGCGCGTGCTGCACGCCGGGTGGGTGATCGCCTACGAACCCGCGCTGTGGGTGGACATGTCGCACCAGTGGCGGGGCGGCACAGTTGATTTCTTTGAACGCCAGCGGCGGGGCGCCCGGGCGCTCGCAACGTTCGCGCCGCTGCCGCCGTATGGTCTGCGAGAGCTCGGCAGGGAGTGGTGGAACGATCTGCCCGAGCCCCGGCGCCGAGGGCCGTTCGTCCACCGCTTCCTCAACCACCGGCGGCTGGCGGGGCTCGCCGGAAAGTACCTGGGACATCGTCCCGCGATCCGCCGGCCCCGTTGAGCCGCTCGGCCATGTAGGCCGCGACCGCCTCCTCCGAGCACCGCTCCTGCCACCACGCGAGCGCGGCGGCGTGCCGACGCGCGAGCGCCGCGGGATCGCCGCAGAGCATCTCCTCCAGCAACTCCGGCAGCGTGCGCCAGTCATCCAGCGTCACCATCGGGGCGCCCGTGTAGAACCATGTCGGCGGTAGCCGCTCGCCAACCACCACGCACCCGTATCGCAGTGCCTCGAAGAAGCGAAACGTCTCCACGGAGCCACCACGCGGGGCAAGACAGATCCGCGCATTCATCAGACGCTGCGAATACTCACGCGCCGCGTCACGCCGGACCGACGAAAAGCCGGCTGTGATGCCGACGTCGACCTCCTGATCGGGGTGCGCGCGGCGAAAGTCCTCCAGCGCCGCGAGCATCTGGCTGCGCGCGACGACGCGGGGCGGGCGCAACGCCCTGCCCAGGCCGCGTCGGGCGCGCTGCGGCACATCGACGCTGCCGGCGAAGACGACGGCGGTCGGGCGTCTGGCGAACGGCACCGGCTCGAGGTCGAGCTGGTTGTAGTAGCCGAGCGGCAGCGGATACACCTGCCCGGCGCCGCCCGTGCCCCTGGCGGCGCGCATCCGCCCTACGTCGTCTGAGACAGCACGCGCACGGCGGCGCAGATCCTCGAGCAGGATCAGCGCGCCCAGCGCGGTCGGCGGGCGCAGGCCGGCAGCGCTGATCCACGGGCGCGCGCCGTAGCACTTGAACACGGCCTCGACCGCGTCCGCGTAGCGCGGACGTCGTGCCCCCTCGTCGCCGAGCACGACGGCCACGACATCTGGGCCCGCCCCAGGCATGCGCTCGACGTCCCAGGTCAGGACGAACGTGCGCCCGCCGCGCATCAGCCGGCGCTCGAGCGCCTGCAGCACCCGCCCGAAGAAGACGCAGTCCAGGCGCACCGGGTCCGCAAGCTCCCGCGGGTCCCACGGCCGCGGGCCGGCTCCGTCGCAGACGTCGATCAGGTACCGGTTGCGCAGCACGGCGGGTCACGACCCGCGCGCGCGAGAGCGCGGCGTCCGCGCCGGGTGGCGTGATGCGCGCCGCCGCGGTGCGAGCCCGCGGCCATGGCGCGCCGGACGCCCGCTGGCGGCTGTCACGGCGGCCATCGCGCCATCCTGATGGCAACGGCCCGCGGGTTCAAGTGGCGCGGGCAGGCGCGCAGAGGCAGCCATACCGCGCTGGCCGCAGCGCTTTGTGAGGCTCTAGGGTGTGTCGATGCGAACCAAGGATGTTTTGCGAACCGTCGGACTCGGCTTGGAACCAACGGGTTTGCAGGAGTTACGTGCTGCTCGCGAGTACGCGCGCCAGCACCGGCTGAGCGGTGGACCACTCGCCCAACTGGTCGGCCATCGCCGCGCAGTGCATGTCGGCCTGCACCTGCTGCCTGCGGGATACACCCTGGATGGGCTCGTGCTCGACATCGGAGCAAACCGCGGCGACTTCGCGGCCGTTGTTCGCCAGATGGAGCCGAGATCGCGTGTCGTCTGCGTAGAGCCTGGGCCGGATACCGCCGCCGCTCTGACGCGACGCTTCGCCGCGGACGGCAACGTCCGCGTGCACGCGGTCGCAGCCTCTGACCGCGTCGGCACCGCGACGCTCAACGTCACCGACAGCAGCAAGCTCACGTCGCTGCACAGCCCTGCCGAGGTCCTGTCGGAGTACGGCGGGGCCGCGGTCATCGAGCGCCCCACGGTCGCCACCTCGACGATCGACACGCTCGTCGACGAGGACGTGCGCCTGCTGAAGATCGACGTGCAGGGTCACGAGGCGGCGGCGCTGCAGGGCGCCGAGAAGACGCTGCGTCGTACGGCCGCGGCAATCGTCGAGGTCCTGTTCGTGTCCCATTACGAAGGCGATGCGTTGTTCGGCGAGATCGACGGCCTGATGCGTGCGGCGGGGTTCGTCCTCATGGCGCTCGACGCGCCGTCCAGTCCTCGTCATTCACTCAAATGGGGCGATGCGTGCTATGTGAAGCGCTGAGCCTCGGGCGGGCTGCCGGCGCTCCCACATCACGGCGATCGCCGCAGCGCGAATGCGCACCGGGCGGCGGCGCCGTCCGCTGCCCGACGCGGGCCCCGGTCACGCGGAGCCCGGCCCCGTGAGGCGTGCGTGGCGCGCCCTGCGCGAGCATCCACGTGCGCTGCTCCGGGGAGCGGCGCTGGCTCGCGACGCGGACGATCCAGAGCCGATGCGGCTGGCGTGCACGTACGCCCGGCTGCGATCCAAGCGCTTGCTCTACGCGGCGCGTCCCAGCCTCGCGCCTCGTCGCGAGCGGCTGCTGGGATGGGACGTCGCGTACGCCACCTATCCGATGCTCGTCTACCTCGTCGAGGACGTGCTGCTGTCGGCGCCCTACCGTGTCTCCCTCAGCACCGAGGAGCCGGTCATCGTCGATTGCGGCGCGAACATCGGCCTTTCGGCGCTCTACTTCCGTCGCCGATTTCCCCGCTCTCGGATCGTCGCCTTCGAACCCGATCCCCATGCTTTCGCCCTCCTACGCGAAAACCTCGATCGCAACGGATGCGCCGACATCGTCGCGCACGCCGTGGCGCTGGGCTGCGCGGACGGGACGGTCGAGTTCTTCTACGACGACGCCATGCGGGGAAGCGTGCATGCCGGAACGGTCGGCCGGCCGCAGCTGACGGGGCGCAGCGAGGTGCCCGTGCGACGGTTGTCCACGCTGCTTCCGGACTCCGTCGATCTGCTGAAGCTCGACGTCGAGGGAGCGGAGGGCGACGTCCTCGACGATCTCGTGCAGACCGGCGCCCTCGATCGCGTCGCAGCGGTCGTGATGGAGTATCACCACCATCTCGACGATCAGGACAAACTCGGCGGCGTCCTCTCGCTGCTGGAGCGCGCGGGCTTCGGCTACCAGCTCGCAACGGCGGAGAACCATGCCGTCCTCGGCGCTGGTTCCTTTCAGGATGTGCTGCTGTACGCCTATCGTCGACGCCCCGGCGAGGCGCGCCCGTGAACGCCGGGCGCAAGCTGCCGGTGGCCGCGCGCGGCTCCGTGCGCTCGCCTGGTCTCATGACCGCCGACCTTCGCAGCCACGGTCTTATCGTCGCCTCTGCGACGTTCGCCGCGGCCCTGCTCGGCGCGCTGTCGGCGGTGCGCCCGACGATCGCCGTGGGACTCGTGGCGCTCGTGATCATGGGATTGCTGCCCTTCAAGTTTCCCGTCGGCCATTTCCTCTTGCTGCTGTTCGTGCTCGGCGCGCTTCCGTTCGGACTGCAGAACCGCTTCGGCTTCGGTGGAGGCACGGGCGCAGTCGGCGTCGTCTTCTCCGACCTGCTGCTCGCCGGCGGGCTGCTGCGCGCGATGATCGTCCTCGGACGCCAGCGCATCAC
>JBBSMC010000110.1:0-7261 GCA_038233375.1 Solirubrobacterales bacterium
GACTCCGCCGTGCGGATCACGCACAAGCCGAGCGGGATCGTCGTCTCGATGCAGGACGAGAAGTCACAGCTTCAGAACCGTGAGCGCGCGATGCGCGTGCTGCGCGCGCGCCTGTACGACGCGGCGCTCGCCGAGCAGCAGGCCGAGCTCGCCGCCGACCGCCGCTCGCAGGTCGGCACCGGCGAGCGCGCCGAGAAGATCCGCACGTACAACTACGGCGAGCGGCGGGTGAAGGACCACCGCATCAACCTGCTCGTGCACAACCTCGACGAGGTGCTCGAGGGCGCCCTCGACGAGTTCACCGAGGCGCTGCAGAACGACGAGAAGCGGCGCGTCCTGGAGCTCCAGGCGACAGCGTAGGAGCACGACGGTGAACGCGTTCGGCGGGGCGTCGGTCCGCGAGGCACTGGACTCGGCCGTCATCGCGATCTCGGCGGCGGGCTCGGACACGCCGCGGCTGGATGCCGAGGTGCTGCTGGCCGACGTGCTCGGCGTCGATCGCACCACGCTGTTCACCCACCCCGAGCGTGAGGTGAAGGGCCCCGCGGTGCGCGCGTTCCAGGATGCGGTGCGGCGCCGCTCGGCCGGCCGTGAGCCCGTCGCCTACATCACCGGCCGGCGCGGCTTTCGCCACCTCGAGCTCGCGGTCGACGGGCGCGTGCTCGTGCCACGCCCGGAGACCGAGCTGCTCGTCGAGGTCGGCCTCGCGCACCTGGCGCAGGGCGCGCGGGTCGTCGACGTCGGCACCGGCAGCGGCGCCGTGGCGCTCGCCCTCGCCAGCGAACGCGCCGACATCGAGGTGCTCGCGACCGACATCAGCGCCGACGCGCTCGAAGTCGCGCGCGCCAACGCGACGCGGCTCGGGCTCGGCGATGCGGTGACGTTCCATCAAGGCGACCTGCTCGCCGGCGTGCGCCAGGTCGATGCCGTGCTCTCCAATCCGCCATACGTCGCCGAGCGGGAACGCGCGTCGCTGGCGCCGGAGATCACGCAGCACGAGCCGCCGGGCGCGCTGTTCGCCGGCGAGGACGGCCTGGACGTCATCCGTCGCCTCGTGCCCGCCGCGGCCGCAGCGGGCGCGCGGCTGCTGGCGATCGAGCTGGGGGAGGGTCAGGCCGCGGCGGTTGCGCAGCTGATGCACGGCAACGGCTTTGTCTCCGTGCACGCGCGCGCCGACCTGGCGGGCATCGAGCGCGTCGTGGTGGGCACGCGATGACGCAGGAGTTCGAGGCCTGCATCACCGGCGGCGGCGTGGCGGTCTTTCCGGCTGACACCGTCTACGGCCTCGCCTGCGACCCGGCGTCCCGCGAGGCCATCGCGCGCTTGTACGCGCTCAAAGGCCGCCCCGCCGATAAGCCCGCCGCCGTCATGTTCTTCTCGCTGCGACGAGCGCTCGAGGCGCTGCCCGAGCTCGGCCCCCGCACCCGCCGCGCGCTCGAGGCGCTCCTGCCCGGTCCCGTCACGCTGCTGCTGCCCAACCCGCTCGCCCGCTACCCGCTGGCCTGCGGCCACGACCCGTGGACCCTCGGCCTGCGCGTTCCCGCCCCGGGCGTGCTCGCCGATGTGGCCCTCCCCGTCATGCAATCCAGCGCCAACCGCGCCGGCGGCGCCGACCCACGCTCGCTCGACGAGATGGACGCAGCGCTGCTCGAGGGCGCGGACCTCGTCGTCGATGCCGGTCCGCTCCCCGGCACGCCCTCGACCGTGGTCGACCTGCGCGCCTTCGGCAGCCACGGCACGTGGTCGGTGATCCGCGAGGGCGCACTCTCGAGCGATGACGTGGCCGCGGCGCTCGCCGTAGGCTGAGCCGCGACGGCCAGACGTCCGAGTCGCGCCAGTCGGCGGGGATCTCAGACCCCGATGACGGGCTCGAGTGCGTCCATGTGCGCGGTGCGAACGTCGAGCATCGGCCAATACCATGCCAGCCATGCGTATCGCAATCGCTTCAGACCATGCAGGCTTCGAGCTCAAGGAGCACGTCAAGGCGCAGCTTCAGAGCGCCGGCCACGACGTCGTCGACGTCGGTCCCGAGACCGACGAGTCGACCGACTACCCGACCTACGCGCGACCCGCGGCGCAGCTCGTCGCCGACGGTGACGCCGAGCGCGGGGTGCTCGTGTGCGGCTCGGGCGTCGGCGTGTCGATCGTCGCCAACAAGGTGCCAGGCGTGCGCGCGGTCAACGCGCATGACCCCGAGGAGGCGCAGCTCTCACGCGCCCACAACGACGTCAACGTCGTGACGCTCTCCGGCCGGCGCCTCGACGGGCCCGCCGCCGACGCGATCGTGCAGGCGTTCATCGACGGCGAGTTCGAGGGCGGTCGCCACTCGCGCCGCGTCGACGCCATCGAAGGCGACTGAGATCCCAGCAGTCCCGCGCGGCGTCAGCGCCGCGCGCCCGACACGGCGCGCTCGAGCACCGCGGCCATTCGTGCCGCCTGACGCCGAACGTCGTGCTCGGCGGCCGCCTCGCGCGCAGCCGCGTTCGGCGACGGCAGCGCCGCGGCCCGCGCAAGCGCGTCCGTCAGTGCATCCACGTCGCCCGGTGATACGAGCACGCCGGCCTGCGGGGTGACGAACTCCGGCGGACCGCCTTCGGTCGTCGCGACCACGCTGCGCTGCATCGCCATTCCCTCCAGCGCCGCCTGCCCGAACGGCTCGGCGAGCGACGGCTGGCAGAGCACGTCGCACGCCGCGATCCAGTCGGCCACCGCGCCATGCGGGACGCGGCCGGCGAGGTGCACGCCGGCGCGGCCTTCGAGCTGCGCGCGCAGCGGCCCGTCGCCGACGAACGCCAGGCTGCCGCGGCCCAGCGCCGCGAACGCGTCGGCGAGCTCGACGACGCCCTTGCGCTCGATCAACGACCCGACGGCGAGGAACGCGGGGCCCTCGCCGCCCCAGCCGACGCGAGCACGTGCTGCCTCAGCCGGCCGCGGCGCGAACAGCTCGAGATCGACACCGCAGTCGATGATCTCGACGTCGCCACGGACCGGACCCAGCCGATTCGCCAGCCAGCGTGAGTTGCAGATCACCGTCGCCGCCCGGTTGGTGACCAGCCGCGTCGCGCGCGCCAGCACGCTCGAGCGCAGAGCGTTCTCGACGTCGGTCCCGTGCGCCATGACCACCAGAGGCACGCGCGCGGCCAGCGCCGTCGCAGCACCTGCCGCCCCCGCCGGGAAGAGGAAGTGCGCGAACACGGCGTCCGGCCGAAACCGCCGCGCCGCCACCACCGACGCCCCGGCCAGGCGCGCATACTTCACAGGACCGCCCCCGCGGCGGTCGATCGCACTCACCTCGACCTCGTGGCCCAGCACGCGCAGCTCGCGCACGACGTCGAAGACGAACACGCCGAGATCGGGGTCGCTCGGGCCGGGCCACATCTGGGTGACGAGCAGGATCCGCATTGACTGATGGCCTTCCGTGGTGCGACCGGCGTCGGCCCCGCTGGACGAGCGGCGCGCCAAAGTCTCCCAGGCCTGGCGGCCCCCCGCCGCCTGGGATGGGATGCTGTCCGCGTGCCGCCTACGACCTGGGACGCCCTCGCGGCCGCGACGGTCGCAGCGGTGCTGGTGGTCTGCCTGACGCCGATCTCCAACCGCCTCGCCTACCGCATCGGGGCCGTCGACGAGCCGCGCGCGCGGGGACTCTCAGAGCGCTCGATGCCGCGGCTGGGCGGCGTCGCGATCTTCGCCGGCGTGCTGCTCAGCGCGATCCTCTTCCTTCCGCTCGATGGCCGCTTCGGCTCGATCATCGCCGGCGCCGCCGTGATCACGATCGTCGGCGCGCTCGACGACATCTTCGAGCTGAGCGCGCCCGTCAAGCTCGCCGGGCAGATCACCGCGGCGCTCATCCCGGTGCTCGACGACGTCCGCGTCGAGAGCTTCACGCTCCCGTTGCTGGGGCGGGTCGAGCTCGGCGAGCTGGGGATCCCGATCACCGTGCTCGGGATCGTGCTGATCATGAACGTCGTCAACTTCTCCGACGGGATCGACGGGCTGGCCGCCGGCGTCTGCGCGATCGCCGCGGCGGCGTTCGTCGTGATCGCCTTCGACCTCGAGCGCGCGAACGCCGCGGTCCTGTCGGCGATCATCGCCGGGGGCGCGCTCGGCTTCCTCGTCTACAACTTCCACCCGGCGACGGTCTTCATGGGCGACTGCGGCTCGAACCTGCTCGGCCTGCTGCTCGCCTGCGTCGCCGTGGAGGGAACGCTGAAGACGCAGTCGTTGATCGCCCTCGTGCTGCCGCTCGTCATCCTCGCGGTGCCGTTCCTCGACACGACCTTCGTGGTGCTCAAGCGGCTGAAGTACAAGAAGCCCGTCTATCAGGCCGACCGCGAGCACTTCCATCACCGCATGGACCGCATCGGCTTCTCGACACGGCGCACCGTCCTGTACCTCTACGCCTGGACGATGATGCTCGCCGGCCTGGCGATCGCCCTGCGCTTCGTCCCGTACTCCGACAACTCCGGCAACCTCCACGTCGGATGGGCGAGCGTGATGGCGCTGCTCGGCGTGCTGGCGCTGATCGCGTCGGTCTACCTCGTCTACGTGCTGGAGATCCTGAAGTTCAAGCGCCTGGACACGATCCGCCTGCGCCGAGTGAGGCCCGACCTCAGCGAGGAGGAGATCGACGCCGACGTCGCGCAGCGCATGGAGACCGGCGAGTTCGACGCGGTCCGCCGCGAGACAGAGGAGTTCGAGCGGGTCAGGCCCTACTAGGACTCGGCGGCGGCGCCCTGCACGTCGTAGACCGTCGTCGTCCAGATCCGCACGAGCGCGCGCACGAGCTCCTCGTCGCAGACCGGGTCCTCCTGGACGAGCATCTGATAGAGCGCGCGCTCGGTCATCCAGACCAGCGAGAAGGCGATCGCGTGCGGCACGAGCTCGGCGTCGGCGCGGCCGGCCTCGATCTCCGACTCGATCCGCTGCGCGCTGGCCTCGACGAAGCGCCCGACGAGCGCCCGCCAGAACGGTCCGACGACCTCGTCGTAGGCCGACACCTCGACGATCGCGCAGACGAGCGGGCTGTGCGCGCGGTAGAGCGTGGCGATCTTGCCGACGGCCGCCGTCAGCTGCTGCGACCCGTCGCCGGCACCCGACCACCAGACGTCGGCCTCGCCGTAGAGCTCGTCGGAGAGCTCGGTGGCCAGGCGCATGAGCAGCTCGCGCTTGTCGGCGAAGTAGAAGTAGAAGGCCGTGCGCGAGATGCCGGCGCGGGTGGCGATGCGCTCGACGCTCAGCGCCGCGTACGGCGCGCCCTCGCCGAGCAGCTCCTCGATCGCGGTCAGCACCGCGGCCTCGGTGGCCTGACGCTTCTCGGTCGGTGCCTCGGGACGGCGTGACAGCGTCTGAACCTGAGTCACAGCGCGCAGCCTAGTGCGCTTCGGCGCATGCGGGAGCCGGCGCCCACTACCGTTCTGCGCGATGCACGTTCCCACCTCGACGATGCCAAGGCGTTCGTGACGCTCGACGGCGCGACGATTCGCGAGCTGGCGGGCCGCGTTTCGCTGCCGGCAGATCACCTGTACGCGGGCGCGCAGCAGCACAGCAACGACGACACCGTCCTGACGGGCGGCTGAGGCGACGTGCGCCGCCCGGGCCACCGCGCCGCGCTCGTGGCGCTGCTCGTCGCGACTGCGACGCTCGTCGCCGTCGCCGTCGCGCCGGCCCGCGCCGACGCGATGATGGACCTCCCGCCGCTGCACCTGTCCGACGTCGAGATCGGGATCGCCGACCAGAAGCCCGACATGTTCGCCGACGCGCGCTTTCAGGCACTCGGCATCAAGCACGCGCGGCTGGCGGTGGGGTGGGACGTGCTCACCAACCGGCGCTCCGCCGCCGAGCTCGCCGCCTGGCTGAAGGACGCCCAGGCGACCGGCGTGCAGCCGCTCATCTCCTTCATGCACTCGCGCGGTCCCAACCGGCGCGCGCTGCCGTCGCCCCTGCGCATGCGGCGCGAGTTTCGCCGCCTGCGAGCGCTCTATCCCTGGGTGACGACGTACGCGACGTGGAACGAGGCCAACCACTGCGGCGAGCCGCTCTGCAAGCGGCCGAAGACCGCGGCGGCGTACTACCGCGTGCTGCGCCGGGAGTGCCCGACCTGCACGATCCTCGCCCCCGAGGTCCTCGACATGCCCAACATGACGAAATGGGTGCGCCAGTTCGCGCGCTGGCTGGGCTTCATGCCGCGGCTGTGGGGCCTGCACAACTACGTCGAGGCCAACCGCTTCAAGACGACCCGCCTGCGCCAGTTGGACCGCATCACCGGCAACGCGGAGATCTGGCTGACCGAGGTCGGCGGCCTCGTGCGGCGCGACAACAACAGTCGCACGAAGATCCCCGAGGGGGCCGCCCACGCCAGTCGGGTGACGCGCTTCATCTTCGACCAGATCGTGCCGCGCAACCCGCAGATCACGCGCGTCTACCTCTACCACTGGAACTCGTCGTCGCGCAAGGACACGTGGGACTCGGCGCTGATCGCCCCCGGCGGGATCGCGCGCAGCGCGCTGAAAGTGCTCGCCCGGGTGCTGCGCGACGAGCCGCGGCGGCTGGCCGGCCCCAGCGCGACACCCTCTCCCTGATCACGCGATGACCTCGCCGTCGTGGCCCGGCGGCCGGCTGCTCGTCGCGTGGCTCGTGCTCGCCGCCGTGGGGCTGCTGGCGCTCGCCGCGTGGCAGGGCCAGTCCTACTGGGAGTACTCCGACGGCGTCTACTCGCTCAGCGCGCGCCAGCTGCTCGACGGCCAGGCGCTGTACCGCGACTTCGCCGGCGCCCAGCCGCCGCCGCTGTACCTGCTCGGCGCCGGCGCGCTCGCGTTGAGCGACTCGCCCGCGGCGATCCGCGTGCTGATGGCGCTCTGCGAGGCGGCGACGTCGCTGCTCGTGCTCGTCGCGGTGTGGCGGCTGACACGCCGGCCCGGCATCGCGCTGGGCGCGGCGCTGGCCTGCCTCGTGACGCCGTGGGCGCTGCGAGAGCACGCCCAGCTACTGCCCGAGACCGTCGCCGCGCCGCTGCTCATGGGGGCAGCGCTGGCGGCCGGCCGGCGCGGCGGCGCGATCGCGGCCGGCGTCCTCGGCGCGATCGCCGTGTCCTTCAAGGTCGCCTTCGTGCTCCCAGCGCTGACCATCGTGCTCGCGACGCGCGATCGGCGCCGCGCGCTGAGCGGGTTCGCCGCGGCCGGCGCCGTCCTGGGGCTGACGTTCCTGCTCGTCTTCGGCGAGCCGCTGTGGGCGAACGTCGTCGCCGGCCAGGCCCAGACGGGCC
>JBBSMC010000111.1:0-7248 GCA_038233375.1 Solirubrobacterales bacterium
CCTGATCACCCGCCGCGCCTATGGCTTCCACTCAGCCCGCGCCGCGCTCGCGCTGATCCACCTCACCTGCGGGCCGATCACCCTCGCCATACCACACGAGAAGCACCCATGACTTCACCTACAACGACCCTCGGAGAGCCGCTTTTGCCGGATGAGGGTCTTATGGGCCTCGACCGTCGCCTTCGCACGAAACAACCGCCCGCCGGTCTCCACGGTGCTGAGGCCGGCGGCGTAGTAGGCGAGAACCTCGCGCTCGGCTTCGGTGAGATCGTCAGCCGGGGGCTGCCACTTCTCGT
This sequence comes from Solirubrobacterales bacterium, assembly GCA_038233375.1. Lineage (GTDB taxonomy): Bacteria > Actinomycetota > Thermoleophilia > Solirubrobacterales > Solirubrobacteraceae > CADCVQ01. Next base: position 297 of record JBBSMC010000111.1, read on the forward strand.
CGGCCAGCGCGGCTTCGAGCGTCCGCCGCTGTGTGCGAGGAGAATCGACCTTGTCCATGATCTGCGTGCCGCCGTGGTGGAGAAAGGCCCTGCTCTGGTTGCGATGCTCGAGCGTCGAGGCCACATTGGTGGTCCACATGACGAGCGGAGCTCGCAAGGTCGGGTAGGACCGAACGATCGCGCGAGCCAACCAAGGCCCAGAGGGAGGGTTGGGCCGGTCGCTCACGAACCTGATCGGCAGGAAGAGGTCGATGAGCACGATGTCGAATTTCGTCGACGCGACGCTTCTGAATGCCGCCTGCGCCGTGCGCGGGTGAGCTGCGACCACGACCTCTTCACCGCCGTCCTCGACACTCACCGATGAGATCCGGTCAATCGCCGCGCGAGGCTCTTCCAACTGGTCGTCGCATACGAGGATGCGGATCACGGGCGTTTCTCAAACACGAGGGGACCAAGCCGCACGACGACACTGTAGACGTCTCCCACGAGCGTGTGATGGTCCGATGTCCAGCGGCCCCGGGTGACCGCGCGTGCATCCGGGATCGCGACGCGGGCGCGCTCCAGCCACTGTGCGCCGGTGCCGAAACCGGTGAGCGGCTGCTCCGGGACGTCGTTGCAGATCTCGATCTCGATGGCGCCCGCGCCGGCATCGCGCACGTATGTATGGACCCGTCCCTCGGCACCCTTGTCGACGGCCTCTTGGACGATGCGCATGACGAGCGCTTCGATGCGCCGTGCGTTGCGCCCGCCGGCCACCGTCAGGCGGGCAAGCGACCCTGGCCGGAAGACCAGGCCGGCCGAGCGCAAGCGCGGCTCGGGCATGCCCTCGGCAAGCGCGACGTGGTCGGGCACCACAACCCGTCCGATGCCCGCTTCGAGCAGGCGGGCGAGGTTTCGCGGACGTCGTCGCAGCGTGGCGCCTCGCGCGGCGAGGAGCTCGCCGGCCGCCCGCGCCTGCGCGGCAGCACTGGCCACTTCGGGACTGCCGACGCCGTACGCTCGCAGCTGGGTCTCGACGGCGGCGATGACCCCTCGCAGCTCGCGCCGCTCCTTCCGGATGACCTTCCAGACACGGACCCGCCACGCGACGGAGTCGACCAGCGCGCGCAGGAGCGTGATCGCGGTGACCGGCGCCATCAACCCGTAGCTGCCGGCCATGATCGCGGTCGCCGCGATGGCGATCGCGGCCTCACCGCCGATCGGCCACCCCGGCGCGCCCGCCGCCGCTGCAGCGACGGAAAACGGGATGTACGTCGCCGCCATCCACGCAAACAGCCTGCGAAGCTTCCAGTCCGGCCGCTGGAGCCAGTTCACCGCTCCGGATCCGTAGATCGCGACTGCCCAGCAGGGCGCTGCGACGACAGCGGCGATGGTCAGCGCCTGCTCGCAGGCGTACAACCACCAGCGTGTCTCGCGATGCATCGTGTACGTCGCGATCCGCGGCCCCAGTAACGCCATGATCACCGCGGCGACGATGGCTGTCGCATACACGGCATCCGCGGTGACGGCTGAGCCGTCGCGCAAGGGCACGAGTCCGGTCAGCGACGCCGACGCGGTCAGCGGCGCGATCACCAGGACCGCGGCGCGGACCCACAGCGTGGCGATGAGCGAGCGCCGCTCGATGTCGTCGTTATGCAGCAGACGGACGACGTCCACGAGCCGCAGGACCGGCACCGCGCGGCGGCGAACCGCGCGGGGCAGCCACCTCGGCGTGTTCTCGTAGATGGCGAAGTAGCGCACGAGTATCAGGGACCCTTCCAGCCGCACGAAGCGCTGCCCACCGAGATAACCCTCGTTCACCGCCGGCCAGACCCACCGCTCCGGCGGCTTCTTCCAGCGCTTGATTCGCTCGTCGGTCCGCTCGTACACCGCGTCGAGCCGCTCGCGTGCGTCGGCACCGGCTCGGGCGTCGCAGCGCTCGAGCACGTCGATCGCGTGCGTGGCCGCGGGCCGTGCGCTCCCCGCCATGTCATGCAGCCCCTGCCCGACCCCGCCCTCTTCCAGCAGCCGTGACCACGCGCGCGATCGCGTGTCCCAGGCGGCGTACGTCGCGCGCATCGCCCCCGCGCTCGGTGCGATGCACGCGACGTAGAAGGCCGACAGCCCCACCACCCACCACGGTGCGCCGAGCGCGAGTCCACCGGCGACGATCGCGGCTGAGACGAACGCCGCGCGCCATGTCGCTTGGACGCGCTGAAGCGCAGCGGCCGCCCGCCCCTGCGTCGGTGCGGGCTCAGCCACTGTGATGAGAGTGATCGGTGCCGCGCGAGCCCCGCGCGACCGGCGGATGCCGCGCGAGTGCCCCGGCCGCCGTCCAGTGCCAGAAGCACGCGGCCACGACCATCATCCGCTGAGCCAGCGCCGGCGCATCCAGGCCGGCTAGCGGCAGACCAAAGGACGCAACGCACGCGACGGCTATCGCGATGGTGGCCGCTCCGCGCGCGTCCGCGACCGCGTTCAGCGACAGGATCACGGCTAGGAGCAGCGCCACGAGCACGGCGCCGGATCCAAGGTCGTGCAACAGGCCTTCCGTCGTACGCGGCACGCCCCGCGGGACTTCACCATGGACTGCCTGCGTCGCGAAGCCGGCGGTGATCAGCATGCCGTTCGCCGCCACCGCGAGGAGCCCGCTCAGCGCAAGCCCGCGAGGACCTTGGACCGCAACGCCTGCGAGCAGCGCACTCGCCGCCAGCGCCACCGCCCACGCGATGAACCCAGCCACCATGAGCCCACCGACGCCGCGCACGGCGTACTCGGAGATCCGGTCGTGCTCGACCCCCAGGTCGGGAGCGAGCACATGCTCGAGCCCGAGCACAGCCAGGAACATCGCAAGGCCGATGCGCGAGACAGACAGGCATGCGCGACGCGAGAGGCGCAGTGGGTCAACCGGAGGTCGCGTTGAGCTGCCGGCATCCGGCCAGGATCAAGTCGTGTCGCAGAGATTCGATTCCAGAATCATCCTCGTGTCGCTCGACACGAGGCTACCTCTAACACCAGTTATGTGAACCCCGAGTTTTGGCAGCCTCGACGGGCGTGGTGGTCGTGCAGTGGCTACGGCATTTGACGATCCCGCCGCCCCCGGCTAGCATGTGGCCACGACCGTGGCTACCAGCAGGAGCACGTGATGGGGACCCTGGATTCCAAGCCGACCACCGAGATCACCCACCGCACTCTCAAGAACGAGCAGGGCCGGGTGTTCCGCGAGATTGAGACCAGCGGCGTGGTCGCCGTCCGCAACCGTGACCGCATCGACGGGATCCTGATGGCGCCGTCGATCTTCGCCGACCTGCGCTCTCGCGCCGACGACGGTGTTCGGCTGCGCGCCGCGTTGCCGCTGCTGCTGGCCGCCGCCCGCACCGGCGTGGCGATCCCGTCGGAGACCTTCGAGGCACTCGGCATCCCCGGACGCGAGGACTGGAAGGCGCTCAACGAGCTGCTGGCCACCGTCCCGCTGACGATCACGCACGGCCAGGACGGCGAACCGCTGCCCGACCTCTCCGCGATCGAACTGCGCCACGCGCCGCTGGAAGAGCTTGACGACGAGCTGACCCTGCGTTGAGCGCAGCGCCCGCCGGGGACGCCCCCTACCTTCACCACGCCTCCTACTGGGTGCCCGCCGAGCAGGCGGGCGAGTACCCGGTGCGCCAGGGGGACCTGTTCGGCGGCGTGCAGGTCGGCGATGACCGCTGGGACGCCGCGATGATCGTGCACCCGACCTGCGAGCTGGGCAAGAAGTCGGTGGCCGAGATCCAGGTCGCGCGCGTGCGGGCGCTGGACGACCTCGCCGACGACAAGCAGCGCAGGCAGGTGGTGGCAGGCATCGCGGAGATCGGCGGCGGGCTGCGCATCGCCTTCGCGCACACCTTCTTCCTGGCGCCGGTGCCCGGCAGCGGCCCGGACGAGCCGATGTGGGCCAACCTGCGCGAGATCGGCTCGGCGCCGCGTGAGCAGCTAACCGCCGGGCAGCGCGTCGGCGCGCTCACGCATGACGCGCGAGTGACGTTCATCCGCCGCTACCTGTACTTCCGCTTCCGCCTGGGCCTGAGCTTCGAGCAAGTCCGCGCGCTGGAGGCCGCGCGGATCGCCGCCGACCCGGCGTTCGCCGGTCCCGGGCCCACCTGGGCGAGCTGACCGGGGCCGGGGGCCTCGCGCGACCGGACGGGGGCGCTCGTGCTGTCGATCGCCGAGCTCGCCGGACCAGCTCGGCTCGCCGCGCCACCGCTGACTCGCTCAAACCTGGCGACAACACCCCACTCCTTTGAGGGAGCCTCGCCCGAATGATGCGCACCGTAGTGCCGTCAGCGCTGCTGCGATGGCAACCAGCAACCATGGCGTGGCGGCTGACCCGCCACCCACGATCGCCTCACGCTCGATCGCCGGCGGCCGCCGGGGAATACCTCAAGGGTCGCGGACGAGCAGGCGCACACGGCGAGCGATCTCGACGAGCGTCAGATCGTCGAGGATGCCCCAGCGTTCGACGAGTCTCTCGCGCGAGACCGACCTCACCATCTCGGGCATCGCGTAGCAGCGTTGTCGAACACCGCCGTTGGGCGGGTCGATGCGGACGTGGAGTCGCTGGCCGTGATCGGTGCTGGTCAGCGGGACGATGATCGCGAGGTCGCTGGGTCCACCACCGAGTTGGTCGACCGACACCGCGACGGCAGGTCGCCGGCCCGCCTGCTCCCGGCCGCGAGTCGGTTCCAGGTCGACGAACCAGACCTCACCCTGGTGCGCTGCATTCACGGATCAGCGAGCCCGTCCAGGAGCGTCTGCTCCCACGACGATCGTTCGGCTTGAAGCCGGCCCAAGCGCACCGGATCGGCCTGCAGATCACGAAAGTCAACGTTCATGCCGGCGAGAAGCTGATCCTCCTCGGCGCGAGCCACGAGGTCCCCGAGGAGGTCGGCGGCGGTCACACCTCGCTGCTCGCTCAATCGGGCGATCGCCTCCCGTGTGTCCGGACGGACCCGGACCGTAGTCGTCGACGCCATTGGATCTACGATACCGCATACGAAAGCGTACGCGCAAGCGTCATCACTAGCCCGCTGTCATGCGAGCGTCGTTCTACAGTCAGACGAAGTCGAGTTGGGACACAACCGCATCTACAACCACTTCGACGACAAGGCGCCCTGCACATCTCAGACCTCGCGCGCCGCGGACTCCTGCGGCTCGAAGACCCCGAAACGGCGGCGGTGCACTACTCGGCCCTGACCGGCTCCGCCTGGAACTCGGCGCTCGAGCCCGACCCCGCCCCCAGCGCGCGCGCCAGCTCGTCGCATCGCAATCTCCACCTTCCTGCACGGCTACCTCCCGCGCAGCTGAGGGTCCCGCTGAGCGATCGTCTCGCGGGACGCTCCGCCCTGGAACCCTCGATGCCGGAGTTATTCTCGAGTCGTCGGCCGATGGTCGAGTCCAAGGATCATCGCGAGCACCGTGCCAGGAATCCCTGGAAGCGCAGCATCCGCTGAAGTTCCTTCGGCCCGAGTCCGGTCGCGGCCTGGCAGCGACGGCGCAGCTGACGTTCGGAGATCGACAGCGAGGACGTGAGCGAGCTCACGTCGTCCGTTCCCCCGGGCATCAACCGGTGCACGGCCTCCCTGACCAGCACATCCAAGCGGCCGCCGTCCCCAGTCGGCCGGTGATCTGCGCCTGCAGGACGGCCACGGCCGCAAGCGGCGACGCGGCCCCGGCCACGCGCTCGCCCAGCGCGACGGCCCAGCGACCCCACAGCGCGTCGGACTCGACCACGAGGTCGATGAGCTCGGAGGCCGGCACGCCGAGCACCGACGGCGCGGCGTCCGGATGGAAGCGCGCCCCGACCACGGTCGTGCCCGGCGCAAGCACGTCGACCACTGGACCGGTCTGCGGCCCGACAATCCGCGGCACAGCACCCACCGGGCAGACGAGCTCGACTGACCCGTTCGGCACCGAGCGGTGCCGGTACGGCGCCGCGTCGGGTGGGACCCGTTGGATCCACACACTCGCCAGGTGGGCCGCGAGCCGCGGCGGCGGCCGCAACTCCCGGTAGGTCTGCTCACGCCTCACCAGCGGCATTCTCGCAGCGCGCTCGTCTGCGCTTGACTTCAAGCGTGGTTGAGCCTCTAAGGTCGGCGCATGTTGCGTCCTGGAAGCTGGATCAGGCTGGCGGGTGCGAGTCCCGTCCCGGTAGGCGCCGGAGCGCCGGGTAGCAGGCCCCGGTTCGTCATCGAGAGGTGGCGGGCTGAGCGGGGTGTCGAGAGCCTCTTTGGAGGGAGCAAGCGCGTGGGCTGGGATTGCAGCCTCGTCAGACTCACAATCGGGGAGCCGAGCCGCTCATGTCACGGCGAAGGCCATGTCCGCCAGTCCTGGTTCCGGATCGGGTGCGGCGGGTTCCTGCGGGGTAGGGAGACTTGCACGCGCGCAAGGTCTGATCACGGAACAGGAGAGGCCCGTCTGGCCAGCCTTGTCAGCAAAGACCGCTTGTATAAGCCGAGTGCGAAATCGAGCGGAGGTCAGCGGGAGTCCGAGGGGGTCGTAGTAGCTGAGATCGGCGTGCAGAACAACGCGCCGGGAGCCAAGGGCCCCTGCTTTGATCGTGTGCGGTGCGGAGGTAAGCGTTAGGGCATGGTTGCGGTGACGCAGCCCAATTTCCGGGGCTCCGAGGGTGATCGTAGGTGAGCAGTGTCCTGGATTGTGGATTGTGCGGCTGAGCAGCGGTTCTTCGCGCTGGCGCGTGCTGTGTAGGTCGGACACGCCCCGCAAAGGGCAGTTTGCGCGCAGCGCAACCCGTTGAGAGCCACAATCAGCGAAGCGTGGGCGGGCGGTCAAGAGCGGGCCCGTCAGGGCCGAGCGAAGCGAGACGCGTAGCGGCGCTCTTGAGGGGCCGTCCGCGCGCAGCTACCGGGGGGTTGCGTGACGCGCACGGGGTCAGGCCGTAGGTTCGCGGCCTCTGACAGTCCGAACCTGGAGGTCG
>JBBSMC010000112.1:0-7235 GCA_038233375.1 Solirubrobacterales bacterium
CCAGCATCAGATCGGGTGCCCGCTGGACCTCGTCGATCACCGCCGGCCGTGGCAGCGACAGGGCGAACCCATCCGCATCGGCGAGCGCCGCCGTTCGCGTCGCTTCGTCATCGAGGGTGAAGTAGTTCGGGACGGCTCCGGCCCGCTGCAGCTGCCTTGCGAGGGTGCTCTTTCCCGCCTGCCGCGGCCCGGTGATCGCCGCCGCGCGGCTGACGGAGAGGATGTCGCGCAACTCTTCCTGGATGCCGCGGGTGAACAGCTCCACCGTAAGAAGGTACCGTACGGCCCCGACCAAGTCGGAATAGCGACGCCGACCGCTTCGGAATAGGTGCCCCGATTACCTCGGAGCAAAATCCCCAACCGACTCGGATCAGCCAGAGCAGCGTGCCTCTCGCCGATTGCGTCCGAACGGGGTCGCGTACCGCGCCCCGGCAGCGCCCAGACGCGGGCCCTTACCGCCGCTGGAGCACGATCACGTCCTGGTTTCCCGCGTTGCGCGCCGGGTGGCAGGCGAGCATCTCCCAGGCCGGCTCCGCGCGGGCTCTGAGCCAGGCCGGGTCGAGGAAGGCCGTGCCCCATTCGGGGCTGGCGACGCCGTGGTCGCCCTGCTCTCCGAACTCGGGCCGGTACCAGAAGCCTGAGTCGTGGAGGGCCAAGGCGATCTCGCGCAGCTGGGAGTCGGGGCGCTGCCCCGTGCGGGCGTAGAAGTCGATCGAGCTGTGGCCGTGGGTCGTGAGCAGGAGGTGACCGCCGGGGCGCAGGATCCGGCGCATCTCGGCCAGCCAGCGCAGAGCGGCTCGCTCCGCGAAGTGCGACCAGATCGAAACGGCGTAGACCACGTCGAAGGTCGACTCCTCGTAGGGGAGCGGAGGCCGCTGTCGACTGACGCGGAAGTCGATCGCGGGAAGGTGCTCAGACGCCCAGGCGATGGCTCCTTCGTTGGGGTCGCAGCCATGCCATCGCGTCTCGGGATAGGCCGCATGGAGCACCCTCACGATGCGCCCGGAGGAGGAGCCGAAGTCAAGCCAGCGCTGATCGGGCTCGGGCACGACGCCCAGGGCGGCGAGGGTGTCGACGACGTAGTCGGCGTCGTAGTAGGCGCCGCCGGCGGCGAGCGAGCCGCGGCTCATCGCGTGGACGTCATCGGGGGGCTCTGCGGTCGAGAGTGCCGTCTTCTCCAGGACGGCCGGCGCGCGGTAGTGGACGCCGAAGGCCAGCGTCAGCTGGCGGCGACTGACCTCGGGCGCCGCTTCATAGCCCGCGCGGTCCTGCTCGGAGAGGAGCGCCACCAGCTCGGCGACGCCCTCCTCGCCGATGGGCGCCAGCAGCCGGTCGGTCACTGGGGAGCCCGCGGCCAGATCGGGCTCGACGGGCGGCTTGCTCACTCGCTCCACCGCCTCCTCGCAGCCGCGCAGCGCCGCGCGGATCCCGGCCTCCACCTGCTCGGCGGCGCGGTCCCACGTGTGCTCGGCTACGAACTCCAGCCCCGCCCGTGACCGAGCGGCCCACAGCGCCTCGTCGTCGAGCAGGCGCTCGACGGCGTCGGCGACCTCCCACGGATCCAGGTCGGCGAGCTCGATCGGCCCGTCTGCTCCGAAGACCGACTCGGCGCTCGCTCCGCGTACGTCGACCACCGGCAGCCCGCAGGCCAGCATCTCCTTGGGGATCAGAGAGTAGTTGGTCAGCGACAGGCAGAGCCCGACGGTCGCCTCGGAGTAGAGCCAGGACAGCTGCTCGGGGCTGGCGATCCCGACCTTCTCGTACTCGAAGGCGGTCCACGGCGACATGGAGTCGCCGAAGACCACCACGCGGACGTCGGGGCGGCGCTGCTTGAGGATCTGCATCGCAAGCACCCCGAAGACCACGGCGCGGCGGGGGGTCGAGAGGCGCGCGTAGAAGGCGATCGTGTCGCGACGGCGCGCGACGGGTCGCGGCCGGTAGACGTCGTGGTCGACCCCATAGTCGAAGTGGGTCGCCTGCGCGCCGTAGCGCTCGGCCGTCAGCTCGCGCAGCCATGGGCTTCCCGCGATGACCGGCATCCCGTAGCTGTAGCTCTGGGTCGCGTAATGCGACTCGACCGAGGTGGCGAAGAACTCCGGTTCGTGGTCGTTGACGAGGTAGGCCCGGCTGCGGACGTGGTCGAGCAAGAGCGCGTGGTAGGCGGTGATCCACGAGGTGGCCAGAACGACATCGGCCCCGTACCAGTCGCCAAAGCCCTTGAACACCGGCGCGTCGATCGGCGCGAAGTGCTCACGTATCCCCTCGCGGATCACCGCCGCGCCCTCGGTCTGCTCGCTGTAGGGGTCGACGTGCCAGACCGAGCAGACGTGGCCCATTCGCTCGAGCCGGACGAAGATCTGGAAGATAAGGTTGTGGCCGCCGCTGCCCCGGCGGAAGGGTGGGACGATCAGCGCGATGCGCAGCGGCCGCTTGTCCGCCATCCCCGCAACTGGCTCGGCGAGCGGCGCCGGGCCCTGAGCGAGCAGTCGCGCGATCACCTCGTACTCGTGGTGGGCCACGCGTGAGGGAAAATGCTCGGTCGGCGGAAGGGAGCTCGGAGGGGCGCCGGTCACCGGCTCGACCGGCGCCGGCGGGGGGGCCGTCGAGTCGGCGGCCCGGCGCTCGAGCGACAGCGCTCGCTGCACCGGCCCGGGAATCCGCTCCGCGCGCGAGCCCAGCGCCGAGAACACCTTGCGCCCCGAGTGGTGGACGACCGCGCGTGCCGTCCACGACGCACGCGCACGGCCCTCGATGTCGCGCCCGTCCATCCAGCGCCGGTCGGCGGAGACCAGGCGTCGGACGTCGCGGACCGACGAGCGCACGCCGAAGGGCTCCACATGGTCGATCGCGTGCCGCAGCCCGCGGTACTCGTCGAAGTAGCGCCGCATGAACTCGAGCGCCCCGTAGTCGTGCGCGTGCAGGACGGCCGCCGCGGGATGGTAGACCTTGTTCCATCCCGCCTCGAGCATCTCCCGACCGAACGCCTGGTCCTCGCTGTAGGGCAGGTCGCGGAAGCCGATCTCCTCCCAGCAGGAGCGGGTATAGCAGGCGTTGACGTTGGAGAGGAAGCTCGCGTCGCCCTGACGCTGCACGACCGGGCCGCCGTCCGGAGTGAACCCGGCGAAGAACTCCTCGAGCTCGCGGGCGATCATCGGGCTGGTGTCGGGCCGCGGGAGGTGGGGGCCGTAGGCCGCGCCCACGCGCGCGTCGAGCGTGAAGGCCTCCCGGTAGGCGTCCAGCCACCCCGCGACGGGCGTCGCGTCCTGGGTGAGAAAGCAGACGAGCCCGCCCGAGGTGCGCTGGGCTCCCAAATTGCGCGTCCGCCCGTGGCCGAACTCCGCGGGCGCGATCTCGAGGACCGTCGCTCCCGCGGATCGCGCGATGTCGCGCGACCGGTCGCGTGAGCCCGAGTCGATGACCAGCACCTCGAGGTCGCCCTCCTCCGCCAGCGCGGCCAGCAGCTCGTCGAGGTAGCGCTCCCCGTCCTTGACGGGGATGACGACGGAGACATCGCCGCTCATCCGCGCAGGCGCCCGAGGAACGGCTTGAGCAGCTGGTAGCGCACCACGCGGCGTGAGGCTAGAGCAAGGCAGCGACCCGCGGCGAAGGGCGCCGCTGGATCAAATCGCGCACGTGACCTGGTGATGTTCGATGACGTCGGCAGGATCATCGTAGCACGAGTGCTACGATGGAGTCCTTCATGGCCAGGGAACTGACCCAACGGGAGCTGCGCAACGGAAGCGGCGAGGTGATGCGCGCGCTGGACCGCGGCGAGTCTTTCGTCGTGACGCGCAACGGCGTCCCGGTCGGAGAGCTGCTGCCGATTCGAGCGCGGCAGTTCGTGGCCGCTGACACCGCCGTCGCCGCATTCGCCGGGGCGCCGACGATCGAGCTCGAGCGGTTCCGAGCCGACGTCGACGCGAAGCTCGACCAGGACCCTTCCCCCCGTGCCTGACCGACGCCACGCGCGCGCACTGATCGACACCTCCGCGGTAATCGACTTGGAGCAGATCGACCCGCTGGATCTCCCCGCAGAGCTGGCAGTGTCGGCGGTGACGCTCGCCGAGCTGGCGGCGGGGCCTCACGCCACCGCCGATCCGGTCGAGCGGGCACGCCGCCAGGACAGGCTGCAACGGGCCGAGGCCACGTTTGATCCCGTGCCGCTCGACGCGTCGGTGGCGCGTGCCTACGGACGGGTCTACGCCGCAGTCGCCGGCGCCGGGCGCAAGACCCGTGGGCGGCGGGCACTCGACCTGCTGATCGCCGCCACCGCGCTGGCCGCCGGCCTACCGGTGTACACGCGCAACCCAGACGATTTCCGCGAGCTCGGCGATCTGCTGGAGATCGTCTGCGTGTAGATGATGCCGCGGAGCTCGAGCCGCGCGCTCTAGTAGTGCGCGCCGGCCGCCAAGGAGCATCCTTGCGCCGCTCGGGGCTATCGGACACATGCCGATCTCTGACCGGACGCATTGTCATAGTACGCTGGACACATCATGTCGCTGACGCTGCTCGCCGCGGAAGTTGGTGTCAACGAGCGCACGCTGCGTCGGGCGGTCAACCTGGGGATGCTGCGCGGCGTGAGGGCGACCTCGCGCGGGCTCGAGCTGCCGCTGTCGGAGCGACGATACGTTCGGCGGTCGTGGGCGCTGCTCTCGGCATTGCGCGCTGCCCTGCGAACGGAGCAGAACGTCCGCTTGGCTGTGCTCTTCGGCTCGACCGCCGCAGGCCGCGACACACCCGCCAGCGACATCGACCTGGTCGTCGACCTGGGTGATTCGAGCCTCGAGCGGGTCGTCGATCTGGGTGACAAGCTCACGGCCGTCCTCGGTCGGCAGGTCGACATCGTGCGGCTCGAGGACGCCGAGACCGACCAGCTCTTCCTCGCGGATGTGGTGGCAGAAGGGCGAGTGGTGGTCGATCGAGCAGGGGTGTGGCCCCGTCTGGTTCGGCGCGAGGTGGGCTTGCGCCGCCGCGGTCGAGAACACGAGCTCCGGCGTGCCCGAGCGGCCCTTGCGGGCATCGACCGACTGCTCGGCTCCTGAGCATGGCCGACGCGGAACCGCGCAAGGCCCAGCGTGAGCGCTGGGCGCGCTCCATCGTCCGTCATCTCGAGGACTTCCCCCGACAGTACGCGGCGCTCGAGAACGCGATGGCGGCGTTTGGGGAGGACTTCGACATCGCGCCGTTCAAGCAGGCGTTCGCGACCACGGACGACCTGGACGCCTACAACCGCGTTCAAGCGCTCGAGCGAGCAGTGGGCCGGGTGCAGAATTTCGTCGCCGAGCTCTCCGCCGTCGCGGCCAGGCTCGCCCGGTTGCCGCTTCCTCCGATGAGCGATGACGGCTCGGCGGCTCAGCAGGCCTTCGAGGCGCTGCGCGATGCCAAGGTCATCGACGGCGCCCTGTGCCGGCGGCTCATCCGAGCGCAGAAGGCCCGCTCAACGATCGAGCACGGCTACATCCAGACCACGGCCGGAGACGTCCATCGCACCGCCGAGCTCGTCCATCAATCCGCACGCGACTTCATGGGACCCTACGGAGCCTGGATCGCCACCTACCTGGAGGCCGACGCGGGTGCCCATCAGGGGTGAGTCTCGAACTCAGTTTGCCGACGTGTGCACGCAGTTGCACGACGCGTAACCGACGTTTATTCATCGCACTACAGTGCACGATGTGGCACGAGCTAGTGGCAACCTCACTATCAGGATGGATGCGGCGACGCTCGCGCGACTCGACACGCGTCGCCAGCGTCTCGGCGAGACGAAGTCCCGTCTCGCACAGCGCTACATCGCCGAGGGCATCGAGATGGAAGACCACCCTGGGATCGTCTTCCGAGACGGCCCGGGCGGGCGGCGGCCCGGGCTTGCCGCCGGGCCAGACGTGTGGCAGGTCATTGGGGTCCTGCTGGGCTCGGGCAAGAAGGGCGAGGCCGCGATCCGGCACACCGCCGACTGGCTCAGCGTCCCGCACGAGCAGGTCCGGGCGGCCATCGGCTACTACGCCACCCACAAGCAGGAGATCGACGACTGGATCCGTCGGAACGACGAGGAGGCGGAGGCCGCCGAGGCCGCCTGGCAGCGCGAGCAAGAACTGCTCGCTTGAAGCTCTTGCTCGACGAGATGTATCCGTACTCGATCGCCGAGCAGCTCCGTGCACGCGGGCGCGACGTCGTGGCCATCGGGGAGCAGGCGGCCCTGCGAGGAACGCCAGATCGCCAGGTGTTCGCGCTCGCCCAGGAGGAAGGACGGACGCTCGTGACCGACGATGTCGGCTTCCGCTCGATCGAATCAGAGCACCGCGCCCGCGGCGAGGCGCATCACGGCCTCGTCTTCCCGTCGAACAGGCGCTTCCCACGCGGCCAGCCGCGCCCGGTCAATCAGCCTCACCGCTCCACCCCGCTGCACAGTGTGGGGATGTAAGGTGTATCGCGTGACGTTGCCAAGGTGTATGATGAGCCTATGGTCAGGCGCACGAACATCAACCTTGACATGGACCTCATAGCCGAGGCGGCGGCTGAGCTCGGCACGCAGCGCACGACCGACACCGTTCACGAGGCGCTACGCGAGATCGTCGCCCGAGCGCGCCGGGTCCGGCTCGCGCAGCGCGACTTCGAAGACTTGGCGCCGGAAGTCCTCGAGAAGATGCGCCGTCCCGCAGGTCGCGCTTCTTGACGGAGCTCGCCGACACGACCGCGTGGTTGTGGTCACGCCGACGCGCCTACCCGGAGCTGCGCGCCGCGTTTGACGCCGCGCTGATCGACGGCGAGCTCGCTACGTGCGACATGGTCCGCCTCGAGCTTCTACACAGCGCGCGCAATCCGAGCGAGTTCGCCGAGATCCGCGAGGAGCTCGCAGCGCTGCCCGATTGCCCGATCGGCGAGGCGCAGTGGGATCGTGCACTCTGGGTGTATGAGCAGCTGAGCGCTCGCGGCGGCGCGTTCCAGCGAGCGGTGAAGCACCCCGACCTCCTCATCGCCGCCGCTGCGGAGGCCGCAAACGTCATCCTGCTGCACTACGACGACGACTATGATCTGATTGCCGAGCACACCCGCCAGCCGATGCGCTGGCTCGCACCCAAGGGGAGTCTGCGATGACGCTGATGTGTCCGCGCCGCTGGGCAGCGGACCGTTTTACGCTGCTCGAGCCGGCGACACGCGGGCTTGGCTGGGAATGGTCTGGCGAACTCGCCAGACCGCTTTGTAGAGTGGGACTGGAGGTGTCACATCATTGGTACTAC
>JBBSMC010000113.1:0-6983 GCA_038233375.1 Solirubrobacterales bacterium
GGCGCCGCAGTAGGGGGCCTGCAGCGGGATGCCGCGGTAGGCCATCGCCGAGCCGACCTGGACGATCGTGCCGTGATCGCGCGGGCCCATCCGCCGCAGCGCAGAGCGCATCCCCCACACGCTGCCGTGGTAGGTCACGTCGGTCGCGCGGCGAAACTCGTCGGGTTCGACGTCCTCGAAGAACGCGAAGACCGTCGTCATCGCGGCGTTGATCCAGATGTCGATCGGGCCGAGGGCCTCCTCGGTGGCCGCGGCGACGGCCTCGACGGCGTCAGGATCCGACACGTCGGCGGGCAGCACGAGCGCGTCGCCGCCGGCCTCGAGCACCTCGTCGCGGACGGCTTCCAGGCCCTCTCGGCCTCGAGCGACGAGTGCGATCCGGGTGTCGGGGCCGGCGAACCGGCGGGCGGTCGCGCGGCCGATGCCGCTTGACGCCCCGGTGATGAGGATGACCTTGGACATGGCACGGCGTGTACCCGATGCGCGGGCGGGGAGACCTGCGATGACCGCCAGACGACAAACCTGTGGCGGAGGCGGCTTGTCTGCGTACGGCACGGCCGATGGCAACGACCTCCGCCTCGCGTGGTCGCGCACCGATTCGCATCGACGGTTATGCGCCGATCGGTGATACGCCGTGATCGGCAACAAGCGCACGGCCGCGCTCGTCGCGCGCGACGGCTCGATCGACTGGCTGTGCCTGCCCACGCTCGCCGCCCCGTCGGTCTTCGCCGCGCTGCTCGCCAGCGAGCGCGGCGGGAGCTTTGCGCTCGCGCCGACACGCCCGTTCACCTCGACGCGAAGCTACGTCGAGGACACCAATGTCCTGCAGACGACCTTCGTCACCGCCGAGGGTACGGTCCGCGTCACCGACGCGATGAGCCGCCCGCTCGCCCGCGGGCTGCTGTTCAACCAGGTCACCCGCCGCATCGACGGGCTGTCGGGCCGCGTGCCGATGTGCTGGAACGTGGCGCCGCGCTTTGACTACGGTTCGACACCGGTAGCGCCGCGCACGCTCGGCGGCCTGCCGGTGTTCGTGCACGGGCACGAACTCGTCGCCGTCGAGGCGCACGGGGCCGGTGAGCCCACCGCCGACGATCACGACGTGGGGGGATCGTTCGTGGCGCAGTCCGGCGACGTCGCGGTTCTCGCGCTCAGCGCGTTTCACCGCGAGCCCCTGCGGGCCTCCACGCCCGAGCATCTGCTCGGGGCGCTGGATGCGACCGCCGCGCGGTGGCGCCACTGGATCGGCTCCTGCGAGTGCGAGGGCCCGGAGGGGAGGCGCGGCGCTACCTGCGCCGCCTCGTCAACACCAACCCCCGTTTCTCGCCGCTGTTCGGACCGCTTGCGGGCATTGGCGCCGCGCGCCTGACGCGGGCCGATCGCGCTCCCGCCCCGCGTGCCGGTGCGCCGCCACCGCCCAGCGTGCTGGCGCTCAACCACCTGCGCGTACCCGGTCTGATCTCAGCGCTGACGTTCCTGTTGTTCTTCCCCTGATCCTCCAGCGCACCACGATCTACCCCGGCGCCACCGGACTGTCCAGCGACGTGTTCCTCGGGCGCTGGGTGCTGCTGACAGCCGCGTTGTTTGCGTTCTCCGGTCTGCTGTACGCGATCCGCCTCGGCCGCTCGCGGGCGGCATACCGCTCTCAGTAGCGGCGGTGGTACTCCGCGTCCAAGCCGTCTTCAGAGCCTCATCGGCTCAGATCGATGCGGCCGCCGACCGCCGGACCGCCGTCACGAAGAACGGCACGAGCACGAGCCCGTAGGCGAGCGGGTGGATGATCAGCTCGAATATCTGGTCGGGGCCGCCGTCCCCCGGCGCGAACCACTCGAAGATCAGGTTGCCGAAGACGAGGAAGTTGACGAGGTACAGCAGCAAGCCGTAGATGAACGCGCCGGCGATCAAGGTGGTCACGTTGCGAAACGTCGGCGTGAGCATCGCGAAGATCACTCCGAAGAGGATCGACAGCGAGAAATGCGTCATCACACCGGAGAGCGCGTACTCCAGGGTCATCATCGGCCTGTCGTCGAAGAAGAAGATCGTGCCGATCGCCAGAAACGGCGCGATTGCCGGCAGGCCCTGGCTGGTGGCATAGATCATGTTGGCCAGGATGAAGACGATGCCCGCCGCGAATCCGGCGACGACGCCGCTGGTCAGCAGGGAACTGAAACCTGAGGCTTGGTGGCGATCTGTGATCGCGCTGGTAGTCGGCATGCTTGTCGCTCCTCTCGCGGACGACCGGCGTCGCCGCGGTGTTGACGTAGTTGGTTCTGCGGCGGCGGACCGCGAGGGCGCAGGGTGAGTGCAGCGGTGCATGCCCGCCCGGCAACTCGGTCAAACGAAGAACGGTCGCGGCGGCGCGAGGCGTCGACGCCGGATAACTCGGAGCACCCTCGACCTACGACCGGTCATCACCGCCGCGAAGACCGCATCCGCGCGCACGTCCTGCTGTGCTGGCTGGCGCTGCTGCTGATTCGCATCATCGAGCACGAAACCGACGACACCTGGCGCAACATCCGCAACGAGCTGCAGCGCCTGCATCTCGGAACGTTCACCGGCCCCGCCTCAGGCACCTGCCAGCAACGCACCGAGCTCACCACCCGCCAACGCGACCTGCTGCGCACCCTCAAGCTCCCCGAGCCCGCGCGCTTCACCCGCCTGGACCCCGCGCCCCCGCCCGTCCCTGCCACCTGAAACCGCCGGCCCGCCCCGCCGCCGGCCCTCCCCACGCCACGCCGCGCACCCGCCGCCGGCCTAGAACACACACGTAGCAGTTGGTAGCAACGAATGCTACGCTGCGCTCCGATGACTCGCGAGATCTCCGTCCGAGACCTACGCAATCACACAGCACAGGTCGTCGCTGCGGTACGCGCCGGCGAGCGGCTGTCGCTGACGGTCAACCGGGCGCCCGTGGCTGACATCGTCCCCCACGAGCATGCGCGCAGCCCCTGGGTCGCGTCCACGACGCTGCGCGAGATCGTCGCCGAGGCCGGCGCGGATCCCCGGCTGCTCGAGGATCTGAGGTCAGTCCGGGGAGAGTCGATCGACGAGGCGTGAACCGGGCGATCGCGGACACCTCGGTCTTCATCGCCCGCGAGGTCGGCCGGCCGCTCGGGGATCTGCCCGATGAGATCGCCGTCTCGGTGATCACGGTCGCCGAGCTCGAGCTCGGTGTGTTGCGGGCCTCTGATCCATCGTCGCGAGCCACGCGGTTGGCGACGCTCTCGCGCGTTCGAGCCGCCTACCCGCTGCTGCTGATCGACGAGGCGACGGCCTCGTGCTTCGCGCGGATCGCCGACGAGCAACTACGGGCCGGGCGTAAGCCGCGGCGCCACGACACATGGATCGCCGCGACGGCGCTACGCCATGGGGTCGGCGTCCTGACCCAAGACGCGGACTTCGGCACGTTCAGCTCGGTGCAGGTCGTTCGCGTCTGAGGATCGCAGCATCAGCCGAGCAGCCCGCGGATGTCCTGCGCAGTGAGGCCGGTCGCGAATAGATCGCCCTCGTCCATCACGCCCCTGAACAGCGCGGCCTTGCGACGCGCGAGGGCGACGACCTTCTCCTCGATCGTGTCCCGAGCGATCATCCGGTAGACCATGACCGGACGCGTCTGGCCGATGCGGTGGGTGCGATCGATCGCCTGGGCCTCGGTGGCGGGGTTCCACCACGGGTCGAGCAGGAAGCAGTAGTCGGCCTCGGTCAGGTTCAGGCCGAACCCGCCGGCCTTGAGGCTGATCAGGAACACGGGGTCCGTCCCGCCCTTGAACTGCTCGAGCACGCGATCACGCCGGCGCGTTCGACCGTCGAGGTAGCAGTAACCGATGCCGTCGGCGTCCAGGCGCTCACGGGCCTTGGCCAGGAACCCCGTGAACTGGCTGAACACGAGCGCCCGGTGGCCGCCGCCGACGACGTCTGCCAGCTGATCGACGAGCGCGCCGAGCTTGGCGCACGGCACACTCTCGCAGTCGTCCTCGACGAGGCCGGGATGCAGGCTGAGCTGACGCAGCAGCGTGATCGAGCGCAGGATCGTGAAGCGGTTGCGGTCGAAGTCGCCGATCAACCCCAGAACCTTCTGACGCTCGCGCTGCAGGTGCCTGTCGTAGAGCTTGCGGTGGCGCGGATGCAGGTCGACGACGAGCGCCTGCTCCTGCTTCGCGGGAAGGTCCGCGGCCACCAGCTCCTTGGTGCGGCGTTTGACGAGCGGCTTGATCCTGCGTCGCAGCAGCGCGAGCTGCTCGCCGTCGCCGCCGCGCTCGATCGGCCGCGCATACTGGTCGGCGAAACGCTTGGGATCGGGGAACAGCCCAGGCGCCGTGATCGACAGCAGCGACCACAGCTCCATCAGGTTGTTCTCCATCGGGGTGCCGGTGATCGCCAGCTTGAAAGGCGCGACCAGCTCGCGCACGCAGCGGTACGTCTTGGCCTGGTGGTTCTTGACGAACTGCGCCTCGTCGAGGATCAGGCCGGCCCACGCCACCGTGCGGTAGGTCTCGGCCTCGAGGCGCAGCAGTGTGTACGTCGTGACGATGACGTCGGCAGTAGCGACGTCATCGATCGCCCGGCCGGACTTCGCCAGCGTGTCGGTGATCGATTGGACCACGAGCCCCGGGGCGAAGCGCGCCGCCTCCTGCACCCAGTTGGACACGACGCTGGTCGGAGCGACGACCAGGAACGGACCGACGCCGGGGTCGCGATCGCGGGCGTGACAGATCAGCGCGAGCGCCTGCAGCGTCTTGCCCAGGCCCATGTCGTCGGCGAGGATCCCGCCGAGCTCGAGCTCCCACAGCGCCGCAAGCCAGCCGAACCCCTCGCGCTGGTAGGGGCGCAGCCGCGCCACCAGCGCCGCCGGCGGATCGCGCTCGGGGATCGCATCGAGCTCCAGCAGCGCGCCGACCTGGCGCTGCCACGCCTGCGCCTGCTCGGTCACGACGCCGAGCGCCGCGAGCTCCGCCCAGAGCCCGGCCTGGTAGCGGCTGATCCGCAACGGCGCCGACGGCGTGTCCGTCAGCGCCTTCGCCTCCTCGATCAGCTGTCGCAGCGACTGCAGGCGAGGCTCGAGCAGCGAGAAGTGCGCGCCGTCCTCGAGCAGCATCTGCGACTCGCCGCTCGCAAGGGCGACGAAGACCTCGGCAAACGGCAGCTGGCGACCTTCGACACCGATCGTCACGCCGAGATCGAACCAGTCGCGCTCCCCGGCGACGTCGGCGGTCGACACGCCGATCGTCAGCGAATCCCCGACGTCGCGGTAGTCCGCCGGCTGCCCGGCAACGTCGACGGCGACCCCCGGCAGCTGCTCCAGCCGCGGCAGCTCGTCGGTCGTGAACCGCATGCTGTCAAGGCCGGCGAGCGTCACCGCCGGGGCGTCGACCGGACGTCCGGCATCGTCGAGCAGGCCGGCGCGCTCGAGGCCTGTTTCGTTGAGACGGGTGCTGGCGAGGATCTCGCGCTCGGCAGCGAGATCGCGGAACCCCGGGCCTTCCCCGTTGACGCCGAGCGCCGCGCGGCGCGTGGTCGCGCCGACCTGGTACGCCCACTCCCATCCGACCTCGACGGCATGATCGGCGCCGTAGCCCGCGCGCAGGACGAGCGTCGGGGCGGAGACCTCGGGCGGCACGAACGACCCGTCCGACGACACGACCTTGGCGACGTTGCGCAGCGCGGGGCAGAGCTCGTCGGCGAAGCGGTCCAGTTCGCCTGCCGGGATCTCCAGACGATCGCCGTCGAGGACCATCCGCTGCAGCTGCGGCGGCGCCGGCCTTGCGAAGCGCACGAGCCGCAGCCGCCGGCTGCCAGGATCCTGATCCGCGCTGCCCTCGGCACACACGACGCCATGCCCGCTGGAACCGAGGAACAACAGCGGTTCGAGACCGTCCGCGTCGTCGTCGCCATCGATGCGAATCACCGCGCTGACGAGCGACGCCTCGTCGCCCGGCCGCGTGACATCGATGAGCAGCTCGCCCCGCTCGTGGCAGCGGACCTCGCCAAGGCGCGGGTACGCATGGACGAGCGGCAATCCGATCCGCGACGCCTCGCCCAGCAGCGACCAGATCTGCGGGCTGTCGCAAGCGCTGAGATCGAGCGTCTTCTCCGCGCTGCCGTAGTAGTGGACGGACCGCCCTTCTCGAGCCCGATGGGCCGCGTACAGCTCGCGGATCAGCGCCAGGTGGTCGGGGCGATACCCGCCGTCGCGGACGTGCCACGAATCCAGGCCGCTCCACGTCAGCGACCCGTTGATCCAGCCGCCGCGCGCACCAGGTCGCATCAGGCGCGCCATCAGCCGCGGCGCGCCGCGGCCCGTGAAGCCGAGCCCAGGCGCAAGCGCCAGCTCGATCGCCAGCGGGTTGCCTGCCGCCTGCGGCGCCGGCACGTCGATCAGCGCGCGCAGCGGCTGCTCCCACGAGGGTGGGCTGGGCGCCGCCGGCACCGCGACCTGGCGCGGCGCGGCTGCAACCCGTCCCGTCCGCGCGGCGCTTCGGTTGTCGGTGGCGGCGATCACGATCGCCGCGACGTGCTTGCAGTTGTATCCGATCGGGCACGTGCACTCGCCGTCGTCGAACGCCAGCGCGCCGGCACGATCGGCGGTGAAGAACGCCGCCGTCTCGTACAGCGCCCCCTGGCCGACCACCGAGCCGGTCAGCGTCTCGCCGTTCGCGTCCCACGCGATCGCGACCACCTTGTGGCGCGCGTAGCCACGCCCACGCCTGAATGACGGCGCTCCCACGGCTGCCTCGACCTCAGCCAGCTCGACGTCTCTCAGCTCCGCTATCGCATTCGGCACGATCTAGAAGGTATCCGTCGCCCCGGACCGCAACCTCGACGAGCAGTGCGTCAGACGCGCGGGCGTACATCGACGAGCTCAACGCAATCGCGGGCGTGTCCTTCCCGTCCGGCAAGCCTTCCCCGCTCGTGGAGCGCAAACCGGGCCGATCGCCCACGCGATGGCGCTCGGCCCCGCGCCCAAGGCGGCGACGCGGCCCCAC
>JBBSMC010000114.1:0-6915 GCA_038233375.1 Solirubrobacterales bacterium
CGCCGTCCTTCGTGCGTCGCTGCGTCCGCCGCAAGTACATACCTAGCGCTTATACCACAGCGCCAACCCCAAGCACAGGATTCTGAGCAAAGCGTGTATCTAGGCACAATCGACTTCCAACAAGGTCTCAGCATCGAAAACCCCCATTCCACAAGGGGACTCGCGCGTCAGCCGTGCCCAAGATCACCGCGAGCTGCGGAACTCAGGCTGATACGCGCTAGCGTTAACCACGCGATGCCGACGCCGACCGAGAAGATCGCCGCCAACCTGCGCGCCTTTCAGATCGCGCTGAACTCGCACGACCGCGAGAACCCGACGCACACCGCGCACGGGATTGGGCTGGCGCACTTCGACATGGAGCGCCTGGGCTTCGACGAGGGCGAGGAGGTCCTCCCCGGGATCACGATCCACGGCGACGACGGCGTCACCGGCAACTTTCGCGTGCTCTGCGACGGAGACCACCTCGAGGAGCTCGAGGCGCAGGAGGCCGAGGTCATCGACGCCGTCTCCACGCAGTCCACGCCCGTGCCGGTCGGCACACCGCGCGAGGACGAGCGCTCCTTCTAGCCGCCGGCCCCGCGACGCCCGGCCCCGGCCCGTACTCAGACGTCCAGCTCGACCTCGATCCCCTCGCCGGAGAAGGACACCAGCCCGGCGATCTTCATCGCCTCGGCGCGCGGCAGCTCGTAGCTGTGCGCCGCGTCTGGCAGCAGCTTTCCGCCGGCGTGAACGTGCCAGTAGATCGCGTCGCCCATGTACGGGTCCGTCGAGATCTTGTCGCTGGGGCGCAGGTGGCCCGCGACGACGTCGCCGCGCAGCACGTACGCGCGCACGGGCATGCTCGTCTCGAAGACGAGCGTCGGATGGGAGCTCTGCGCGATCAGCTCGCCGGCCGCGGTGACGCGCACCGGCCGCGAGCTCGTGTGCACGTCGACGCGGTGGTACGGGTCGCGCAGTCCGCCGGCGACCGGCTCGTCCTCGACGAGCCAGCGATCGACGCGGTTGGGGTACAGGGCGACGTGGCCCCGCAGCCAGGGCGCGGTCTCGAGCGGCGCCTCGTAACCCCAGACCGCGTCCTCGCGCAGCTCGTCCCCGACGCGCAGCGACCAGTACGACGCGTCCCCCTTGAACGGGCAGTGCGACGTCGTCGCGGTCTGCTCGAGCAGCGTCTGGTCGAGATCCTCGACCGGCACGTACGGCACCGGCCGGATCCCGGTCTCGTGCAGCAGGTGCGCGCGGCGCGTGTCGATCACGAGCGTGTCTGCGACGTACGCGCGCAGCCGGCGCGCGTCGGGCTCGAAGAGGAGCTTGTGCGCCGGTGACTCGATCGTGTAGTTGCCGTCCGCCGGGGTCCCGCCCAGCGGTCCGCTGCCCTGGGTGAGGCTCATGACGTCGCCTCCACCTCGAGGTTCTTTCCGAAGGCGCGGTCGAACAGCTCGACCTCGCGCTGCGCCGCCCAGCGCTCGACCGCGGCGCCGCCCTCGGCCTCGAGCTCGAGGCGGATCGTCCCGTTCTCGGCCGCGACATGCGCAGCGCGGACGCTCTGGTCGCGGCTGCGCTCGAGGTCCTCGGCGAGCCTGAGGAGGATCGAGAGACGGTCGAGGCGCTCGGCGTCGCCATCCTCGGTGAGCGAGGAGAGCTCGCCGAAGTCCGGCATGCCCTTGCGGTGGTAGCGCGCGGCCTGCGCGACGAGCGCGACCTCGCGTGGATCGAAGCCCGGCAGTCCGGCGTTGAGAATGAGATACCTCGAGTGCTTGTGGTGGTCGTCGTAGTCGACGGACATGCCGATGTCGTGCAGCACGCACGACGAGAAGAGCAGCTCGCGCTCCCAGCGGTCGCCGGGGTGCAGCCCGAGCTCGGCGAGCTCGTCGAACAGGGTGAGGGCGAGGGTCGCCACGTGCGCTGTGTGCTCCGGAGCGACGTGGTAGCGCGCTGCGAGGTTGGCGACGCTCGCGCGGCGCACGTCGTCGAAGAGCGGCGGGGTGCCGTCGAGCAGTTCGCTGAAGAAGACGCCCTCGCGCAGGCCGGCCTCGGTGACGATGATCGAGTCCAATCGGCCGTGTTCGAGCACGACCTGGACGACCATCGCGCCGGCGAGGATCAGGTCGGCGCGCGCATACTTGATGCCCTTGACGTTGCCGCGGTCGCCGGCGGGCATCGAGGCCAGCTTCTCGACGAGGTCGCCGAGCGCTTCGGGGGTGATCTCGAAGCCCTGGATGCCACCGATGGAGGGGTGGCCGGCCTCCGCCTGAATCGCCGCGGCGAGGTTGCGCATCGTGCCGCCGATCCCGACGAGCCAGCGGCCCGTGCGCGCCAACCAGTCGGCCTCCCGCTCGAGCGTCTCGCGCACGTGCGCGCGCATCGCCTTGCGGGCCTTCTTCGAGGGCGGGTCGTCCTGGGCGAGGAAGTGCTCGGTCATGCGCACCGCGCCGAGCGGCCAGGAGCCGAGCCGGCCGGGGTGGCGGCTGAGGACCTCGACGAGCTGCACGGAGCCGCCGCCGAGGTCGAGCACGGCGCCGTCGGCGAGGGTCGTCGAGTTGACCGCCGCGAGGTAGCCGTAGTAGCCCTCCTCCTCGCGGCTGAGCACGCGAACCTCGAGGCCGGTCTCGTCGCGCACGCGGTCGAGGAAGACCTGCTGGTTGGTGGCGTCGCGGATCGCGCTCGTGGCGACGGCCTTGATGCGCTCGGGCCCGATGCCGGTCGCCGCGCAGAAGCTCGCGAACACGTTTGCCGCCTCGCGCGCGCGCTTCATCGGCTCCTTGCCGAGCTTGCCGGTGGCGTCCAACCCCTCGCCGATCCGGACCGGCAGGTAGATCTCGTCTGTGCGCTTCCACCAGCCGTCGGCGGCGGTGAAGACGACGAGCCGAAACGAGTTCGAGCCCATGTCGATGACCGCGGTGCGCTGCTCGGCCACGCTCGTTCTGCTCAGCTCGGGGCCGGGTCGGTCATCGTTGGTGGGAGCTTAGGGCCCACGACTTTGCAAGTGGTGCATGCACAAAGCGCCCAGGCCCACGAGGCGACCCACGCAGTGGGGGGCGAATCCGAGACGGGGCGCCTTATGCATGTAGTGCATGCACAAAGCGCCCAGGCGCACGAGACGACCCACGCAGTGGGGGGCGAACTTCGGGGGCGGGGCGCCTTATGCATGTAGTGCATGCAGAAAACGCCCAGCCTCACGCAGACGCCGTGATCGCCGCACACGCCGCGCGCCAGCACGGAATCGTGAGCCGGCAGCAGCTCGTCGATGCGGGCCTCGGGCGTGGGGCGATCGAGCACCGCCTGCGCATCGGCTGGCTGCACCGCATGTACCGCTGCGTCTTTGCGGTCGGCCATCCCCCGCTCACGAGGGAGGCGCGGTGGATGGGCGCGGTCCTCGTGCATGGAGCCGGCGCAGCTCTCAGCCACGTGTGCGCCACCGCGCTGTGGGAGATCCGGCCGTACACCGGCGAGTGGATCGACGTGACGATCTCATCGCGCAACGGGCGCAAACGGCGGCACGGCATTCGCCTGCATCGCTCGAGCACGCTCACCGCCGACGACATCGGCGCGCACCGCGGCATCCCCGTCACGACCATCGCCCGCACGCTGCTCGACGTCGCCGCCACGCTCCGAGAACCGAGCCTCGCCCGCACCGTCGAGCAGACGGAGATCCGCCGGCTCTTCGACCTCCGAGCGGTCGAGCGGACCCTCGCGCGCAACCCCACTCACCCCGGCGCCGTAAGGCTCACACGAGCGCTCGAGCTCTACCGCGACGACGAGTTCACGCGCTCCGACCTCGAACCGATCTTCCTTGCCCTCTGCGCCGCCCACGGCATCCCGCGACCACTCGTCAACCACATCGTCGAAGGTGAGGAGGCGGACTTCTTCTGGCCCGTCCAGCGCGTCATCGTGGAGACCGACGGCCGCGCCACCCACTTCACGCGCAGCGCCTACGAGAGCGACCGCGCACGAGACGCGCGCCTGCTCGCACTTGGCTACCGGACGATGCGCGTCACAGAACGCCAGATCCGGCTTGGCAGCGCCACCGTCGCGCAGACGCTCCTTGCGGTGCTGCGTGCAGCAGCCCCTACGAGTGCTTCTCGATGATCTCCACGCGGTAGCCGTCCGGGTCGCGCACGAAGCACAGCAGCGAGCCGCCCTCGCGCACGGAGTACGGCGGCTTCTCGGGCTCGATGCCCTGCTCGTCGAGCGACGCGAGCGTCTCGTCCATCGACGAGACCGTGATAGCGATGTGGTTGTAGCCGGACCCGTGCGTGTACTCGGACACGCCGTGGTTGTAGGTCAGCTCGAGCCGGTCGCCGTCGCCGGGCAGGCCCATGAAGACGTTGATCGCCTCGTCTCGGATCGGCTTGCGGGCGCGCTCCTCGAAGCCGAGCGCCTCGTAGAACGCGACGGAACGGTCGATGTCGCCGATCCTGTAGCAGGTGTGGATGAGCGCCAGGCCGGTCATCGAGCCGGTACCTGGGGGTTAGACCGGCCCTCTGGGCCGGGCGTAAGGGGGCGAAGCCCCCTTGGGATGAGGGCGAGAGCAGGCATGAGCCACACGTTACCCTCAGGTCCATGCTGATCGAACGCTCCATGTCTGACGGCTTCCTGACGAACACGTACCTCGTCGCGAGCGCGCCTGGGGCAGCCGGGTTCCTCGTCGACGCCGGCGGGCCGATGGCCCCGCTCTTCGAGGCGGCCGAGCGCAACGACGTCGACGTCACGCACCTCCTGCTGACCCACCATCACCACGATCACGTCTGTGATCTGGATGCGGTCGCCCAGCGCTATCCAGACATCGTGATCCTCGCCCATCCCGACGAGCCGCTCGACGCCGAGCCCTTCGCGCCGCTGCAGATCGGCGGCCTCGACGTCGACGCCGTCCACACGCCGGGACACACGAAGGGCATGCTCAACTTCACCGTCCCCGGCCACGTCTTCACCGGCGACACGCTCTTCAAGAACTCGATCGGCGGCGTCAACGCCCCCGGCAGCACGTCCTACGCGGACATCAAGGCCTCGATCATGGACACGCTGATGGGCCTCGATCCCGCGACCCAGGTGCACCCCGGCCACACCGACCCGACGACGATCGGCGACGAGTGGGAGAACAACTCCTTCGTCCGCGTGTGGCGCGGCCTGGACCCCGAGGGCGACGAGCAGGTCACCGTGCAGAGCGAGCCCGCGACGCTGATCGTCTGGGGCGACGACTACGACGGCGGCCACAAGGCGTGGGTTCGCTGGTCTGACGGGCGCGACGACGTCGTGCCCGGCTCGCGCGTAAAGCGCTCGGCGGACTGAAAGGCGAATCCGGGCTTCCGCCGGACCGTCGCGCGACATGGCCAAGAAGGACGCCATCCCCACATCCCGGCTGAGCCGCTCGTCGAAGGTCGGCAAGCTCGCCGCGACGCAGGCGGCCAAGCAGATGGGCACCCGCGCGGGGAACGTCGCGCGGCGCAGCGACGAGAGCCGCGAGGCGGCCCTCGCCAAGCGCCAGCTCGAGACCGCAGAGCAGATCGTCGCCGCGCTGGGGACGATGAAGGGCGCCGCGATGAAGCTCGGCCAGGTGATGTCCTTCCTCGACGTCGGCCTCGTGCCCGAGGAGTACCGCGAGGAGTTTCAGGCCAAGCTCGCCGAGCTGCGCGACGCCGCACCGAAGGTCGCCTGGAAGGACATGAAGAAGGTCATCGAGGGCGAGTACTGCGAGCCGATCGAGAGCGTCTTTCAGACCTTCGACCCTGTGCCGATCGCCGCCGCCTCGATCGGCCAGGTCTACAAGGCCCGTCTGAAGGACGGCCGCGACGTCGCGGTGAAGGTGCAGTACCCCGGCGTCGCGCAGGCCGTCCGCGCCGACATGCAGAACCTCGGGATCATCCTGCGGCTCATGAAGATGGTCGCGCCGGGCCTTGACCCGAAGGCGATGGGCGACGAGATCCGCTCGCGCATCGACGAGGAGCTCGACTACGAGCTCGAGGCGCAGAACCAGCGCACGGTCGCACGCCTGTACCGCGGCCATCCGTTCATCGTCGTGCCCGAGGTCGTCACGTCGCTGTCGCACGAGAAGGTCATCGTCAGCGAGTTCGTACAGGGCCGCGGCTTCGAAGAGCTCAAGCAGCTGCCGCAGGCCGAGCGCGACCGCCTCGGCGAGATCGTCTACCGCTTCTACTTCGGCTGCATGTACCGCCACCACCAGTTCTCCGGCGACCCGCACCCCGGCAACTCGCTGCTGCTCGACGACGGGCGCATGGCGTTCTTCGACTTCGGCCTGTTCAAGCGCATCCCGGCCGCGGTCGCAGAGTTCGAGCTCGAGATCCAGCGCATCGCCGCGGCGGGGAACGGCCAGGCGATGATCGACCACCTCGTCGCCGGTGGCTTCATCGCCAAGCCCGACTTCTATACGCCCGAGGGGATCCTCGAGCAGGTGCGCGACATGACCTGGTGGTACCTCGAGGACGCCGAGGTCGAGCTCACCCCGGAGATCGCGACGGAGGTGATGATCGAGATGTCCGACCCGCGCTCGTCGCACTTCTCGAAGATGCGCCACGAGACGCTGCCGCCGGACCATCTCTTCGGCCGGCGCCTGGAGATGCTCACGCTCGCGGTGATGAGCCAGCTGCGCGCCAAGGGCAACTGGCACCGGATCGCGCGCGAATGGATCTACGGCGACGAGCCGGTCACCGAGCTCGGTCGCCAGGAGGCCGAGTTCTACGCCGCGCACCCGCCGGCGGCGGTCCTGCGCGGCGCCGCGTGACGCGGGGCAAGGCCCGCTGGCGCGTCGCCGCGCTCGTGGTGCTGCTGGGCGGGATCTGGCTGCTCGTCGCCGGCGGCGGCCTCTCCTCCGACCGCGTGCGCGACCAGATCGACCCGCTCGGCGCCGCCGCGGTGCCCGCGTTCATCGCGCTCAGCGCACTGCTCACCTGCGCCCTCTTC
>JBBSMC010000115.1:0-6905 GCA_038233375.1 Solirubrobacterales bacterium
CTCCCAAGCCATCGACAGTTGGCGGCCATCCCTTGAGCGAAGGCGCCGTCGGCGATGCGCGGCCGCAGCGCCGCTCTCTTATAGGGTCCGACGCTAGTGGGCCGTCCACAAACGTTGCACCCGAAACCTCGGCGGCGTTTCGAGCACGACGTTCCTGGACGACCCCGCTAGGAACTCGGTCCCCACGGCAGGTCAGGAGCAGATGCGTTTCTTCGAGTACGAGGCCCGCGAGATCGTCAAGCGCGCTGGCATTCCGGTCACCGACTTCGGCTTCACGACCGACGCCGCCGAGGCGCGCGCGATCGCCGAGCGCATCGGCGGCCCGACCGTCATCAAGTCACAGGTGCTGACCGGCGGTCGCATGAAGGCGGGCGGCGTGAAGTTCGCCGACACGCCCGAAGAGGCCGAGCAGCATGCGGCCGACATCCTCGAGCTCGAGATCAACGGGCACGAGCCGCGCGGCGTGCTCGTCGACCCCAAGGCCGACCTCAAGCAGGAGTACTACGCGGGCGTGGTGTGGGACGGCACGGCGAAGAAGCCGGTGATCCTCTTCAGCGACATGGGCGGCATCGACATCGAAGAGATCGCCGAGCAGCACCCCGACCACGTCGGTCGCGTGCACCTCTCCAACCTGCTGCCGATCTCCGATCACAAGGCGAAGGAGTGCATCGCCCAGACCGGCGTGACCGGCAAGGCGCTGCAGCGCCTGACGCCGATCGTGCGCCGCCTCGCGCAGCTCTTCGTCGACCACGACATGGTCCTCGCCGAGATCAACCCGCTGTGTGAGATGCACGACGGGACGTTCGTCGCGCTCGACGCGCACATGGACATGGAGAGCGAGGCGCGCGGGCGCCACAAGCAGCTGCTCGCCGAGCTCGGCGTCGGCGAAGACGAGACGCGCCTGGCCCGTGAGCCCACGCCCTTCGAGCTCGCCGGCGAGAAGGTCGACGGCTCCGACCACCGCGGCGTCGCCGGCAACGTGACGGAGTTCGACGGCAACATCGGCCTCGTCATCGGCGCCGGCGGCGGCTCGCTGACGCTCTTCGACGCGGTCCGCGCGCACGGCGGCGAGCCCGCCAACTACTGCGAGATCGGCGGGAACCCCTCGGTGCAGAAGACCTGTGGCCTGGCCAAGCTCGTGCTCACCAAGCCCGGCGTCGACAAGATCGCCGTGATGATGTCGATCGTCTCCAACACCCGCGTGGACATCGTCGCGCGCGGCGTCATCAAGGCCTGCCTGGAGCTCGGCTACGACCCCGCCGAGAAGATCGCGATCTTCCGCATCCCCGGCGCTTGGGAGGAAGAAGGCTTCAAGATCCTCGACAAGTACGGCATCGAGTACGCCGACCGCTCGGTCTCGATGCACGAGGCCGCGCGCCGCGCCGTCGCGAAGATCGCCGGCCCCGGGTCGGTCGCCTCATGAGCATCCTCGTCGGCGCCGACACGACGTTCATCGTGCAGGGCATCACCGGCCGCGAGGCCGTCAACCTCACGCGCGAGTGCCTGGACTACGGCGAGGGCGCGAAGATCGTCGGCGGCGTGACCCCGGGGCGCAAGGGCCGCGACGTCCACGGCGTCCCGGTCTATGACACGGTCGCGCAGGTGGTCGAGGCGCACGGCAGTCCGATCGACGGCTCGGTCGTCACGGTGCCCCCCGCGTTCACGAAGGACGCCGTCTTCGAGGCGCTCGAGAACGACATCAAGCTCATCGTGATCGTCACCGAGCGCATCCCGCGCCGCGACGTCGCGCAGATGGTCGAGCTCGCCGACATGCGCGGCGCGCGGATCATCGGCCCCAACTGCCTGGGGATCATCGTCCCGGACGTGGTGAAGATGGGCGGAATCGGCGGCCCGGCGAAGAACGCGGCGCAGGCCTACACGCCCGGCCCGATCGGCGTCATCAGCCGCTCCGGCGGCATGACGACGGAGATGTCCTCGACGCTGTCGGCGGCGTCGCTCGGCCAGTCGACCGCCGTATCGATCGGGGGCGACGCGATCATCGGCTCCTCCTATGCGGAGCTGATGCCGTTCTTTCAGGCCGACAGGCATACGGAGGGCATCGTGATCTACACCGAGCCCGGCGGCCGCATGGAGGCCGAGCTGGCCAAGTGGGTCATCGACAACGAGTGCCGCATGCCGATCGTCGCCTTCATGGCGGGGCGCTTCATGGACGAGATGCCGGGCATGAGCTTCGGCCACGCCGGCACGATCGTCGAGGGCAAGGAGGACACGGCGGCCGAGAAGATCGCCCGTCTCGCCGACGCCGGCATCACCGTCGCCGAGGAGATCTCCGAGATCCCGGACATCATGAAGTCCAAGCTGCCGGCCCACGTCGAGCACCTCAAGCCGCCCGGCGTCAGCGTCCCCTCCTGGACCCACGGCGCGTCATGAGGGTCGACGGCATCTTCATCGGCATCGAGGTCGACGACGAGGCGCTGACGGCCGAGCCCGCGCTCGCCAGGCATCTCGACACGGTCTGCCCCGTCGACATCTACGAGGAGGTCGGCGACGGTGGCCTCCAGATCGTCGAGCGCAACGTCGACGAGTGCGTCCTGTGCAGGCTGTGCCTGGACACGGCGCACCTCGACGTCGGCGAGGACGCCGTGCGCGTGATCAAGCTCTACGACGGCGGCGCGATCCTCGAATAGGGGATCGGCCGGCCGTCTGCCGGCGCCGTCAGGTTCCCGCGGCGGCCTGGTCGCGCGCGTAGGTGTCGAGCTTGGCCAGCTCCTCGGCGTACATCCTGCGCATCACCTTCGGCGCGAATGTGCGCTCGAAGAACCCGCCGATGCCGCCGACGCCTCGGACCCTAGAGCACCGGCGGTGACGCCAGCGCGTCCACGGCCTCGTCCACCGAGCCGTCCACCGGGACGGTCTGGCCGATGTCCACGAGCTCGAGCAGGCGTGCGATCTCGGCGCCGGGCGCGACGACCACCCGCAGCGACTGGCCGCGCGCCGCGAGCGTGCGCGACGTGTCATGCAGCAGGTGCAGGCCGGCGCTGTCGAGGTAGCCCACGCCGTTGACCTCGAGCACGAGCCCACGATCGCCGGCGCGCGTCGCGTGCACGAGCGCGCGGCCGAGCTCGCCGGCGGCCACGACGTCGACCTCGCCCTGCAGGCGTCCGACCGTGACGTCGCGTTCGCGCTCGAACGCGATCGTCGCGCCCGGGGCGCCGCCGCTGCCGTCGGCAGAGGGCCCCGCGTCGCGGTCGCCGCCGGTGCCGGTGCCGGCACCGGCACCGGCAGCCATGGCCACGGGCTCCTCCCCAGGGGCCGCCAGCCGGCGCCTCAGCTCCACCCGCGTTCCCTCGTCCGCGCTGGCGATGTCGATCCGGTCCATCAGCACCCGCATGAGACGCAGCCCGTGCCCGCGCTCGGAGCGCGCGGCGGCCGAGCGCCAGTGCCCGTGGTCCAGCACGCGCAGCACCACCTCGCGGCCGACGAGCTGCGCGCGCACCTCGATCGTGCTGCCCGGCTCGGCACCGGCGTGCTCGATCGCGTTCGCGCACGCCTCCCCCACCGCGATCAGCACCTCGCCGGCCTCGCCCGGGGTCGCGCCGGCCCGGACAAGCCACGCGCGCAGGTCACCGCGCAGCGCGGCGAGCCGCTCGGCCCGCGGCTCGATCACGGCGACGAAGCTCTCGGCCGTGGCGGGCGTGACGCGCAGCGCCAGCAGCGCGACGTCGTCCTGGCGCAGGGCCTCGTCGCCGACGAGCGTCGCGGTGAGGTGCTCGAGCGCGGCCGTCAGGTCGCGCGGCGCCTCGGCCACCGCGGCGCGCAGCTGCTGCAAGCGGCTGTCGATCCCGTCGTCGCGGCGCTCGACGAGGCCGTCGGTGTACAGCAGCACGCCGTCGCCGGCCTCGAGCACGATGCGCTCCTGCGGGATCGGCACGCCGGCGGGCGCGGCGCCGAGCGGCGTCGAGCGCGCGCCCGGCAGGAAGCGCGACGGCCCGGCGGCGGGCATGTGCAGCACCGGCAGATGCCCGGCGCTCACGTAGCGGACCTCGCGGGTGAACGGGTCGAAGTCCAGGTAGACGAGCGTCGTGCTCAGGCCGACGCGCAGGTGGTCGACGAGCCGGTGCAGCTTCGCCACGACCTCGGCCGGCTCCGGCCCCTCGATCGCGTAGGCGCGCAGCGCTGTGCGCAGCTGGCTCATCGTCGCCGCCGCCTCGATGCCGCGGCCGACGACGTCGCCGATCACGACTCCGACGCGCCCGTCGGGCAGCGGGATGACGTCGTACCAGTCGCCGCTGATCTCGGTCTGGCGCATCCCGGGCAGGTAGCGGACGGCCAGCTCGACGCCGTCCACCGCAGGCAGCTGGGTGGTGAGCATGCTGCGCTGCAGTGTGTGCGCGACGCGCCGCTCGCCGAGGTCCTGCACCATGCCCATGTAGTACTGGGGCCGCCCGCTGTCGTCGCGCAGCACGCTGCCGCTCATCTCGACCCAGACGAAGTCCCCGCGCGCGTCGACGTAGCGCTTCTCGAAGCGCACCACCGGAGCCGTGCCGTCGGCCAGCACCGCAAATGCGTGGCGGGTCGCCGCGACATCGTCGGGGTGGGTGATCGCCTCCGGGCCGAGCTGCAGGAGCTCCTCGCGCGAGCGTCCCACCGTGCGGCAGTACGCGTCGTTGACCTGCAGGAAGCGACCCTCGGCGTCGATCAGCGACATGCCGATCGGCGCCTGCTCGAACGTCACCCGGAAGCGCTCCTCGCTCTGACGCAGCGCGGTCTCGGCGGCGCGCTCGCTGCTCATGTCGCGGGCGATCGCGGCGTAGAAGTCGACGTCGCCGTCGGCCGCGAGGTGGGCGATGATCACCTGCGAGACCGGAATCTCGTGCCCGTCGCGATGCAATCGCGCGAGGTCGCCGCGCCACGCGCCGTGGCGCCGCGCGGCGGCGAGCCCCTCGGTCTGAACGCGCCGGCGCGCCCACGCCGGCGAGAAGTCGCCGATACGGCGCCCCGTGATGTCCTCGTCGAGCCCGATCCCGACCATCCGCCGGCCCGCGGGGTTGATGTAGACGAGGTTGTTGTCGCGGTCGGCGATCGATACCCAGTCCGACGTCGCATCCAGGACCGCCCCGTAGCGCCGCTCGGTCGCCCACACCCGTTCGCGCGCGCCGATGTCCTCGTAGACGACGAGCACCCCGTCGCCCAGCCGCGAGGCCGAGACCTCGTAGCGCGTCGCGAAGCCGCGGTCGCCGTCGTGCTCGGAGGCCAGCTCGATCCGGGTGCGCAGCGGCACGCCCGTCTCGACGACCTCGACGAAGCTCTCGAACCGGTCGCGCGGGAACGCCGGCAGCGCCTCGAGCACGCGGCGGCCCACGAGCTCGCCGGAGGGCACGCGTGCGACCTGTCTCGCCACCCGATTGGCGTACTCGAAGACGAAGTCGACGACGTCCCCCATCTCGTCGCGGACGGGCGCGATCACGATGGTCGCCTCCGGCAGCTCGTCCAGCGCCGCGAGGATAGGCGCGGGATCCATGCTGCCTGTTCTACCTCACGCCCGGTGCGGCTGCTCGACCTGCTCCGATACCAGCGCCCCGGCGCTGCCGGTCTCGCGCGCGCCGTCCGACCCTCCGTAGGAGCGCGTGGTCGTGATCGCGCTGAACGTGTCGGCGACGGAGACGATGCGCGCCGGGAGCGGAACGTCCTCGCCGGCCGTCCCGTCGGGGTAGCCGTTGCCGTCCCAGCGCTCGTGCGATGCCCGCACGATGACGCCGACGTCGGTCATGCTGCCGCCGACCTTGTCGAGCATCTGCTGGCCGTAGAGGGTGTGCTGCCTCATGATCGCCCACTCGTCGTCGTCAAGCGGGCCGGCCTTGTTGATGATCTGCTTGGGCACGCCGATCTTGCCGACGTCGTGCAGCAGCGCGCCGAACTCGACGAGCCGGCGCTCGTCCTCGTCCAGGCCCAGCTCGTCGGCGATCTGCAGCGCGAGGGCGATGACGCCGTAGCTGTGCTCGCCCGTGTAGGCATCGTCGTCGGAGATCACCTCTCCGAGCAGCAGCGCGGTGCCGCGGTACGCCTTGCTGAGCTCGATCGCCTGGTCGATTCGTGCCGCGCGCTCGCGCGCGAAGATCGCCAGCAGGCCGGCGAGCGGCAGCACGAGCAGGAACGCCAGCGGGGCGTCGAGCGCGATGATCGCGGCGAGCAGACCGATCGGCGTCAGCAGGATGTCGACGAGGAACACGAGTCCGGTGAGGCGCAACTGCAGCCGCGGCGGGACGCCGAGCACGAGCCATTCGCGCGCCATGCCGGTCGCGGTGTCGCCCGCGAACTGCACCACCAGCGCGAGCAGGTACCAGCGCCAGTGCTCGAGGGCGGGAGTCGTAGCCCCGGCCGCAGCCAGGACGAACGCCGGGCCGACGGCGAACCACGCGTTGCCGATCGCGACGAGCAGCCGCTCGGGGTTGTGGTCGCGGATGACCTCGCGCAGACGACCGAGCACGAGCCCCGACACCACGACGAGCGGCGCCCACGCGGGATGCAGCAAGAGGAGCGCGGGGACGAACACGAGCTGCAACGGGTACGTGATCCCGGCGCCGACGTCGAACTCGACCCGCGAGACGATCGCGAGCGCGACGACGAGGGCGATGAGAACCGCCAGCGGCGGAGTGGGCGTCGAAGGCCAGCGGCAGGCCGATGACGACGGCGACGAGCACCGCCGCAAAGGCCGACTCCACCCTGGCCTCGCGCCGTTGCGCCGGGTTGCGCCGGCGCTCGGTGCCGGTGACGACGAGGCTTTCGGCGGCCCCGCTGAGGTGTGGCCGGGTTCCACCGCGCAGTCGCGATATGGCCGACTTCCTGTCGCGCACGCTCACCACTAGATCGTATCGGCGGGCGTCCAAACGCAAACGGACGCATGAACAGACAAGTGTCGTACGTAGTCAACCTGCGTTCTTGGC
>JBBSMC010000116.1:0-6771 GCA_038233375.1 Solirubrobacterales bacterium
CCCTGACGGACCAGTTCGACCGTCTCACGACGGAACTCCTGCGGGTACGGGGGACGCGTCTTTGGCACGGACACCACATCCTTCCGGCCGGGTCGGACA
Source organism: Solirubrobacterales bacterium (assembly GCA_038233375.1). GTDB lineage: Bacteria > Actinomycetota > Thermoleophilia > Solirubrobacterales > Solirubrobacteraceae > CADCVQ01. The sequence continues at coordinate 100 of JBBSMC010000116.1, forward strand.
GACCCAAGCCCTCAGGTGTCCACCGTCCCGGGGTCATTCCAGTTTGCTGCTGAGAAGACCCCGAAGTCGCCGCTGATGGGTGCCGGCAGCCGGCTGGGCGGCGCTCTATGCCTCGACGGCCGCAGCGCCCGTGCCCGTCACGCGCGTGACCTCCTGGATGGAGGTCATGCCGTGGCGGACCTTCTCCAGGCCGTCGTCGCGCATGAGGCGCATGCCCTGGCGGACGGCGACCTCGGCGATCTCCGGCGCGGGCGCGCGGGCGAGGGTGAGCTTGCGGATCTCCTCGGAGACGACCATCACCTCGTATAGGCCGATCCGGCCCTTGTAACCGGTGTGGTTGCAGCGCGGGCAGCCTGTCGGCTGGTAGGCCTCCATGTCGAACTGGCTGCGGATGCCGTTGGCGCGCAGGACGTCGGAGGTGATGATGCCGCGCTCCTTGCAGTGCTGGCAGAGCTTGCGGGCGAGGCGCTGGGCGACGACGCAGTCGATCGCCGACGCGACGAGGAAGGGCTCGACGCCCATGTCGACCAGGCGCGTGACCGCACTCGCGGCATCGTTGGTGTGCAACGTCGAGAGCACGAGGTGGCCGGTGAGGGCCGACTCGATCGCGATCTGCGCGGTCTCGCGGTCGCGGATCTCGCCGACCATGATGATGTCGGGATCGGCGCGCATCATCGAGCGCAGGCCGGTGTGGAAGTGCAGGCCGGCGCGCGGGTTGACCTGCACCTGGGTGATGCCGTCGAGCTGGTACTCGACGGGATCCTCGATCGTGATGATGTTCTTCTCGATCGTGTTCAGCGCCGACAGCGCGGCGTAGAGGGTCGTCGACTTGCCCGAGCCCGTCGGGCCGGTCACGAGGACGGCGCCGAAGGCCTGGCCGAAGGCGCGTTCGAACTTCTCGCGCTCCTGCGCCGCCATGCCGAGCTTCTCGAGCTCCATGACGATCGAGCTCTTGTCGAGGATGCGAATGACGACGGACTCGCCGTGCACGCTGGGCAGCGTGACGACGCGCAGGTCGATGCGGTGGCCGTCGATCGTCAGCCCGACGCGACCGTCCTGCGGCACCCGCCGCTCGGAGATGTCGAGGTCGCTCATGATCTTCACGCGGCTGATGACGCCGAGCACCATGCGCCGCTGGACCGTGGCGGTCTCGACGAGCACGCCGTCGATGCGGAAGCGCACCCGCAGCTCGTTGCCGTTGGGCTCGAGGTGGATGTCCGAGGCGCCCTGCTCGACCGCCTGGGCGATGATCTGGTTGACGAGACGGATGACCGGTGCGTCGTCGGCGGACTCGCGCAGGTCGACGACCTCCGCGGCGCCGTCCTCGTCGTCGTCCTCGAAGACGTCGGCGGAGATGACGTCGTCGTACTGCGTCAGGCGCGAGATGAGGTTGAGGATGTCGTCGCGGCTGGTGACCGCCGGGCGTATCTCCTTGCCGGTCAGCAGAGCTATGTCGTCGACGGCGAGCACGTTCGCCGGGTCGGCCATCGCGACGAGCAGCGTGCGGTCGTCGAGGAAGCCGACCGGGACGGCCTCGTAGCGCTTGGCGGCCGGGATCGAGATCAGGTTCGCCGCGGCCATGTCGGGCTTGAAGGTGCCGAGGTCGAGGTGGTCGAGGCCGTGGCGCTCGGCGACGGCGCGCGAGAGGCCCTCGGCCGTCAGCGCGCCCTGCTCGACGAGCACCTCCTCCGGCATCTTGCCGCTGCGCCGGCCCTCTTCGACCGCTGCGGCGACGCGGTCACGCGCCACCAGGCCGAGGTCGACGATGACGTCGGTGAGGAACCGTGCCGGCCCGCCGGGATGGCGCGGGCGCGTGACCCCCGAAGGATCCGTCGCGTGCCCCGCCGTATGTGGTTTCAAGGAGATGGGTTCAGGAAGCATCGAGCAGATAGTCCGAGTCACGCGCGGCCGCACGCATCGAGTCCAGCGGCGCCGCTCGACCTGTCCAGAGGGTGAAGCTCAACGCGCCCTGGCAAATCAGGATCTCCAGGCCGTCGACCGTGTCGACCCCCCGTCTGGCGGCCTCTTCGATCAGCACCGTTCCGCCTTTCCGGTAGACCAGGTCAACAACGGTCGTGTACGCACTGAGCCCATCGGCATCCAACGGCAGATCCTTGAACGGGCTGGACGATCGGTCCAGGCCGACGCTCGTGCAGTTGACCAGGACATCCGCCGCGACGGCCTCGCGCACCAGCTTCGCGTCCAGCCCGGCGGCGCGCTCGGGCGTGCGGTTCCAGATCGACACTGTGGCGCCGGCGCGCGTGAGCGCCCAGACCACGGCCCGTGCGCTGCCGCCGGCGCCGAGCACGAGCGCGCTGCTCACCGGTCGGTCGCCGAGCGCGGCGATCAGCCCCGGAGCGTCGGTGTTCTCGGCTGCGATCTCCCCGTCGCCGGCGAAGCTCAGCGTGTTCGCGGCGCCGATCTCGCGCGCGCTGTCGCTGCTCCTCGTGGCCAGCGCGAGCGCGGCCTCCTTGTGCGGGATCGTCACGTTGGCGCCGCGAAAGCCGGCGCCGTGCAGCGCGCGGACGGTGTCGTCGAAGGCGGCAGGCGCGACCGGCAGGCGCTGGTAGCGCTCCAGGCCGGCGGCGCGCATCATCGCCGGGGAGCGGCTGTGGCCGACCGGCCAGCCGAGGACGCCGTAGCGCGGCGCGCCGGCGGCGCCGTCGCTCCGCACGTGTCCGGCGACCGGTCGCCGGCCTGCGCCCGCGCGCCGGCGTAGCGCGCGACGTTCTGGTTGTGCTCTTCGATCGTGGCGGCGAAGACGTGCTCGCCGCACGTGCCGGGCTTGACGACGAAGTAGCGGAACTTCACGTCCGCCGGTGCTGCCGCGGCGCGGATCGACGACAGCCCCGGGTTGCCGATCGGGGTCGGCGGCAGGCCGGCGCGCTTGCGCGTGTTGTAGGGCGAGTCGATCTCGAGCTCGGACTGGCGCAGCGCCCCGCTGGGCTTGTTGAGGGCGTAGCGGGTCGTGGCGTCGATCCCCAGCGGGGTGCCGTCGCTCAGGCGGTTGTAGATGACAGCCGCGATGATCGGGCGCTCCTTGGCGAGCTGCGCCTCGCGCTCGACCATCGAGGCGATGATCAGCACGTCGTAGGCCGTCAGGTTCTTGCGCTTCGAGCGCGCCAGGTCGACCTTCGCGAAGTTCTCGACAAACGCCGCCAGCTGGCGCTCGACGAGGTCGCGTGCGGGAGCCCCGCGGTCGAGCTCGTACGTCGCGGGAAAGAGGAAGCCCTCCAGCGAGCGCGTGCCGCGCGGAGCGCCGTAGCGAATCGGATTCAGCGCGCCGCGGAAGCGCGCGGACGCCTCCATGTAGCTGCCGCGCAGGCCCGCCTTCCCGGAGATCGGCGCGATCTCGCGGCGCGAGCGGCCTTCGGGGATCGTGACGTCGACGGTCGGCCGCGAGGTCGCCGCCTCCGGCCTGCTGAGCGCCTCGATCGCGCTGCCGTAGGTCATGTCCTTGCGCAGGGTGTGCTTACCGGACCGCAGGCTGTCGCGCTTGCCCGAGAGCATCGCCCGGATGCGGAAGAAGAACGCCGAGTCGATGACGCCGGCGTCGGCGAGCTGCGTGGCGATCTCGCCCGCTCCCGAGCCCGCCGGGATGGTGACCGAGACGGCGTCGCCCTGGGCGGTGCCGAGCGGCTGAAAGAGCAGCAGCGCGCCGATGACGACGAACGCCAGCACCGCGATTGCGAGCAGCGCCTTCACGCGGCGGGCCGGCGTGATGAGCCGCCGCCGCGCGGGGCCGGCGAACTTGTCTCCGGGCGGGGTGACGATCGGACGCGAAGGCCGGCGCACGCGGCGGATGCCGATCGGGCGCTCGGTCTCGTCGCCGAGCGCGCCGGCGGGTGCGGCGGGCGGGGCCGGCGGGCGGGGCTGGATGCGGCGGATCCCGTCCGGGTCGCGAGCGACTCCGGCATCGCGCGGCCCGGGCCATGGGGCCTGCGGCGCGGCGGACGGTCCGCCTGCCTTGGGCCGCCGGCCCGCACCGGCCATGCGTGCGCCGCGGGTCGTTCGGGGCTGGCACCCGGTCGTTGGCAGGGGCTCGGGCGCGCGGACGGATTGGTCGGATTGGTCGGGACGGCGGAAGGGGATCGGATCGGCATGCGGAGGCTCGGGTCGTGTGGTGGCGGACGGATTGGCCGGTGCGTCTGCTCGTGGTGGCGCGGAGGGCTGCGACTGCGGGGGCGGCGTGCCGGCCCGGCGTGCCTCGCGCTCCAGGCGGGCCCGCTCGCGCTCGTCGGCGCTGCGCTCCCTGCCTGCCGTGGAGTCGTCTCGGCGTGACCTGCTCATCTGGCCGTCTGTTTCGTCATGAACGCTACCCGGCCTCCCGCCCGGACGGCGGCGGTTCCCCGCAGCCGTGGGCGGCGAGCCATCCGGTCAGCAGGTGGGCGGCCGCGCGCGAGTCCTCCGAGGAGGTCGGATCGCCCGGATCGCGGCTGGCCAGAAGCGTCGTGAAGCGCTCGTCGTAGAGCTCGACGGGGACGGTGACGCGCTCGGCCAGGCGGGCCGCCCAGGTGCGCGTCTCCTGCGTCTGGGCGGAGTCGCGGCCCGACAGCGAAAGCGGCAGGCCGACGACGACGCGGCCGACCTCGCGTTCGCGGACCAGGTCGCAGACGCGCGCGAAGCCCTTGCGGGTGGCGGGGCGCAGCACCGGCTCGACCGGCGTGGCGAGCGTGCCCGTCGGGTCGCTCAACGCGCAGCCGCAGCGAGCGACGCCGTAGTCCAGCGCGAGAACCCGCACTAGTCGGCCGGCTCGCAACGGACCGCGCGACACGGCGGCCGTCGTTTCACACGCCACGTCACCAGAACCCACGCCTAGGTCAGCGCGGCCTCGATCGCCGCGCGCGCAGCGGCGATCGCCTCGGGGAGCTTCTCAGCGTCGCGACCGCCGGCCTGCGCCATCGTGTCGCGCCCGCCTCCCCCGCCGCCGGCGACCGTCGCGGCCGCCTTGACGATCGCGCCGGCCTTCACGCCGCGGGCGACGAGCGCCGGCGTGACCGCCGCGACGAGATGCACGCGGCCGTCGACGGCGGCGCCGAGCACCGTCGCCGACTCCTCGCCGAGCCGTCCCTTGATGCGGTCGGCGACGTCCATGAGCTCCTTCGCGCCGCCTGCACCCGAAACGATCTCGGCGACCACGTCGGCGCCGGCGATCTGGATCGCGCCGGCGGCCAGCGCGTCGCTGTCGACGCCGGCCGCGGCGCCGTTGCCGGACGCCGCCGCCTTCGCGGCCTGCTTGGCGCGGTCGCGCAGCTCGCCGATCGCCTCGGGCAGGCGCTCGACGCCGGTCTTCAGCAGGGCCGCCGCCTGGCGTGCCGTCGCATCGGTCGCCCGCAGCGTCGCGACCGCCGCCGGGCCCGTGATCGCCTCGATGCGGCGCACGTTGGCCGCGCTCGAGCTCTCGCTGAGCAGCTTGAAGACGCCGATCTCCGCGGTCGAGCGCACATGCGTGCCACCGCACAGCTCGCGCGAGTACGTCCCGTCGCCGATCTGCACCATCCGCACGACATCGCCGTACTTCTCGCCGAAGAGCGCCATCGCGCCGAGCCCGCGCGCCTCCTCGAGCGTCGTCGTGATCGGCCGCATCGGATCGTTGCGCAGGATCCACTCGTTGACGCGGTCCTCGATCCAGACCAGGTCCTCGGGCGAGATCCGCTCGCCGTGGGCGAAGTCGAAGCGCAGCTTGTCGGGGCCGACGTAGGAGCCGGCCTGGCGCACGTGCGTGCCGAGGCGTTCGCGCAGCGCGGCGTGCAGGAGGTGGGTGGCGGTGTGGTTGGCCTGCGTCGCGGTGCGCGCGGCGCGGTCGACGCGCGCGACGACGCGTTCACCGGGCTGCAGCTCGCCGCTGGTCGCCTGCACCACGAGCGCCTGGTCGTCGCCGAGGCGCACGACGTCGACGACGCGCGCGGCGCAGTCGCCGACCTCGCACTCGACGGTGCCGATGTCCGCGACCTGGCCGCCGCCGGTGGCGTAGAACGGCGACTCGGCGAGCGTCACGAGCAGGTTGCCCTCGCCGTCCGCGTCGCCCACCGCGCCGACCGTCGTGTGCTGCTCGAGCGTCTCGTAGCCGGTGAAGTCCGTCTGTGAACCGGCGTGCATGGCGAGCTCTCGCGCGCGGGCACGCAGGCCGCCGGCGCCGCTGTCGGCGCGCGCGCCGCGCCGCGCCAGCGCGCGCTGGCCCTCCATCAGCGCGTCGAAGCCCTCGGTGTCCACGGCGAGGCCGTGCTCGGCGGCGATGTCCGTCGTGACCTCGACCGGAAAGCCGAACGTGTCGTGCAGCTGGAAGGCGTCCTCGGCCGGGATGGTCGCGCTGTCTCCCACCCGCGCGATGACCTCGTCGAGCAGCCGCGTGCCCTGCTCGAGGGTGCGGCCGAAGCCCTCCTCCTCCGAGCGCGCCCACAGCATGATCGACTCGCGCTCGCGCTCGAGCTCCGGATAGGCCTCGCCCATGGTCGCGATGACCACATCGACGAACGTCGGCAGGAAGCCGGGGGCGATGCCGATCCGCCGGCCCTGCTGGATCGCCCGGCGCATGATGCGGCGCAGGATGTAGCCGCGGTCCTCGTTGGACGGCACGACGCCGTCGGCGATCAGGAACGTCAGCGCGCGTGAGTGGTCGGAGAGGATCCGCAGCGCGCGCTCGTCGGGATCGCTCATCGCCAACTCCCGGCC
>JBBSMC010000117.1:0-6650 GCA_038233375.1 Solirubrobacterales bacterium
AGTTCAGCAGGCCCGTCCGCTGTGCCTTCTGCACGGCCTCCGCGCGGTTGCGCACGTCGAGCTTGCGATAGAGCGCGCTGGTGTGCTCCTTGACCGTGTGCGGCGACAGGTGCAGCGCCACCGCGATCTCGCGATTCGTCGCGCCGCCGGCGATCCGCTCGAGCACCTCGCGCTCGCGCCCGGACAGCGTCAGCGCCCCGCTGGCGGGAACCGCGGCCGGCTCGAACAGCGCCATGCCGAGCGCGACCATCCGCACCGCGCGCGCCACGTCGGCGGCCGGCCAGTCCTTCGGGACGAAGCCGCTCGCGCCACAGGCGCGCGCCGTCGCGGGCGAGATCCGCCCCGCGCCCGAGATGAGCAGCACACGCAGCTCGGGGCGCTCGGTGAGCAGCCGCTCGCAGACCTCCGGACCGGATTCCTCGCCGAGGAACAGGTCGACGAGCGCCACGTCGGGCGCATGCGCCCGGGTCAGGGCGAGCGCCTCGTCGCCGTTCATCGCCGACAGGCAGCGCTCGACCCAGTCCAACTCGCCGAGCATCGTGCGAAAGCCCCAGTGGACGACGTCGTGGTCGTCGACGATGAGCACGCACAGGCGGTCGGCTTCGCCGCCACTCACGACGCGCCGTTGCCCCCGGGAAGCGGCACGACGAGCCGCACGACCCAGGTCCCCGGCGCGCGCTCGCCGAACTCGACGAGCCCGCCCGACTGCAGCGCCTCCAGCGCGGCGAGCCGCAGCCCGACGCCGGTCGACCCCACCCGCTCCAGCGGCACGCCGTCGTTCTCGATCTCCACCACGAGCGTGCCCTCGCGGGTGTGGGTGCGCACGACGATCTTGTTGGCGTCGGAATGCTTGCGCGCGTTGCGAACGGCCTCGGTGAGGACGGACTGGGCGAGCGGCTCGAGCGCCTCGGGCACGTCGACGACCGGGCCCTCGACGCTCAGGCCGAGGTCGGCGTGCTCGGCGCGGAGGCGGTCCAGCTCGGCGCGCAGCGTCGTCCCGGTCGGCACCGACGAGCGCCCGAGCGGGCGCTGCAGCGCCGAGCGCAGGTCGCTCAGAGCGGCGCCGACCTCCCGCGCGCAGCGCGCGCGGGCCTCCGGCGTGAGCGGCTGCTCGGACGACAGCACGAGCGAGACGCCGAACAGCCGCTGCACGACGCCCTCGTGGATGCCGCGCGCGAAGTCGATGCGCTCCTCGAGCTCGCGCGCGCGCTCGCCGACCGTTGTGGCGATGCGCGACGTCGAGGCCAGCGCCAGCGTCTTGCCGAGGATCCACAGCAGGTCGCGGTGGCGCTCGTCCAGCGGCGCCGAGCCATGGTCGGGCTCGGCGATGATGACGCCCAGCCAGCGGCCCGCGGCGACGATCGGCACGTAGACGACCGGGTGGGCGCCCACGAGCTCGGAGAACTCCTCGGAGATCTGGTGGCCGCGATCGCCGAGCACCTCGATGACGCGATCCTCGGTCAGCGCCTGGCGCGCGACGGGCGCCGACTCGACCGTGATCTCGGCGGACGTCAACCGATCGAGCGCGATCCCGTGCGCACCGGCGACGTGCACGCGCCGGCGCGCGTCGTCGTAGCGGAAGATGACCGCGCGGCGCATCTGCGCCAGCCGGCACACCGCTTCGGCGAGGCGCGAGTAGAACTCGTCCGAGCCGTGGTCACCGTCGACCTGGGCGAGGACGTCGTTGAGCAGCTCGAGCGCGGCGATCGAATACGCGGGCTGTGGTGCCGACTGCACCCGCCCATCGTGGCACGCCGCGCGGATCGCGCTGGTTAAGCGCGCGCCCGCCCGAAGACCCAGCGCGGCAGGACGCGCCGCTGCGGCCGGTCGTCGGCGGCGCGCAGCTGGGCGACGCGCAGGCGCAGCAGCTCGACCGACGAGGCCGTCGGCAGGAACGGGTCAGCGACGACGCGGTCGCTCTCGAGCGCGAGCGCGGCCCAGATGCGGCCCTCGACCACGGCGACGAGCACGGGGCCCTCGAGCGGCTTGGCGGAATCGACCTCGGCGAGGTCGTGCAGCACGGGCACGTCGGTATCGCGGGCGCGCCGGATCGCGATCGGGTACTGCTCGCGGCCGGGCTCGACAGCGGCCACGGGCTGCAGATGAAAGCGGTTGATCATGTATGGCAAATGGTGCAGCATGTTGGACCTCGTGCTGGTCTTGTGCGGGCGGTTGGGCCACTGTACGATCACCCACTGGTATGTCAATGTCGTACAAACTGAAGATGTTTGACCTCAAGCGCGATGGCGAGGTCTCGATCACGCAGCAGCTCGTGACGCTGTTCGCGACGCTCGTCGACAGCGGCGAGCTCGCACCCGGCGAGCGCCTGCCGGCGACCCGCGCGCTGGCCGCCGACGTGTCGGTCAACCACCTGACGGCGGTGCGCGTGTACCGCCGGCTCGCCGAGCTCGGCTACGTCACCGCGGCGGTCGGGCGTGGGACGTTCGTGCGCCAGCGGGTGCCGGTCGCGCTGCCGACCCCGTCGCCGGCCACCGGGACCGGCGGCGGCGGAGGCGGCGGCGGAGGCGGAGGAGGAGGCGGAGGCCAACTCCGCGGCGACGACTGGCAGGTCGGCATGCTCGCCGCGCGACCGGTCACCTACGCCGACGAGATGCTGCGCGACTCGTTGCACGCGCCGCTCGCCGGCGACGGCATCCCGCTCGGCTCGGGCTACCCCGACCCCGCGCTGTGCCCCTCCGAGGAGCTCGCCGCGCTCGCCGCGCAGATCACGCGCGACAACCCGCGCGCGATCACCGACTACCTCCAGGTCGAGGGACTGCCGGAGCTGCGCGAGCGGCTCGCCGAGCTCGGCCGCGTCGCCGGCTACGCCACGAGCGCCGACGAGATCCTCGTCACCAGCGGCGCGCGCCAGGCGATCGACCTCGTCGCCCGCGCCGTGCTCGAGCCCGGCGACGTCGCGGTCGTCGAGTCGCCGACCTTCGCCGGCGCGCTGGCGTCGCTGCACTCCACGGGCGCCCGCGTGCTGCCGATGCCCGTCGACGACGACGGGCCGGACGTCGGCGCGCTCGAGCGTATCCTCGCCCGCCACGAGGTCAAGCTCGTCGTGCTGCAGGAGGCCTGCCAGAACCCGACCGGCGCCGACCTCTCGCCGGCGCGCCGAACGCGCCTGCTCGAGCTCGCGCGCGCCCGCGGCTTCTTCGTCCTCGACGACGGCGTCTACGCGACCATGCGCTTCGACGGCGACCCGCATCGCCGGCTGCGCGCCGACGCGCCCTCGCACGTCATCTACGTCGACTCGATGTCCAAGACGATCGGCGGCGGACTGCGGCTCGGCTGGATCGCCGCGAGCGGCCCGATTCTCGCGCGCCTCGTCCAGCTGAAGATCGACGCCGACATCCACACGGCGGCGCTGCCGCAGTACCTCGCCGCCGCCTACCTGCGGGGCGATCGCCACGCGCAGATGCTACGGCGCGCGCTGCCGGTCTACCGCCGACGTCGCGATGCGTTGGCGGCGGCGCTCGAACGCCATCTGGTGCACGATGCCACCTGGACGGTGCCCTCCGGTGGCAACCACATCTGGGTCACGCTGCGCGATCCGGTCGACGAGCGCGCGCTCTACGTCGAGGCGCTGCGTGCCGGCACGGCGTTCCTGCCGGGCGGCGCGATCACGGCCGAGAAGTCGTCGCGCACGAGCATGCGGCTGTCGTTCGGACTGGTGGATCCGGAGCTGCTCGACGAGGGCGTACGCCGGTTGGCGGTGGCGCTGCGCGAGGTGCGACGGCGCGGGCGGGCCGGGGCGACGGGGGCCCTCTCGTAGGCGCGGCGGCCGCCGCAGTGCAACGCTCGTCTGACGACCCGTCGCACACAGCAACGGTCCCGCTGCCGCCTGTCCGGGATCCGGCAACGCGGCCGACGATCCTCTCGGTCGAGAAGCGAACCTGGCCGGGGACGGTCCTGCCGGGAGAGTCACGACGTGACAGGCCGACCGAGCCGATCGTGACGCGGCAACTGCGGATATCGCACGTTGCGCGTCAGGAACCGTGCGCCGCAGGAACCCATGACGCCGCAGGTGCGGACATCGACTTGCGCGTCAGCACCAGCAGGGATGCGGCCACGTCAACGCTGCCGTCGCGCGCGCGGGCCGAACGTCGCTGTTCGCGCACCGCAATAGCGAAGTGAGTGTTGCTTTCGTCCAGAAGCAGCACTCCGGCGATGTCGCCGCCATCGCGCTGGATCCCGTGGAAAGCGGAGGCGGACACGCGCTAGGTCTGGAAATCGCGCCCGCGGTCGCCGCCACCCGCGACGGGCCCGGTTGACGGATAGACGTTGCTCGCAATGCGTGCGGCTGCGAGATACCGGCATGCTTCTTCAAAGCTATGGTGACCGTTACGGGACGAAAGATCGTCCAGCGTGAAAAGGATCATCCGGGATGTCGGAGCTGCGGATCCGCCCGTCGCGACCGTGCACGATGATCTCGGCTCCGCCAGGGGTGTTGCGTGCCTGACGCTCCGCCGAACTCATCGCGTCGGCCTGGGTCGCGTGGGTGGATGCGGCCCGTGTGGCTCCCTCGGCCTGCACCTGCCACCGGCCGTCCGGCCGCAGCGTGATGTGACGGCGGGCGCGATCGATTGATCGTGAGGGCACGTCTGACGGCCGGGCGGCCCCAGCAGCTATGTCCCGCGCGTCTCGAGCGGCGCGCTCGGTCTCGATGTCTGTCGCGAACGACTCCGTCGAGACCGCCAGGATCCTTCCGTTCTCTGCCGCGATGTTCCATCGGAAAGCACCGGTATCGGATATCACTCGGAACGCAAGTTGATGCGGCGCACTTTGTACCCGCTCCACGGCGGCTCTCGCTTTGGCTGGCGAGGCATAGGCCTCGGCCGATGTAGCAACGATCCGCCCGCCGGCTGTCGTCAGTCGCCACCGGTGGCCTTTGGAGACGTCAGGGATGATCTCGAATGCGGCAGGCCGGCCGCTTCTGCCAGAACCGGGCGCCAGCCAGAGGAGGGCATACTCGATGGTCTCCTCGAGGTCGGTCCACGACCGCTCGCCACCAAGCCGGGCCGGGATGAGCATGCCCGTCCGCGCGAGTTCTGGTCGGACGATGTCGAGCAGGTCAGCAGCTTGACTCCTACGCAGGTATTCCGAAAGCGCCTCGAGGTCGGGGCGGCTCAGCCAGCGCAGGATCCGTCGGAGCGCTCCCAGCAGGGTCGGCCAATCGCGGTAGATCGGAAGCTCGCGAGGCTCAAGATCGAGAAGGTACGCCCAGCGTGATCGGTCGACCGCGAACCGTTGGTCGCCGCCGCTGGACGCGAGCGTGGCAGCGCCGGCGGCGTGCAGTGAGCTCAACGCCTCGTGGACGTTGCGTTTCGTGTACGCCGCTGCTCCGGCGACATCTGCCACGGTAGCGGCGTCGGCGTTGGCTGTAAGCATGTACCGGACGGCCTCGGAACGGGCCCCCACGCCTAGCAGTCGTCGAAGCCGGAACGCGAAGTTGATTGGCGCCGTGAGGTCGGGCTCGCGCGATTTTCCGCTGGGCTCCGCCGGCGGACGGATGAAGCCGAACGCGCTGAACACCGGGTCGGCGCGCAGAGCAGGAAGATGAGCATCGTGGAACAGAGGCTCTGCCTCGGCGCGCGTCCACTCAGGCATTCGTCTTGGGGCGCTCGGTCGCCGCTGACTCTTGACCCATTCGAGTACCGCGGCGGACAAACGCTCGTCCTCCGGTCCGTCGCACAGCGTCCGTAGTCTCCGTGCGCTGATAAGCGGCTCGTTTCGTACGAGCCAGTCCAGCACCTCATCGAAGAGCCGAGGGTCGTCGCGGGCGACCTCAAGCGTAAGGAGCAGCAACGCTTCCGGGTCCTGAGCCCAGGGGCGATCACGCTGCGCGGCGGAAAGAACGCCCATCTGCGCCCATTCCTCCCACGTGAATTCCAGCAGCGCGGAGTTGACCTGTGCTCTAAGTGCCGAGATCGGCATCATCATCAATCCTGAAATAGGCCAACACTTCGGTGAGCACGCTGAGGAAGCCTGCCGACGGGTCGTGGGTCCGCGTCCAGCGGGCGGCGGCGAGCAACTCGGGCGGGCTTGGCTCGAGCGCTCGGAGATCCGAGAAGTGCTTTCCACCCCCGCGGTCGACCGTCGCATGCAGCTTGAAGTGGATCTGGTCCAGTCGCGAGGCGTAGTGCACCGTCAGGAACGGGCCGTATTCCCGACGAGTCAGCCGCTCTGCGAAGCCTTCGGGAAGACCCAGGCGCAGCATGTCCGCCGCGGCCTCGCTGTTCAGCCAGTCATCCGGGAGGTTGAAGTCGCGCGCCACGCGCGCACGAGCCTCGGCCAGCGGCTTCGGCAGAGGCAACGCCTCGGTGAGCCCAGCGTCGCCCGTGATTGCGACGACATCCACGTCCCGCGTCACGCGCGAGATGAGCCCAAGCGCGAGCAGAGCAGAACCCCCGATCACGATGAGGTCATAGTCGTGGCCGGTCAGCGTGAGTTGCTCACCCAGTGCCCAAAGGAGGCGGTCGGTTGCTGCTGCCGAATCGAGATGAGCATCACCAGACATCGCGTACCAAGATGTTATACATCCACAGTGCTTGCGCGGGGCGTCGCACGGGATCTGGCAGGGCCTGCGCCCTGCGGACGAATTCCAGGAGCGGCACGAGAGCGCCGGAGACTGCTCCTATTCGCGC
>JBBSMC010000118.1:0-6542 GCA_038233375.1 Solirubrobacterales bacterium
GATCGCGTCGCGCGTCGTGCCCGCGACGTCCGAGACGATGACCCGGTCCGAGCCGACGAAACGGTTGACGAGCGAGGACTTGCCGACGTTCGGGCGGCCGATGACGGCGAGGCGGATGAGCGTGTCGTCGATCTCCTCGTCGTCCTCGGGCAGCAGGTCGACGAGGCGGTCGAGCAGATCGCCCGTGCCGAGACCCTGCGCGGCGGAGACGGCCATCGGCTCGCCGAAGCCGAGCCGGTGCGCCTCGACGGCGAGCGGAATGTCCTTCGCGCTGTCGATCTTGTTGGCGGCCACGACGACCGGCATGCGCGAGCGGCGCAGCAGGTCGGCGAGCTCGTCGTCGCCGGGCCGCAGGCCGGCCTTGGCGTCGAAGACGAACAGCGCGACCTGCGCGTCGGCGAGCGCGGCCTTCGCCTGGTCGCGGATCGAGCCCGAGATCGGGTCGGGATCCTCGTTGTCCATGCCGCCCGTGTCGATCAGGGTGAAGCGCCGGCCGTTCCACTCCGTGGCGATCTCCTTGCGGTCGCGCGTGATTCCCGCACGCTCGTGCACGACCGCCTCGCGCGAGTTCGTCAGCCGGTTGACGAGCGAGGACTTGCCGACGTTCGGATAGCCGACGACCGCGACCTTCATCGGACTGCCTGCACGAGGCGCGCGATCTTCTCGACGACCTCGTCGATGCTCAGCCCGGTCGTGTCGAGGCGCAGCGCGTCGGGCGCCGGGGCCAGCGGCGAGTGCTCGCGCGTCGTGTCGCGCGTGTCACGCTCGCGCTGCTCGGCGAGCACCTGTGCAGGATCGACGCCGAGCTGCTCGGCGCGGCGGCGCGCGCGCTCCTCGGGGGAGGCGGTGAGGAAGACCTTGAGCTCGGCGGCGGGCGCCACGACGGTGCCGATGTCGCGGCCCTCGGCGACATAGTCGCCGTTGCGAATCATGTTGCGCTGCAGCGCCACGAGGTGGCCGCGCACCTCGGGCCGGGCGGCGACCTCGGAGGCGCGGGCGCTGACCTGCGGCGTGCGAATCGCGTCGGTGACGTCCTCGCCGTCGAGCGTGACCTGACCGCCGAGCTCGATCGCGCACTGCAGCGGTTCCTCTACGCCACGCAGCTCCGCCAGTGCCACGCAGCGGTACATCGCCCCGCTGTCGAGGTACGTGAAGCCGAGCGCGTCGGCGACCGCGCGCGCGACGGTCGACTTGCCGGCCCCGGCGGGGCCGTCGATGGCGATGAGCACCGTCTGAGCATAGGCGCGCGGTCGCCCAGCGCATCGGCGCGCTCATGAGGAGCTGACCGGCGAGCCGCCCGCGATGTGGGCTCCGAGCATGGCCGGCTTCGGTTCCTACCACTATCGCTACGCGAGAGGCCAGAGTGGCACCTGGTTCGTCGTCGACTTTTCGCGGCGCGCAAGGCGCCGTTGACGCTCTACATGGCCCCGTGCTTGGGTTCGTGTCGCCAGGGGCAAAGTAGCGCCGGCGCACGCCGAGCGGGTAGCGTCCGCAGTGTGCGGTTCTCCGAGATCGCGTCGCGCCTGACGGGTATCAGCACTCCGATCTTCGGCGTGTCGTGGACGCCGGCGCAATCGGACGTCGACGCGGTGCAGCGTGCCCTGGTCTTCCTTGAGGATCGGCGGGTGCTCTACGCGCCCGACGAGGTCGAGGTTCCGCAGCACTGCGTCGAGTCGGTGCTGCGAGTCCGTCAGTTCCTCACCGATCAGTTGGGACGTGGCGGCGTCCCCGAGGATGTTGCCGAGTCGCTACGTGCGATGCGGGCGGCGGCCCGCAAGTTCCTCGACGCCGTCGAGCTCGACCAGCTTGAGCGGGAGGCCGGGTGGAGCGGCCAGATCCTCGGCTCGGCCGGGTGGCGGTTCAACCAGGCGCTCGGTGAGATGCGCGGCGTGTTCGGCATCCACGTTGCCCGCCTTGCGGTGGCCTACGGGCTCGACGTCGACGAGCCGCTGGCGTCGGTGCTGCCGCTCGACCCGGCTGCAGACGAGGACGACTCGCTGCGCGGTCGCTGGCGTCGGCACGCCTGACCGCGCGCGGCCGAGATCGCAGGGAACAGCCCAATCCCTGCGACGATTCGCACGGCTGCTCCTATGCGTGGAAACGGGCACTCTCGCCAGCGCCTCTTTTGGAGGACAGGAGTGACGTGGTGGGCGGTTTCTCAGCGCACGATGCGCCCTCGCGCCGGCACCGCGCGGTCGCCTGCGCGTACGGGGGCGCTGGGACTCCGTGATCAGCGAGTGGCTGTGATCACGGAGTCCGCGTGCGACGTGTGGTGGTGGTTTCAGCAGGACTTCGCGAACGGCAGGAACTTCGGGATCGGCAGTCCGCAGGGGATGGGCAGGTTGGTCGGGATCGGCAGGTTGCTCAGCATCCCGCCCGTCGTGGCGCCGGAGGGCGATCCGGTGCCGAAGATCGACGACAGGATGCCGGTCACTCGCGTGATCGCCATGTTGACCGGGCCCTGTGCGGGCGCGGGCAGCATCCCGACGATCTGCTGCAGCTGTCCGACGCCGGTGAACATCGCGCCGCTGGCCAGCGTGAGGGCCTGCTGAAGCTGCGGCTGGGCGGTGGGAGTGATGTCGCCGGAGGTCAGCGCGCCTGCGATGTTGGCGACGGGAGCGGGGTTGCCGGCGATCGCGGCGATCGCCCTGGCGATGGCGGCCTGTGCCTGCGCGGGGAGCGTCGAGGCGAGCGACGTGAGCCGTGCGATCGCGGTTTCGCGGCCCTTGAGGTTGTAGTTCAGGGCGGTGGCCGTCGCGGGCTGCGCGCTGTCGCTGACCTCATCGACGATCGCGGAGAGCACGAGGACGTTGTCGTTGCGCTGGTCGGCAACGAGGCGCAGCGCCTTGGCCTTCCTCGAGCGGCCCTGGACGCGGCGCGCCTCGCGTGTGGCGGCCTGCGTCTGGCGCAGGTTGCGGACCATCGCGATGGCGGCGGCGGCGTTGTCGCTGGTCTTGACGCGGTCGGCGACCATGGCGAGCGCCTGATCGGCGCTGCGCACGTGTGCGCGCACGCTGTTGACGGACGCGTCGGAGTGCGCGGACGCCATCGCTGGGGTCGCCAGCACGACGACGGCAGCGAGGCCGCCTGCCAGCTTCGTGAAGTGCTGCATGGTGATGCCTTTCGGTAGCCGGGCCACCTCGCAGGATGCGAGGCCCCTGGTTTTGCGCCCCCGTCTCGCGACGGGTTTGCCTTTGTCGTGACGCCTTCTTCAGCTATGACAACGCTTCTTCCGGACTGCGGTAAGGGCCAAGTCAAGAAAGAATCTGCGCGCGTCAGCGCGGTCGGGGCGCGACGGCCGCGTCCGTGCTATCGGCGGGCGCTGCGGCGCGCTCGCGGACGGCTGCGGCGAGCACCGGCGCGCCGGCTGTCGGCGGCGCGGCGGCCGGCGCCGTGTACGGCGCGGCGGGACGAGAGGGAGGCGAATAGCCGGCACCGGTCGGTGCGGTAGCGGTGGCGGGGGGCCGTGTTGGGCGTCTGTCACCCGCCTCGACGGGGCCTGGCGCTCCGCTGCGGGCCGGCGCGGCTGCGGCTGGGGGCAGCGATGGGCGGCCGGTGGGACTGACCGGCCGCGGCGCAGACTCGGCGCCCGGTCGCCGGGGCTCTGTCGCGGGGGGCTTGTCAGTGCTCGTCGAGCCGCCGCGTTCTGGGGCCGAGGTCGGGCTGCCCGCTTCGCGTGGGGCGCGCCGCGCGGGTGACTTGTCGCTGCGCTCGCGCGTCGCGGGCGGCGAGACGGCCTGTGTCAGCGCGGGCGCGGTTTGCCGCATCACCGGCGCAGCGTCGGCAAGCTGCGCCGGCTGCTGGGGCGCGATGTAGATCGCGCCTCCGGCGGCGCTGCCGGCGATGACCGCGACGCTGGCGACCTTGGCGGCGCCAAGCGACAGCGCACCGCTGGTCTTGGCGCCCAACCCGAGGCCGGCCAGCAGTCCGCCGCCGGTGCCGGCTGCACCGGTGCCGGTGCCGAGCAGTCCTTGCAAGATCGCGGCGGCTGCGGCGAGCGGGAGCGGTGGGGTGAGTGCCGCGAGGTGGGCCGGGCGATGGCGCAGCGCCGCCTCGAAGTCGCGGCAGCCCGCACAGTCGCGCAGGTGTCCGCGGATCTTCATGTTGCGCAGCGTGCGGCGATCGCCGTCTGACAGCGTGCGCCTGACAAGGTCACAGTGCATCGCGCGTCCCTCGCCTAGGGACTGCAGCGCACAGCGCGCCTCGTAGACGCTCTGCTTGGCCGCCGTGGCGCTGATCTGCAACGCATCGGAGATGTCGTCGAACTCCAACCCGGCCAGCTCGCGCATCAACAGCGTGCCGCGCTGCTGCTCGGTCAACTCGCGCAGATCGGCGGTCAGGTCGCGTAGCTGCTCGCGCGATTCGGCGATCGTGTGGGCCGCCGGGTCGCTGAGCTGCGCTGCCGTGTCGAGGTCGCTGTGGTCGCGGCGGGCGCGCATCAAGGAGATCGACTCGTTGTGCGCGATGCGATACAGCCAGGGCTTCAACGCGATCGTGCGCGTCTCGCCGGGCAGCGCGCGCAGCGCCTTGAGCATCGTGTTCTGCAGCGCGTCGGCGGCGTCGTGGCTGTTGCCGACGATCGAGTGGCAGTAGCGGCTGAGTGCCTGGTGATGGCGCTCGAAGATGACCGCGAACGCCGGCTGGCTGCCCTTCGCCGCCCAGCGCGCCAAGCGCTCGTCCGACAACGCCCGCAACGCCACGGCGGGCGGCGAGGCGGGTGCGGCCGGTGCGGCGGTCAGCGTTCTCATACACGTCCTATCGGCAACGCCGGGCGATCCCGCGAGTAAGGCGACAATACGAACCGACGGGACCCGCTCATACAAACGTCCAGTTCTGCCGATATGCCTTACATCGCGCCGATCGGCGCGTTGCAGCATCGAACCGGCCGTTCGGGCCGTCGCCAAAACCCGCCGTTAGGAGCCACATCCGTGTCGTCTCATCTTCGTATCGGTGCCTGCGCACTGATCGCCAGCGGTGCGCTCGCGCTCCCCGCGGGCGCCAACGCCGCCGACACCCAGACCGCCGTCAAGGCCGTCCAGGCGCACACCGATCGCGCCGACGCTGCGCTTGATCGCGCGGTCGCGCTGTTCAAGACAAACAGCGACCGCAAGGCGCGTGTCGCGTTTGCCAAGAGCCGCAAGCAGATGGGGCTGGCCAAGGCCGCCGCCGCCAAGGCCCGTCGCCAGGCCGACACACCCGCCGAGAACACGCAGGCCGCGCTGGCGCAGGCGCTCGTTGGGGCCGAGCTGGGCGAGAACATCAAGAAGCTCGCCGCCGCGCTGCTGCCCGCCGACGGCGCCGACGAGAACAAGATCGCCGCCGCCGCACGCGCCGACACGCAGGGACGCGAGAAAGCGATCGCGATCCTGAGCGTGCTGATGGGCCAGGTCCCCGACCAGGCCAAGTTCGGCATCGCCCGCGCGATCGCCGCGCTCTCACAAGACCGCGACGACGAAACACAGGCCACCGCCAAGGCACTGGTCAGCAAGCACGTCTCCTCGACCAACAAGCGCCGCATGGTCCAGGCCATCGACGCGAGCGTCGACGGCCAGAACACGGCGGCAGCCACGCTCGCCGCGCTGATCGCCAACCCGAACATGCCCGCACAGAGCAAGCCCGGCCTGCAGATCGCCTATGACGCCGTCACCGGCGAGCACGGCTCGGTTGCCGACATCCTCAGCCGCCTCTCCTCGCGGATGCCCGCGTTCGTGCGCACGTTCGTCGAGCGCATCATCACGCAGGCGCGCACCGACGCACAGGGCATGCGCGAAAACCACCCCCCCGGCCCGCCCGCCGGCACCCCCGGCGGACCGACCGCCGGCCCCAACGGCGGCCCCGGCGCCACGATCCCCGCCGGCCCGCTCGCCGGCAGCCAGTTCGGACCGCCCAGCGCCTGACACCCACAACCACTCAGACGCATTTCCAAGGGGGCCGGGCACACGCCCGGCCCTCGTGCGTGATGAACGCACGCAGCGCGTGCCGCCCCGGCCGGGCCTCGATACGAGGGCGGTCATGCGCCAGGGGATGCGGCTCATGCGCGACGACGGCCTCGAGAAGGTCCGCCACGAGAGCAGCGCCAGCAGCGTGCCCGCTTGGGACGACAAGCAGCAGCCCATCCGCCGCCTGGCAGCGCGCTTCGCAAACAACGCTGCTCTTCTCGACGCAGGAGCACTCTCTCGAGCCGCGCCCGGGGAGGGCCTTCAGCCAGCGCCAAGCCCGATTGCCGTCTGGAATTCTCCACAGACGCAGGATTCCCTGCAAATCAAGGAAACCCTGCCCGAGAACCGACGGACTGAACGCCTACCCGAAGCGCGTCGTACGCTTGGCGAATGGAGCAGCCGTCGGACACGTACCGCCCAATCGAGGATCTCCCCGCGTCTTGGGCTCCTCTACAGGTTGCCGAGTTACGGGCGCTCGATCAGGTCTGGCAGGAGCAACGCGAGCGGCTGGAGACACTCGACGAACTCAAACGCTTTCGCACCGAGCTCATCCGATCGTGGGCGATCGAGACCGGCGTCATCGAGCGCGTGTACATGATCGAC
>JBBSMC010000119.1:0-6517 GCA_038233375.1 Solirubrobacterales bacterium
GACGGTGTCGTCCTCGAAGCGCTCGAGCAGGCCCGCGATCGAGCGCATCAGCGTCGGGCGGTCGCCGCCGGGCAGGGCCGGGCGGCCGCCGGAGGCCTGGTAGAGCACGTCGCCGGGGAGCAGCGCGGCCTCGCCGCGCACGGCGCGGGAGCCCCGCGCGGCGTCCCCGCCCACGGCGTAGGTGACGTGCCCCGGGCTGTGACCCGGCGTGAAGATGACGTCGAACGTCAGGCCGGCCAGCTCGAGCGTCTCGCCGCCGGCGACGGTGTGCTCGGGGTCCCAGGACTCGTAGGGGCCAAAGCCCGGCCACGGCACGAACGCCATGACGTCCTGCAGGACGGGCACCTCGAGCTGCGGGCAGTAGACGGGAGCGCCGGTGGCGCGCGCCACGGGTGCGACCGCGCCGACGTGGTCGAAGTGCGTGTGGGTCAGCAGGATCGCGTCGAGCGTGACGCCGGTCTCCGCGATCGCGGCCAGCAGGCGGGGGCCCTCCTCGCCGGGATCGACGATGACCGCGTGGTCGCCGCCCTTGCGCCGGACGAGAAAGCAGTTCTCCTGCACCGCCCCGACGGTGAACATCTCCACGTCGATCGCCATCACTTCACCTTGGCCTTGGGCTTGGGCTTGTCGACCGCCTTTGCGGACTTCGCCGCCTCATGCTTGACCCGGCGGCGATAGATGAACTGGTCGGTGTAGTAGCCCAGCGGGATGTAGAAGAGGAACACCATCCCCGTCAGCGAGATCGCCTGCCCGATCGGCGTCTGGAAGGCAAAGACGAGCAGCACGCCGAAGACGATCGCGGCGAGGCCGGCGCGCGTGGTCGCCGCCTTCCAGGTCGGCTCGCGCATCATGCGGTCGCGGCGGGCCTGGGCGGCGCGCTCCTTGTCGGTCTGCTTGCGCTCCGCGGCGCTCGGCGGGCGACCCGTGCGACCGCGCGATTCGATGACTCCCGCCGCGTTGCCACGGTGCTTGCTGCGGCGCTTCTTCTTCTGCTGGGCCATGGTGTGCCTACGAGCTTAGTGCTCCCCGCCAGAAGCACTTAGAGCGTCCTCGAGGGTGCGGCGGTTGGCCACTGCGACGTCGTGCGCAAAGCCGTCGAAAGCGGCCTGTGGTGCGAGCCCAACCAGCTCGCACCGTGCGATCGGCGCGTGCAGGGCGACCGCGGCGACGAGCTGCGCGAGCGTGGTGCGGCGGTGGTCCTCGACGTTGGTGGAGACCTGCGCGACGGGGGCGCCGCCGGCCGTCAGCTGGATACCGATCGCCCGGACGCCGGGGAGCCCCTCGGCCCCGCCCTCGCGGATCAGCGCGGCGGTCGCGCGCGCGTCATCGAGCGTTGCGGGCGGCGCGAGCTCCACGTTGAACGCGACGAGCGGGGGCCGGGCGCTCACGAGCGTGGCGCCGCTACGGGGGTCGGGCCGGCGCGGGCCGAAGTCGGCCGCCAGCTCGCCCGCCGCGATTCGCTCGGTGAGTGCTTCCAGTCCCCCACGGCGTAGCTGTGCGCGGGAGCGCCCAGCGGCCAGCTCGCCGTAGAGGAACACGGGCAGGCCGGCGCGGCCGAGCTCCTCCCCCGCGACGAGCGCGGCGGCGCAGGCAGCGCCGCGACGGTCGCTGTCGAGGTAGACGAGCGGCGCGACGTCGAGCGCGCCGACGTGCGGGTGGCCGGCGCGCTGCGCACGCAGATCGATGAGCTCGGTGCAGGCGCGTGCCCCCGCGACGAGCGCGGAGACAAGCGTCTCCGTGTGGCCGGCGAGCGTGTAGACGCTGCGGTGGTGGTCGGCGTCGGAGTGCACGTCGAGCAGCCGCGCGCCGGTCGAGGTGAACGCCTCGCCGATCCGTGCGATGACGTCGGCGTCACGGCCCTCCGAGACGTTGGGGACCGTCAGCAGGATGTCGCCGGCGCTCATCCGAGCAGCCAGCGCCCGCCGTCGAGCACCTGCGTGTCGCCGATCCACAGCGTCGGCTCGGTGACGACGACGTCGAGGTGCACCGGCACGGTCACCGTCCCGCCGATGCCCGCGCTCGCCCCGAAGGCGATGTGCGCGGTGCCGAGGATCTTCTCGTCCTCGAGCACATTGCCGGTCAACGTGGCGCGGTCGTTCGTTCCGACGCCGAGCTCGGCCAGGTTACGGCCGAGCGGCCCGTGGGCGTCGAGCATCGCGAGGTACTGCTCGGCGTCGTCGCCGCTGCCGGCCGCGTCGGCGAGCTGCCCGTCGCGCACGGTCAGCAGGACCGGTTGCTTCGTCAGCCCGACGAGCCCGAGCGACGACGTGGCGATCGTGCCGCCTCCGCCGATCGGCGAGACGAAGCCCTCGCCGCAGGGCAGGTTGCCGAAGGACCCGGGTGCCGCGAGGTCGCCCTCGTCGGAGATCGCCTCGCGGCCGCGCAGGTCCAGGCGCACGTCGGTGCCCTGCGGACAGGTCATGCGGGCCTCGCCGGACTCGGTCAGCAGCTTCGCGACCGCGCGGCAGCGTGCCGCCAGCGCGTCGAAGTCGGTGCTCATCAGGCGGGCGAGCATGTCGGCGGTCACGCCGGGCAGCGTCGCGCCGCGGTGGCCGAGCTCACACGCGCGCCTGCGCGCGCTCGTGTGCGACAGCGACGGCAGGCAGGGCGCGATGAACACGTCGGCCGCGGCGAACGCAGCCGCCACGGGCGCCGGCGGCTCGGTCCCGCGGGCGGGGTTCGGCGGCAGAATCGTCAGCACCGCGTCGCCGCCGGCGGTGCGCGCCGCGGCGAGCAGCGCCTCGCCGATGTCGCGGCTGTCGGGGTCGGCCACGACGAGCACCGTCTCCCCTGCCCGCACGCGCAGGCAGCGCTGGACGACGGTGGTGACGGCCTGCTCGAGTTCGCTCATGCGCGTGACGCTATCCGCCCGCGCCGTCCCGTCTGGTGTCGTAAGTCAGAGCCTCGCCCGCATGACCGTCCATCTTTCGACATCAACCGCCGGAGTACACCGCGACCTTGATGCGGCCGGAGCGATCGGACCGCGTGAGCTGGGCGCTGGCGGTCGCGATGCAGCTCTTCGCCCCGGAGACGGGCAGCGCGATCCTCCGGACGTCCGGCGTGCGCGTGCGGTACTCCCCGGTGCCGATCTGCGACCGCCGGTCCTTGAAGCACCCGAGCTGCCAGTTGACTCGCACCGTCTGCTTCGGCGCTGCGCTGACGCGGATCCTGATCTGCGACGGGGAGACGATCGTGCCGCGCGCCTGCGCGACCGCGAGCCGGCCCTCACGCCGGGCCTCGTCGAGCTTGCCGCTGCGCACGGTGGGCGCCTCCTTGACGGGCTTCGTTTCAGCTCCGGGAAGCTGCGAGCGGTCGCCCTCGGCGAAGCCGCGGGCGGAGTCGCTGCCGCCGTCGCCGCCGTCATCGTCGCCGCCGCCACCTCCGCCGAAGACCGCGATGCCGACGACCACCAGCACGAGGAGCACGACGACCGGGATGAGGTACAGGGGCTTGATCGCCGGAATCGACGTCCTGATCTTGCTGGCGAACTTCTTCACGCAGTTCCTTCCGTCGTCCTGGAGGCGGCCACCGATGGGCACCTTACGGCGAAGCGGCCGCACGAGGCGCAGAGCAGGATCGCCTGCTCCCGCGACGGCGTATGCCCCGGCTACACTTCGCGCCCCCGCCGGAGTAGCTCAGTCGGTTAGAGCAGCGGAATCATAATCCGCGTGTCGGGGGTTCGAGTCCCTCCTCCGGCATCGCGGAATTACCTGTAAATCAGATGGTTTGGAGTTGACGGGACATAGTAGTGTTTATGCGCCAAGTGATCCCGGAATGATCCCGAACCAGCGGCAACACCGACTCAGCGTCGCCGCTGGTCGGGCGAGCGCGCACCAGCAGCAGCAGCAGCAGATGGCCGGTTCCCGTTGGATCGTGCGTCGCCGCGTACGGCGAGATGCCCGCGCCAGCACGAGAGCAGGTCGAATCGGTCTCTGGGCCTGACGGGTCGCTCACCGATTGCAATCAGTTCCCCATGGCCGTGCAGAGCAGTCCCCTGTCCGCGGCATCTGGGAGTTGGTCGTGTGCGATCCTCTGAACGTGCAGACGGTCTACGACGCCGCTGGTGGTGGTGGCGACGGTTTGCTTCGCCTAGCCCGAGCGTGGCATGCCAGGGTGATGGCGGACGAGGTCGTGAGCCACGCGTTCAGCCACGGCTTCCATCCCGAGCACAGCGAGCGGCTCGCTGCCTACTGGGCGGAGGCTCTTGGAGGGCCGGCGACGTTTTCCACCGCCTACGGGGACGAGACCTCCGTTGTGCGGATCCACAGCGGGAACGGCCCTCATGAGGAGATGGACCGTCGAGCGATCGCATGTTTCGATCAGGCGCTGGAAGACGTCGGTATTGCCGACGACGACCGTCTCCGCCAGGTGCTGCACGACTACTTCGCGTGGGCGACCACCACGACGATGTCCCGTTATCACCGGTCGGCCGACGATGTGCCGGACGGTCTGCGAATCCCGCACTGGTCGTGGGAAGGGCTCGTCACAGCCACTGACGCTGACGACGGCTGAAGGCGAGCCGTTGCATCGCCGGCTATCGGTTCGCCGGCTTCCCGAGACGCGCGGGACCCTGCTGTCCGCGCGAAGGAGGTGCGCCAACGCGGACCGCGAGATGCACGCCGACGGACGCGAGCAGGAGCCGGTCGACCGCGCGGACGGGCTATCGGAGCTGCTCACGACCGACACAGTGGGCTATCACTGGCGCATTGTCCCGGAGCACCAGTGGTCTGCAGATCGGCCGTCGAGGCCGTTGCTGCTCGTCCGTGGCGGTCGTCTGAATCGGCGCGGTCTGCGCTTGGCGTTCGCTCTTTGAGAGGAGCGAATGGTGGCCGGCTACGCCCGGCAGTGAGATGATTACTGAATGCCGCGTTTGGACGTCATCGGCGTGATCGTTTCCGACATGGACAGGGCGATTGGCTTCTACCAACGGCTGGGGCTGCAGTTCCCCGATGATCCGGACCCGGAGGGCCACGGCCACGTCGAGACGACGCTGCCAGGAGGGCTGCGCTTCACGTTGGACACGCAGGAGTCGGTGCGGTCGTTCGATACAGATTGGTCGCCGCCCTCCGGCGGCCATGGGATGGCGATTGCTTTCCTGTGCGAATCGCCCGAAGATGTCGATCGCATCTATCGGGAGCTGGTTGACGCCGGTACCGAGGGGCACAAGGAGCCTTGGGATGCGTTCTGGGGTCAGCGCTACGCACAGGCGAAGGATCCCGACGGTAACGTCGTCGATCTCTTCGCGCCTCTCGAGGGCTGACGCCTCCTTCCTCGATCGCGTGGGTCCGGGAGCGACGGGGACGCCAGGCAGCGGCTGAGAGTTCGCTACCGCTGATCGCCGGAAACGGCCGGCCCTGACAGCGGCTGTGCGGCGAGCTGTGCGTCTGATCCTGCGATGATGGACGGGTGCCGCTGAGCCACGTCGCGCTGACAGTCAGCGATCGGGAACGGTCCGCGGCCTTCTATGGCGAGCACTTCGGGCTCATCGACCGGGTGCACGACGACGAGCACCTCTTGACGTTGGATCGGATGACGGTTCGCTCATCGCGTTAAGCGAGGGCCCGGTCCCGGGTGGCCTGCCTCGCACAAACCACTTTGGCTTCCAACTTGAGTACCCGGACGAGGTCCGAAGCGCGCGAGAGCGGCTGCGCAAGGCTCGCGTGACGGAAACCGAATGGCAGGACGATCACGGCTTCGTTCGCGTCCAGGTCGCCGACCCGGACGGCTATCGCATCGAGCTGTTCGCCTACTCGCCACATCCCGGGACCGCGCGGACGCGACGCCCTCCACGCTCGCGCTGGACGTCGTTCTTGGCCGATCCCCGGGAAGAGAAGCCGCGCGTCCTCTGCGAGCACGGCAATCCCGCGCACCGGCTGCGCGTCGAGCACAATCGGGAAACGCTGCTCGTGCACCTCAGCGACGAGGACGGCAAGGCATGGACGGTCATGGCCGTCGATCGGGCGACGCGGCGCTGGGCTGTAGCCCAGGCCCGCCGGCAGCTCGACGCAGCCGAAGATTCTTACTCGCAGGTCTACCCCGGCGGGTGAGTCGCAGACGCTAGGGCGACCATTGGCGATGGCGGCGGAAGTTCCGCTGCCGGGCCCGGGACCCCTGCTTTCCGACGGCCATACCGACACTCAGCTCCTGGGCTCGAGAGGGCCACCAGCGGCTGTCGACCCCGGCGCCCGAAGGACTGGCGGTTCCGAAGGAAGCAGGAGCCACGAAACGCCGATCCAGACGTTCGGCCACGACTGCACCGCGCCTGGGTTCGTTCCGTGGATCGCACCCTTCGGGCGCGGGGGGATGGGGATCGGTCCCGCACCCGGCTGGCCACGAGGCCCAAGGGAAGGCTCAGAATGAGCGCTGCTACGACATCCGCCGGCGAGATGCGCCTGGCGCTGGACACGATCGCCGTCCGCGAGAACGTCCGTGACCAGCGACCGCCTACGCCACGACGATCGCCGACCTCGAGCTAGCGCAACCGCGACGAACCGCTCCAACGCTTCCACTCCGGAAC
>JBBSMC010000120.1:0-6207 GCA_038233375.1 Solirubrobacterales bacterium
CGGATCGTCTCGAGCATGCGATTCCAGCAGCCGACCTGCGGGTCGGCGTGGTAGTGGCCGACGTACCCGGTTCGCCAGAAGTCCCGGGCGCGGTCGCCGTTGCCGTTCAGCGTGACGTACGGCGCTTCGCGGTCGATCATCTCGCCGCAGAGATCGCAGGTGTAGATCAGGCTCATCGTGCTCGTCCTTGCTTGCTGAGGCTCCTCCACTGCGCAATCCAACGGCTGCGGATGACGGCATGGACGGTGTGTCTAGAGTTGCGGCGCGATGGCCGACAATCCCGAGGAGCTCTACCTGATCGACGGCAACTCGCTCGTCTACCGGGCGTTCTTCGCGCTGCCCGAGTCGATCGCGACCTCGACGGGCTTTCCGACCAACGCGATCTTCGGCTTCGCCTCGATGCTCGTCAAGATCCTCACCGAGCACGGCACGAAGCCGACGATCGTCGTCTGGGACGCCGGCTCGAGCGGGCGCAAGGAGGTCTACAGCGAGTACAAGGCCGGTCGTTCGACGCGCCCGGACCTGCTGCGCGAGCAGTGGCCGTACTTCGAGCCGCTCGTCGAGGCCTTCGGCTACAGGAACACGCGCTTCGACGGCTTCGAGGCGGACGATGTCATCGCGACGCTGGCCGAGCGCGCCCGCGAGCAAGAGATCCCGACCGTGATAGTCACCGGCGACCGCGACGCCTTCCAGCTGATCGACCCCGCGGGCATCGTCAGCGTCATGGCCACCTCGCGCGGGATCACCGACACCAAGATGTACGACCACGCCGCGGTCGTCGAGCGCTACGGCATCCCGCCGGAGCTGATCCCCGACTTCTACGGCCTGAAGGGTGACACGAGCGACAACATCCCGGGCGTCCCCGGGATCGGCGACAAGACCGCGGCGCAGCTGCTGCAGAGGTTCGGCGACCTCGAGGGCGTGCTGGCTTCGGTCGACGAGATCACGGGCACCAAGCGCAAGGAGAACCTCGTCAACCATGCGGACAACGCGCGGCTGTCGAAGGTGCTCGCGACGATGCGCCGCGACCTCGACGTGCCGCTCGACGTCGCCCAGGCCGCGGCGCAGGTCCCCGATCGCTCCAAGCTGCGCGAGGTCTTCCGCGAGTTCGAGCTGCGCGACCCGCTGCGCCGGCTGGAGGAGTTCCTCGGCGAGGACGAGGCGGCCCCGGCGCCGGTCGCCTCGCAGGAGGTCAGCGCGCGGGTGGTCGGCGGCACGCTGGCGCAGGTCGGCGCGTTCTGCGGCGCCGACGCCGAGCTGGTGCTCGCGGCGCGCGCGCCGCAGATCCCGGAGGGCGAGCTGCTGGCGCCCGACAGCTCGTGGCGCTTCGCCGTCGCATCCGGCCGCGAGGTGCTCACCGGGCCGATGCAGGACCCGGCGCAGCTCGTCGCCGCAGCCGGTGAGCGGCCGGTGGTGGCCTACGACGCCAAGGCGCTGGGCGCGGTGGCGCTGAACCTCGCCCACGACGCGCTGCTGGGCGCCTACCTGCTCGAGCCTGCGCGCCGCGGCTACCCGCTGCGCGAGCTGCTCGAGGAGCGCGGCCTCGGCGCTCCCGGGGTCGAGGACGAGCTCGCCCGCGAGGCGCTGCTCGTCGGCGAGCTGTCGGCCTGGCAGCGCGAGCAGATCGTCGCGCGCGAGCTCGTCACGGTGATGGAGGAGATCGAGCTCCCGCTCGTCGGGGTCCTGCGCCGGATGGAGCTCGAGGGCGTCCGGCTGAACACCGGCCGGCTGCGCGAGATCACCACGCGCGTGCGCGAGGAGATCCGCACGCTGGAGCTCGAGATCTGGGAGCACGCCGGCACCGAGTTCGTCATCGGCTCGCCCCAGCAGCTAGGCGAGATCCTCTTCACGAAGCTCGAGCTGTCCCGCAAGCGCCGCGGCAAGACCGGCTTCTCGACCGACGCGCGCGTCCTGCAGGCGATTCGCGACGAGCATCCGATCATCCGGATCGTCGAGCGCTGGCGCGAGCTCAACCAGCTCGACAAGACGTACTTCAGCGTGCTGCCGCAGCTCGTCGACGCGCAGTCGCGGATCCACACGACGTTCCTGCAGGCGGCCGCGACGACGGGCCGCCTGGCGTCGACGAACCCGAACATGCAGAACGTCCCGATCCGCACCGAGCTCGGGCGCGAGATCCGCGGCTGCTTCGACGCCGCGGAGGGCAACCTGCTGCTCAGCGCCGACTACTCCCAGATCGAGCTGCGCGTGCTCGCCCACATCGCCGACGAGCCGGTGCTCAAGGAGATCTTCGTGCGCGGCGAGGACGTCCACACGGCCACCGCCTCGAAGGTGTTCAACACGCCGCCCGACGAGCTCGACCTCGGCCAGCGCTCGAAGGCGAAGATGATCAACTACGGCATCGTCTACGGCCTCTCGGACTACGGCCTCGCCGACCGCCTCGGCATCCCCCGCGAGGAGGCCAAGGAGATCATCGACACGTACCTCGAGCGCTTCCCGGCGGTACGCGCCTTCATCGAGGGCACGATCGCCAGCGCCACGGAGGACGGCCATGTCACGACGTTGTGGGGCCGGCGGCGCCAGATCCCCGAACTGAAGGCGCGCAACTGGCAGGTGCGCACGCTGGGCGAGCGTCTCGCGGTGAACACCGTCATCCAGGGCACGGCGGCCGATGTCATGAAGCTCGCGCTCGTGCGCGTCGACGCCGCCCTGCGTGACTCGCCGGTGCGCCCGATCCTGACCGTCCACGACGAGCTGCTCTTCGAGGGCCCGCGCGACGAGATCGAGGGCGTGCGCGAGCTGATCCGCCACGAGATGGTCGCGTTCTGGGAGCACGACCCGCCGCTCGGCGTCGACATCGGCGTCGGCCCGACGTGGATGGAGGCCAAGTAGTGGACCGCGGCACGGCCGTCCTGCTGACCGCGTTCACCGGCGGCCTCGTCGCGCTGCAGGCGCCGGTCAACTCGCTGCTCGGCCGCTCGATCGGCACGTGGCAGGCGGCGTTTCTGTCGTTCGCGATCGGCACCGTCGCACTCGCGTGCATCGCCGCGCTGGCGACCGGCGGACTGGGCCAGATCTCGGGTGTCCGCAACCTCCCCTGGTACTACCTGACGGGCGGCCTGCTCGGCGCGGCCTACGTCACCTCGATCCTCGTCACGGTGCGCACGCTCGGCGCCGGCGGGATCGTCGCGGCGACGGTCGCCGCCCAGCTCGCGGTCTCGGTCGTCGTCGACCACTACGGGCTGATCGGCGTCGCCAAGCACCCGATCACGCTGGAGAAGGTCATCGGCGTGGTGGCGCTGGGCATCGGGACGTACCTCGTCGTGCGCGACAAGTAGGAGGCGTTCGCGCGTCAGGCCGCGGCGGTGGCGGCGGGCTCGCGCTCGTCCAGCCCGCCCGCGCCCACCGCCGCCGGCGGCCACGACCGGCGCAGCACGTACTCCGGCGGGCAGATATCGCGGTAGTTGCGAAACGCCCAGCGCACCAGCCCGGGCGGGCTGATCGCGCGGATCGCGGGCGTCAGCAGGCGCGTCGGGGTGATCGCACCGACCCAGTTCTGCACGCGCAGCAGCCAGCGGTACTGCCAGAGGTGGTCGGCTGAGAACGCGCCGTAGCGCGTCAGCGCCTGCTCGCGCGTCTGGCGACCCTCGACGACGTCGACGAGCTCGCGGCCGAGCGCGAGGCCGAAGTAGAACGCCGGCCGGATGCCCTCGGCGGTCGTCGGCAGGCAGTGTCCGGCGGAGTCGCCGACGAAGAAGATGCCGGCCTCGGTCGCGGGGCGCAGCTGGTGGGGGATCCAGTTGCCCTGCCAACGCTCGGCAGGCACGCCGACGTCCTCGGCGAGCTGCAGCGTCGGCTCCTTGACGTGGTCGCGGGGATCGAACGAGCCGACGCCGACGCGCAGCTCGCCGTCGGCGGGAAACGACCACGAGTAGCCGCGCTTGACGTACTTCGGATCGATCCACAGCTCGAGGTCCTCACCGGCGGCGTGGGGGTGGACCTCGAGGCCGCGCGACAGGCGCGCGTTGGGCGGCTGGACGTTGTCGCCGGCGCCGAGGATCCGCCGCCAGCCGAGGCCGTCGACGATCAGCGGCGCGGTGAGGTCGCCGCGGTCGGTGTGCACGGTGAAACCGGTGCGGCCTTCGACCTTGGCGGTCTCGAACAGCGCCGAGCCCTCGGACTGCTCGCGCAGCAACGCGCAGATCCGCCGGTAGTCGAAGGTCGAGAAGGTGAATGGCAGCGGCCAGCGTTGCGAGCGTCCCGGCGTGTGTACGACGAGCTCGCCGAACGTCTGCTGCACGGCGTCCATCAGGCCCATGTACTCCAGCCAGGTCGTCGGCGCGGCGCAGGCGCTGGTCTGGCGCTCGCCGATCTCATAGCGGTCGATGATCAGCACGCGCGCGTTCGTGCGGGCGAGCTCGCGAGCGACCGTCAGGCCGGCGAAGCTCGCGCCGCAGATGAGCACGTCCCATTCCCGGGGCAGGGGCGTGCGCGCGTCGCCGCGCTTCGTGGCTCGAATCGGCATCGCGGCTGGATTGTAAAGCCGCGATCCGCGCCGGGCGGGCGGGCACGGTGCTCCGGGCGCGCGCGCATCCGCGATCTCCCGCGCTCCTGGGCCCGCCGCGCTAACCTCCCCCACACATGACAACCATCACCGAGGCTGCACCAGAAGCGAAGGTCGTCGCCGGATCTGACGGCCTGCTGCTCGAGATCGACGGGCAGATCGTTCCCAACTACGACGCCACGTTCACCCTCTTCGAGGAGGGCGAGGTCGTCACCGGCATCGTCGTCCGCATCGACAACGACGAGGTCCTCGTCGACATCGGCTACAAGAGCGAGGGGGTCATCCCCTCCAACGAGCTTTCCATCCGCAAGGCCGTCGACCCGCACGACGAGGTCGAGATGGGCGAGGAGGTCGACGCGCTCGTCCTCACCAAGGAGGATCAGGACGGCCGCCTGATCATGTCCAAGAAGCGCGCCCGCTTCGAGAAGGCGTGGCGGCGCATCGAGGCAGCGGCCGAGTCCGGCGAGCCCGTCGAGGGCACGGTCATCGAGGTCGTCAAGGGCGGCCTGATCATCGACCTCGGGGTGCGCGGCTTCCTGCCCGCCTCGCTCGTCGACATCCGCCGCGTGCCGAACCTCGACGAGTACCTGCACACGAAGATCGAGTGCAAGGTCATCGAGCTCAACCGCTCGCGCAACAACGTCGTGCTGTCGCGCCGCGCCGTGCTCGAGGAGGAGCGCAAGGAGCAGCGTCAGGAGATCCTCGACCGCCTGCAGCCGGGCCTCATCGTCGAGGGTCAGATCTCGAACATCGTCGACTTCGGAGCGTTCGTCGACCTCAACGGCATCGACGGCCTGATCCACATCTCCGAGCTGTCGTGGTCGCACGTCAACCACCCGAGCGAGATCCTCTCGATCGGCGACACCGTCGCCGTCAAGGTGCTCGACATCGACCGCGAGCGCCAGCGCATCTCGCTGGGTCTCAAGCAGACCCAGGAGGACCCGTGGCAGCGGGTCGTCGATACCTACAACGTCGGTGACGAGCTCGAGGGCACCGTCACGAAGGTCGTCACGTTCGGCGCCTTCGTCGAGATCCTCGACGGCGTCGAGGGCCTCGTCCACATCTCCGAGCTCGCCCCGCACCACGTCGAGAACCCGCGCGAGATCGTCGCCCCGGGTGACGAGGTCAAGGTCAAGATCCTCGAGATCGACTCCGAGCGCCGCCGCCTGTCGCTGAGCGTCAAGCGCGTCGAGGGCCAGGTCCTCGAGCCGAAGATCCTGCCGCCCGGAGAGCTCGAGGCGACCGCCAGCGAGGAGGACGAGGCGCTCGCCCGCGAGCACGGCGCCGGCGACCTCGACAACCTCCCGGAGCTGGGGCTGAGCGAAGAGGTCTTCGCCGGCGACGGCACCCCGGCCGGCGACGAGACCGCTGCCGAGCCGGAGGCTGCCGAGCCCGAGGCTGCCGAGGCTGAAGCCGTCGCCGAGCCCGAGGCTGCCGAGCCTGAGACCGAAGCCGTCGCCGAGCCCGAGGCTGCCGAGCCTGAGACCGAAGCCGTCGCCGAGCCCGAGGCTGCCGAGCCTGAGACCGAAGCCGTCGCCGAGCCGGCGGCCGTCGAGGCCGGCGAGCCCGCGGCCGAGCCCGACGAGCCCGCGGCCGAGCCCGACGAGCCCGCCGCCAGCTGACGCAACCGTTGGCGCACGTCCCCTTCGTCGGACTTACCGGGGGATTGGGAGCAGGCAAGTCAA
>JBBSMC010000121.1:0-6201 GCA_038233375.1 Solirubrobacterales bacterium
AGCCGGGTCCGGATCGGGCAGCGGTGGCCCCGGGTCCGGCGCGGGCCTGGGCGGCGCTGGCACCTCGGCCGCGGGCGACACGGAGGCTCCTACGAAGACGTCGTGCATGATGAGCATCCTCGCGGTGTACCCGGGATCGCCGAGCCTGCACCTGCTCTGAACGCGACCCCGGATCAGTCGTGAAGTAGTCGTTGAAGTAGCCACTGCGTCTTCGCGCCCGCACCGAGCCCGACTGCTATCACGCGCGTGCGACCGAGCGCATTGACTCGTCAGTCGAGGCTGGCGCCCTCGATCTACCCTTCGCCTGCCCCGCGCTGTGCGCAGGCCGTCTGCATCCAGCCTCCTGATACGGCGCGACCTTCGTCCCGGCCCCGGCGCAGGTCGGGCTGGCGGGTCGTCGGCGGCACGCTCAACCTCAAGGCGCTCGGGGATTTTGCGCCGAGCACTATCGGGCACGAGTTATCGAGCGTGCTCGTTTACCGCTGAGGTCAGGGGGAAGCCCGACCATAGAAGGCAATCTCATTCATCCACCACACGAGGAGGTCCTCGATGCCCTGGGATGAACTCAAGCCCCGGAACTTCGTCGCGTTCGAGCGCGACCTTGACGGTATCTCCAAGCAGACGATGGCCGAGCACTACAAGCTGTATGAGGGATACGCCAAGAAGGCCAACGAGTGCCGCAAGATCCTTAACGACTTCGACTACTCGCAGATCGAAGGCAACCAGGTCTATTCGCCGCTGCGGGCCGTCTCGGTCGACTACACGTTCGCGCTGCTGGGCTACAAGAACCACGACCTGTACTTCGGCCACCTCGGCGGAGCAGGCGGACCGCCAGAGGGCCGCTTCGCCGAACTCGTCGAGGACGAGTTTCCCGGCGGCGTCGACACGTGGCTGGACGCGGTCAAGAAGGCCGCCTCAGCCGCTCGCGGCTGGGTGATGGTCGGCTATGACCTCAACGACGAGTCCCTGTTCAACTACATCATGGACAGCCAGAACCAGTGGGCCGTCTACAACATGGTTCCGGTGCTCGCGATCGACGTCTACGAGCACGCCTACGTGCGCGACTTCGGCGCGACGCCCGACGGGCGCAAGCAGTACGTCGAGGCGTTCTTCAGAAACCTCAACTGGGAGCACGTCAACCGCCAGCTCATCCAGGCCGAGGCCGCCAAGCAGGGCGCCGACGACAGCGGCGCGCGCGAACCCGAGCCGGCAGGCGCCGCCACGGGAAGCACCTGACCCCGATCAACCGCGTTTCCGCTTGCCAGGCAGGTCCGTTTTCCCTGCCGGAGGCCAACCGACCTATGAAGCGAGGAGGTGCGCACATGACCACCGAGCAAGCCGGGATCCCGCTGGATTCCGCGGTCGCACAGCAGCATCACAGCCAGCACGCCGCCGAGCGCACGCCGCGACCGGAGCCCTTGCCGATTGCGACAGCCGCGGCGCTGAAACCAGACACTGACCCGACTGCGCTGCACACCATCGGCAAGGCGATCGGATGCATCCTGCGTCCATATCCGATCGACGACTCAGACCCGCGGGGTTCCAGGCGCCGGATCGCAATCGCTGTCGCCGGCGTAGCCCTGGCCGTATCGGCCGTGCTCGTCGCCGGGTGGGCCCGTAGTTAACGGGCATGCTCGGCCAGCGTGCGGAGGATCTCACGCTGACCGACGAGGTCCAGAGCACGATCTTCCTCCGTGCGGCGGAAGCCCCCAAGGGCCGGGTGGACGTCAATGTCGAAGGCGGCGTGATCTACCTGCGCGGCGAGCTTGACGGCGCCGAACAGATTCGCGATGTCGTTGCAGCCGCCAATCGCGTCGAGGGCGTCAGACGGGTGGTCAATCTGCTGCATATGCCTGCTGAGCCAGCGCCGATGAAGGATTGATGCGTGCTGCAGTGCCAGGCAACCAGCGGCGCGCGCCGCGAGCACGGTCACACTGAACTACGACGTGGCGCGCGCACGGAGTCCATCCGGGCCAGTCGAAGATGGGTAACGTGGGAGCTCGTCGACGCGTTCCGGGCGGCGCGATCGTCGCTTTGACCGGCGAACGTGAAATCCATGAGAAGCGGCCGCCCCCCGGCGGTGAGTGAGATCCAACGACGGGTAGACCATTCCGATGCGTACTCAACAACCGCCCGATCTGCCTGATCCGCTCCCCCGTGCGCGTGGAAGCATGGCCGGGATGCTGGCCATGTTGTCTGCGGTCACGGTCGTGTTGGCGATCTCTCTCATCGCGATCGGGATGGCCATGCTGGCCGTCCCGGTCGCGATTCTTTTCGTGATCCTCGCCGCGTCCGCAGCCTTCGACGCGATCATGGCGCGGCGCAAGGTCGCACGTCATGGCGGCGACCTGGACAGTGTCGAAGCCGATGAGAACGACGCGTTGCCGACGATGGTCTCCGACGAAGAGGCGCCGCTGGGAGCGACCAGCCAGGCACACGAAGACATCGATCCGCACGACCTGCCGCCCGATCACCCGTCGCGAAAGGTTGTCGAGGATCAGTCGCGTCATCGCGCGCATGCGCGCACGGTCAGCGAAGATCGGTGATCGGTAGCGCCCCGGGGGTGACGATGCGGGAATCCTGCCAGGAGCCTTCCACAGGACCGCACTGCACGAGGGCATCGGCGTGCGCGTGAGCTCCTATTGCGTCGAGCCCGCGGAGGGCGCTGATCGATCCGCTGGTTCCCGACGACGGGCTCGACGCGGTCGCGGGACTCGAGCGGCCACAGCAGGTCTTGTTAGCCGGCGCGCGGCACGCCGGCAAGCTGTCAGCCGACGAGGGCGCGCTGCACGTCGCGATCACCGACGACGCGATCGTCCTCACCCGTTACGGCGACACGCTCAGGTTCTTCGCCGACGATCTCCTCGCAGACGACCCCGCAGCCGTTATGAGGGTCTCAAGCAGGCGTTCAGGGGGCTGCTGGAGCGTGACTTCGATCATCTGCTGTTGGTCGCCCATCGCGAGCCGTTGATCGGCGGCGGCAAAGCGGCGCTGCGCGCCTTCATCAAGCACCCCGGCGAGCTGTGAGCGCGGGCGGGCGGCTTGCCGTCGTCCCGGCGCGGCAGGTCACTGTCGGGCTTGCCGGCTCTTACGGGGGACTGAACGCCGGTGACGAGGCGATCCTCACCGTCGTCGTCGCGCAGCTGCGCGAAGCGATACCGGGCGTACAGATCGTCGTGTTCTCGCGCGACGTGCGGCACACCGAACGTCACCATGACGTCGAGCGGGTCGTCGCTGCGCGCGAGGCGATGCGCGACGAGATCGTCGCGCAGGTCAAGCGGCTGGATCTGCTGCTGCTGGGCGGCGGCGGCATCCTGTATGACCGCGAGGTCACAGGCTATCTGCACGTCGTGCGGATCGCGCAGAAGCTCGGCGTCGCGACGGCGACGTTCGCGATCGGCGTCGGTCCGCTGGAACGCTCCGCTGACCGCCACGCGGTCGCTGAAGCGGTCAACTCTATGGCGCTCGTGACGGTCCGCGAAACAGCCGCCAAACGCCTGTTGGAGGAGATCGGCGTCGAGCGCGACATCGTCGTCACCGCCGACCCGGCGCTGCTGCTGGATCCCGCCCCGTTCAGCGAGCAGATGCTCGAGCGCGAGGGGCTTGACGGCAAGCGACGGCTCGTCGGGATCTCGGTGCGCGAGCGCGGTGGCGCCAGCGAAACCGCTGACGATTATCACGCGTTGCTGGCCGACGCCGCGGACTTCATCGTCGAGCGCTACGACGCCGAGGTCGTGTTCGTCGCGCTCGAGCGCCAGGACATCCGCGAGGCGCACCGCGTCGTCGGCCAGATGGCGTTCCCCGAGCATGCCGCCATCCTCAAACGCAGCTACTCGCCCGAGCAGCTGCGCGGCTTCATGGAGCACCTGCAGATGGCGGTCGGCATGCGACTGCACTTCTTGATCTTCGCCGCGACCGCGGGCGTGCCGATCGCTGCGCTGCCCTACGCGGCGAAGGTCGGGGCGTTTCTTCAGTCACTGGGACTCGAGCGATCCGATCTGGCACAAGCAGCGCACCCGGGAGTGATGCTCGCCGGCATCGACCGCCTCTGGGACCTCCGCGACGAGCAACCCCAACACGTCGCGACGAGCCTACGCGACCTGCGCAACGCGGCAGCCCAGACAGCGCGGATGACCGCCGAACTGCTGCAACACGATGGCACCGCTCCCACGTCCTGACGATCCCGTCGAGCTTGATCTGCCAGCGCGCCGCGCGCGACTGGCAGCGCGAGCTGACGTCGTCGTCGTCGGTGGCGGACCCGCGGGACTGGGCGCCGCGCTCGGCGCCGCCGGTGCCGGCGCGGACGTCGTCCTCGTCGAGCGCTACGGCTTTCTCGGCGGCAACGCGACGGCCGCGCTCGTGATGCCGCTGATGTCATGGCACAACGAGATCCGCCACGCCGACCGATCAGATCGTGCCCGAGGCGAGCAGGCGCTGCGCTTGCTG
The DNA here is from genome assembly GCA_038233375.1 of Solirubrobacterales bacterium. Lineage (GTDB taxonomy): Bacteria > Actinomycetota > Thermoleophilia > Solirubrobacterales > Solirubrobacteraceae > CADCVQ01. The sequence goes on from JBBSMC010000121.1 coordinate 4,447, forward strand.
CCCGATGACCACGGCCCCGGCGAGCCTGTCATCGCCGGTGCGCTGCTGGCGCTCATGCGACACCTGCTGGACTTGGACGGCGCGATCGCCCCGTCCCAGCAGACCGGGTACACCGTCCCGTTTGATCCCGAGATCTACAAGCTCGCCGCCCTGCAACTGCTCGACGACGCCGGCGTCGACTATCTGCTGCACGCCTTCGCATCCGGGGTCACCGGCGACGACGTGTGGCCGCGTGGTGTCGTGCTGGAGACCAAGTCCGGGCCGCTCGTCGCGCAGGCACCGGTGATCGTTGACGCCACCGGCGACGGCGATGTCGCCGCTGCCGCCGGCGCGCAGTACGACGTCGGTCGCGACATCGACGGCCTCGTGCAACCGATCACGCTGATGTTCCGCGTCGCGCAATTTGACCGCGACGCGTTCGGCTCCTACGTCGAGCGCCACCCCGATCAATGGCGCGGCGTTCACGGCCTCTGGGAACTCATCGAACAGGCACGCGTGGACGGCGAGCTTGACCTCTCCCGCGAGGACATCCTGTTCTTCGCGACACCCCACGCACAGGAGGTCAGCGTCAACAGCACACGCGTCGCCGGCGTCCTGGGCACCGACGTGTTCGATCTCACGCGCGCGGAATGGCTGGCGCGTCGCCAGATGGATCAGGTCGCGCGGTTCCTGCGCCGCCGCGTCCCGGGCTTCGAACGGGCGTACGCCGTCCAGAGCGGAACCCAGATCGGCGTGCGTGAGACGCGCCGGATCATCGGCGACTACGAGCTGACCGGCGACGACGTGCTGCAGGCGCGCCGCTTTGATGACGTCATCGCCCGCGGCACCTACCCCGTTGACATCCACGACCCCAAGGGCCGCGGCACCGTGCTGCAGCGACTACCCGCCGGCGGCGCCTACGACATCCCCCTGCGCTGCCTGATCCCCCGCGACATCGACGGGCTGCTCGTCGCCGGACGCTGCATCTCGGGCAGCCACGTCGCGCACTCCTCCTACCGCGTCACCCCGATCGCGCTGGCAACCGGCCAAGCCGCCGGCGTCTGCGCCGCACTCGCCGCCCGCAACAACATCGCGCCACGCCAGGTCGCGGCCCGCGACGTCCAACGCGTGCTCATCAAACAGGGCGCCAACCTCGGCCGCACCGTCTCATGAACGACGGCCCGGGCGATCAACGGAACCCGACGTCATCCGCAGCCGTCACACAGTCCAAGCTGCGAGGAGTCCGACCGCACCGCCTACACGTACGTCCCGAACTCGCGAGCGCCAGCGGGCCTCGGCGCTCTTGCTTCAGACCCGGTCGACGACGCCTTCGACGCCGCGCTCGCGCGCGCAGTGTGCGCAACAGAACACGCTGCCGTCAGGGCCTTCGACACCGTGGCCGAGGATCGTGCAGCCGCAGTGTCCGCAACGCGGCGCGATCGCGTGGATCGCGCACTCGAACGAGTCGAAGGTGTGGGTCGCTCCCGCGACCGAGATCTGCATGACCTTGTCGTACTCGTTGCCACAGACATCGCAGGTAGCCACAGCGGCTCCTCTCAAGGTCGGGTAGGCGTCGCCGAACGCGTCGCCAAGGAGGGTGCTACCCCGACGACCCGCGACCAAGCAGGTGGTTCATGACGTCGTGGCGTCGCACGTCGGCCGCGGCCTCGTCCAGCGCCTTGACGGCGGCACCTAGCGCGCGTGCGCTGTCGCGGGTCGCGGTGGCGGGACGGTGCGCGTTTCGCATCGTGACGGCGGCCGCGAGGAGTCCGCTGA
>JBBSMC010000122.1:0-6142 GCA_038233375.1 Solirubrobacterales bacterium
CGTGTGCGGCTGCGACCGCGCGAGGAGCGCCGGCGGCGCGGTGGCGGCGATCTGCGCGGCCATCACCTGCGCGAGCGGGCGGGCGGCGGCGAACTTCAGGGCGTGCATAGCGTCGCGGGCGGCGCCGTCGTAGGCGACGGCTGACCAGGCCGATTGGAAGGCCGAGTCACGGGCGGGGCAGCGGCCGCGGGCGTGCGGCAGCGGCAGCGCGCAGCGATCGCAACACGGCGCGGGCAGCCACGGCAGCGCGCGCCGGCAGCCCGCGCAGAGGACGTCGGCGGCGCGCCGGCCGGGCGCGCGGCAGGCGGCGCAGCGGGGTGTGACGACGAGCGCGACGACCTCGGCGAGCATCGCCGTGATCGTCGCGTATGACGTGCGCCGGCGGACGCGCGAATCGCAACGATCCTGCGCAGCGGCTGCGGTGATCGGCACGCGGCAATGCGGTGTCTGCGCGCCATCGCAGCGGCTGGCACAATCGCGGGCATCCTCGCCCCGCCCCTCGCCGTCGCTCCTGACGCCAGCTGGTCCTTCGAACCGGGCGCGATCGTGCTCGTCGCGGCGCTGACGTTCCTCTACGTCCGCCGCTGGCGGGAGATCGACGGCTCTCTCGGCCGGCTGACGAGCTTCCTCGCCGGCATGGCACTCGTGCTGATCGCGCTGTGCTCGCCGATCGACCGTCTCGGGGAGCAGCTGTTTCTGATGCACATGGTCCAGCATCTGCTGCTGCTCGACCTCGCCCCGATCCTCGTGCTGCTCGGGCTGACGAAGGTCCTGCTGCGACCGCTGACACGTCGCCTCGTGCGCATCGAGAAGCGCGCCGGCGTGTTCGCCCATCCGGTGTTCGCGATCGTGCTCTACGTCGCGACGATGGCGGTCTGGCACATCCCCGCCATGTACGACGCCGCCCTCGAGCAGCCCGTGCTGCACGTCCTCGAGCACGTCTCGTTCGCGATCGCGGGCGGGCTGTACTGGTGGCACCTGCTGTCGCCGATCCGCGCCCGGCAGCGACTTGGCGGGATGGGCCCCGTCGTCTACATGCTCGCGACGAAGGTCTTCGTCGGCCTGCTCGGCATCCTGCTCGCCTTCTCACCCGACGCGATCTACGACTTCTACGAAGACCAGCCCGGTTACTGGGGTCTTACGCCCGGCACAGACCAGGCGGTCGGCGGCCTGATCATGGCGCTCGAGCAGTCGATCGTGATGGGCGTCGCGCTCGTGTTCCTGTTCACCCGCGCGCTGAGCGAGAGCGAGCGCGAAGACAAGCGCCGGGAGCGCCTCGAGGACGATGCCGAGGCGGCGGGCGACGCCGCGCGCCGGGCGGCCACCGCGGCTCGCAACGCCAGAGCTAAATCCCGGTGAGGAAGTCCAGGCCGATGCTCTCGAGCAGCTGCTGAGCCTCGATGTTCAGCCGCGTGAGCTCGCCGGTCCAGATCAGTACGCCCATGACGATCAGGATCGCGCCGCCGGTCGCGACGATCGCGGCGTAGTGGCGCTTGACGACCTCGAACAGCGTCGTCATGCGGTTGAAGGCGATGGCGGTCAGCAGGAACGGGATCGCCAGCCCGGCCGAGTACCAGGCCAGCAGGTAGGCGCCGTGAGCGGCGGAGTTCGACAGGGACGCGGCGGTGAGGATCGCGCCGAGCGTCGGGCCGACGCACGGCGTCCAGGCGATCGCGAACGCCGCGCCCACGACGAGCGGCCCGCCGCGGCCGGCGCGCTCCATCAGCGCATCGATGCGCCACTGCTGGTTGAGCCGCGCGACGAAGGGCGTCGCGAGGAAGAAGACGCCGAGCGTGATGATCACGATCGCCGAGATGCGCTCCAGCACCTCGCGGTGGTCGCTGAGCGTCGCCCCGAGCTTCGTCGCACCGAGGCCGAGGACGATGAAGATCGCCGAGAAGCTCGCGACGAACAGCAGCGCCGGCACGAGCACGCGGCGCAGCGACGCCTGCTCGATCTCGGCCGGCTTGACGCCCGACACCGCCGAGAGATAGCCGGGCACGAGCGGCAGCACGCACGGGCTCAGGAACGAGATCAGCCCCGCCGCCAGCGCGGCGAGCACCCCGACGCTCGAGGCGGGGTCGATCATCGCCGGCGGCAGCGGTCGCTCATGGGCCTCAGGATGCCCGATCGCCTCCCCCGGCGTGCGGGTTGGCGCCGCGGCGAGCGGGGCGCCGTCAGCCCTCGAGCACCGCTCCGTCGTCGATCTGCCGCTGCCCGTCGCCGTGGTGCTCGACCGTCACCTCGCCGCGGACCACGACATCGGCCCCGAACACGACGTCGCCGCGCACGGTCAGGCGCTGCGCCTCGACGAGCGACGGCGGCCCCGCGGCAAAGCGCGCGTCGAAGTCGCGAACGAGCTTGAAGTGCTTCGGGTCGAGCTGCACGAGCGGCGCGCCCGGCCCCGCACGCGCCTCCGCGACCGCGATCCGGCCGTCCGGCGTCAGCTCGTAGGCGTCCGAGCGCAGCGCGAGCAGGTCGTCGGTCGTCTTGACCGGCGCGAAGCGCTCGCGTCCCACGCGGATCGCGCGGGCGTCGTCGAAGACGTCTATCGCCGCCCCCATCGCGGTTTCGAGCTGGATGACCGGTGTCGAATCGGCGTCGGCCGGATCGACCGTCTTGCGGTTGACGATCATCGGCAGCCCGAGGACGCCGTCGCGGTCGGCCAGCACGTCGGCCAGCGCGCGCAGGTCGAGCCACAGCGTGTTCGTGTTGAAGAAGCGGTGCCGCGACGTGTCCTGAAAGGCGTCGACGTCGTCCTCCGGCGTCTGAGCGATCTCGCGCAGGACAAGCCCGCCAGCCGGCCGCCGAGCGAGATGGCCGCCCTTGCGATCGGCCGCCGTGCGGTCGGCGACCTCCATCAGAAACGGGATCCGCTCGCGCGCGAACCACGCCAGGATGCGCGGCTCCAGCACTGCCCCGAGGTTGTCGACGTTGGCGACGAACGCGTAGCGATAGCCGCCCGCGAGCAGCGCGTCGAGCAGGCCCGAGCTCAGCAGCGAGGGGTACAGGTCGCCGTGCCCGGGCGGCGCCCATTCCAGCGACCGGTCGGCGGGCCAGCTCGCCGCCGACAGGTCGTCGGCGGCGAGCTTGGGGACCTTGCTCTGCAGGAAGTCGGCCGGCACGTCGTCGACCGGCAGATCGTCGTAGGGCACCAGCGCCGCGAGCGAGGCCGCGCGCGTGGCGAACGAGTTCATCAGCACGAGCGGCAGGTGCGCACCGGTGCTGTTGCGCAGCCCGCGGATCTGCTGCACGGTGATGTCGAGGAACGTCAGCCCGTCCTTGACCTCGAGCAGCGACTTGGGTCCGGTCATCCCCATGCTCGTTCCCAGGCCGCCGTTGAGCTTGATGACGACGGTCTGCGCGAGCGCGTCGCGGGCGCCCGGCTCGTCCTCGGGCAGCTCGTCGGCGTCGGGCAGCTCGTCGACGGGCTCGATCTCGGACTCGGCCAGCGTCCCGGTCTCGCCCGCCTGCAGCAGCTCGTAGTAGTGCGCGAACGTCTTCACCGCGACGTCGGCGACGTCGTCGGCGCGCATCTTCATCAAGGCTGTCTCGAGTGCGTCGTCGGTCACGGCGCGCAACCTACCGGCGACGGGCCCGCCACGCTCAGCTACGCCAGCTCGTGAGGTATGCGCGCTGCGCCTCGCTGAGCTCGTCGATCCGCACGCCGAGCGAGGCGAGCTTCAGCCGCGCGACCTCGCCGTCTATCTCGTCCGGCACCGACATCACGCGCGGCGCCAGCGTCGTGCCGTGCCGGGCGAGGTGCTCGACGCACAGCGCCTGGTTGGCAAACGACATGTCCATCACCGCCGCGGGATGGCCCTCGGCGGCGGCGAGGTTCACGACGCGGCCTTGGGCGAGCAGGTTCAAGCGCCGCGCGCCGACCTCGAACTGTTCGACGAGCGGCAGCACCTGGCGCCGGCCGGACGCCAGCTCGGCGAGCTGGTCGACCGCGATCTCGACGTCGAAGTGGCCGGCGTTGGCGAGCATCACGCCGTCCTTCATCACGGCGAAGTGCTCACCGGTGAGTACGTCGCGCCCCCCGGTGACGGTGATGAAGACGTCGCCCTGCGCGGCGGCCTCCAGCGCGGGCATGACCTCGCAGCCGTCCATCCGCGCCTCGAGCGCGCGCATCGAGTCGACCTCGCAGACGATCACCGACGCGCCCGCGCCCTTCGCGCGCAGCGCCACGCCCTTGCCCGTCCAGCCATAGCCGAAGACCACGACCGTGCGGCCGGCTAGCAGCATGTTGGTCGCCCGCAGGATGCCGTCGAGCGTCGACTGGCCGGTCCCGTAGCGATCGTTGAACGTCCGCTCGATGAGCGACTCGTTGACGGCGAGCACGGGACAGCGCAACAGGCCGTCGTGCTCCAGGCCGCGCAGGCGCACGAGCCCCGTCGTCGTCTCCTCGGTGCCGCCCAGCAGCGACGCGCGCCAACTCTCCTGGCCGGCGTGCAGGACGCTGAGCAGGTCGGCGCCGTCGTCGAGCGTGACGTGCGGGGCGCGCGAGGCGAGGTCGACCACGTGCGCGGCGTACGTGTCGGCGTCCTCACCGCGGATCGCATGGACGCCGACGCCGTGGCGATCGACGAGCGCGGCCGCGATGTCGTCCTGCGTCGACAGCGGGTTGGAGGCGCACAGCTGTGCCTCCGCCCCGCCGGCGATCAGCGTGCGCAGCAGGTTCGCCGTCTCCGAGGTGACATGCAGGCAGGCCGCGACGCGCAGCCCGTCGAGCGGGCGCTCGCGCTCGAAGCGCTCGCGGATCGAGCGCAGGACGGGCATCTGCCCGTCGGCCCACGCGATGCGGACCTGGCCGGCCTCGGCCAGCGACAGGTCCGCGATGTGACGTCGTCCGGAGGTCAGCGACTCCGACATGTGACGTCCTCCGGAGGTCAGCGGTTCCGATGACGGACGGGGCAAATGCTCCCCTCAGTCATCCATCGGAACCGATGACCGCAGGCCGAAAACCGATACAGGCCGGCCCTCTGATGTCCGTCTAGTAGCGATACTCGTGCGACTTGTAGGGGCCCTCGACCGGGCGGCCGATGTACTCGGCCTGCTCGGGCGTCAGCACCGTCAGCTTCGCGCCGACGGCGGCCAGGTGCAGGCGCGCGACCTTCTCGTCGAGCTCCTTGGAGAGCACGTAGACCTGCTTGTCGTAGGCGTCGTTGTTCGTGTGCAGCTCGATCTGCGCGAGCGTCTGGTTCGTGAACGAGTTGGACATCACGAACGACGGGTGGCCGGTCGCGTTGCCGAGGTTCAGCAGGCGTCCCTCGGACAGCAGGATGATCGCGTGGCCCGACCCCTTCGCGGAGCCCGGGAAGACCCACTTGTCGACCTGCGGCTTGATCTTCACGCGCTCGATGCCGGGGATCTTCTCGAGGCCCGCGACGTCGATCTCGTTGTCGAAGTGGCCGATGTTGCCGACGATCGCGTGGTGCTTCATCCGCCCCATGTGCTCGGCGGTGATGATGTCCTTGTTGCCCGTCGTCGTGACGAACACGTCGGCGCTGTCGACGACGTCCTCGAGCGTCTTGACGTCGTAGCCCTCCATCGCCGCCTGCAGCGCGCAGATCGGGTCGATCTCGGTGACGATGACGCGGCAGCCCTGGGCGCGCAGCGAGGCGGCTGAGCCCTTGCCGACGTCGCCGTAGCCACAGACGACGCCGACCTTGCCGGCGAGCATGACGTCCGTCGCGCGGAAGATGCCATCGACGAGCGAGTGGCGGCAGCCGTAGAGGTTGTCGAACTTCGACTTCGTGACGGAGTCGTTGACGTTGATCGCCGGGAACAGGAGCGTCTCGGCCTTCGCCATCTGGTAGAGGCGGCCGACGCCGGTCGTCGTCTCCTCCGAGACGCCGATGATGCCCGCGGCCATCTTCGTGAAGCGCTGCGAGTCCTCGTCCAGCGAGCGGTTGAGCACCTTCAGGAAGGCGACGAACTCCTCGGACTCACCGGTCGACGGGTCGGGCGCCTCGCCGGCGGCCTCGTACTCGACGCCCTTGTGCACGAGCATCGTCGCGTCGCCGCCGTCGTCGAGGATCATGTTCGGACCCTTGCCGCCCGCGAACGCCTTGAGCTGGAGCTCGATGCAGTTCTCGTACTCGGCCTCGGTCATGCCCTTCCAGGCGAAGACCGGAAC
>JBBSMC010000123.1:0-6076 GCA_038233375.1 Solirubrobacterales bacterium
CATGATGCGGCGCAGGATGTAGCCGCGGTCCTCGTTGGACGGCACGACGCCGTCGGCGATCAGGAACGTCAGCGCGCGTGAGTGGTCGGAGAGGATCCGCAGCGCGCGCTCGTCGGGATCGCTCATCGCCAACTCCCGGCCGAGCGCCATCAGCGCCACGAACGTGTCGGTCTCGAAGACCGAGTCGACGTCCTGCTGGATGACCGCCATGCGCTCGAGGCCGAGGCCCGTGTCGATGTTCTTGGCCGGCAGCGGCGCGAGCGTCGGTCTGCCGTCGGCGTCCTGACCGAGCTCGTACTGCGTGAAGACGAGGTTCCAGTACTCCAGGAAGCGCTCGTTCTCGCCACCTGGCAGGTCGTCCTCCGTGCCCCAGTGCAGCCCGCGGTCGATGTAGAGCTCGCTGCACGGGCCACAGGGACCGGTCTCGCCGGCCTGCCAGAAGTTCTCCGAGCGCGGGCACAAGATGATCCGCTCGCGCGGCACGCCGACCGAGAGCCAGGCCTCGATGGCCTCCTCGTCGGGTCCCAGGCCTAGCTCGTCGTCGCCCTCGAACACCGTGATCCAGATGTCGTCGGGGTAGAAGCCGAAGCCGTTCTGCGAGAGGTCCCACGCCATCTCGACGGCTTGCTGCTTGAAGTAGTCGCCGATCGAGAAGTTGCCGAGCATCTCGAAGAACGTCAGGTGCCGCGCGGTGTTGCCGACGTTCTCGATGTCGGTCGTCCGGAAGCACTTCTGGACCGTCGTCAGGCGCGGGTGGGGCGGCTTCTCCTCGCCGCGGAAGTACGGCACGAGCGGGTGCATGCCCGCGGTCGTCAGCAGCACCGACGCGTCCGACGACGCCGGCACGAGCGACGCCGAGGGCAGCCACAGGTGGTCGTGCTCCTCGAAGTAGGAGAGGAACGTCCTGCGGATCTCGGCGGTCGTCATGCCCATGGCGTCAGGCGATTGTGGCGCATCCGACGATCGCGTCGCCGCGCAGGAAGACGGCGGTCTGCCCGGGCGCGGCGCCGTCGAACGGCTCGTCGAGGTGGATTCGATCGCCGTCCAGGCGACAGCGCAGCGCCGGCGCGTGGTAGCGCAGCTGAACCGCATCGGGGTCGGCGTCGTGCAGGCGCACGCCCCGCACCCGGACGGTGCTCGTCTGCAGGTCCTCGCGCGTTCCCACCGTGACGGTGTTGGCACGAGCGTCGGTCGCGATCACGTAGAGCGGCTCGGTGGCGGCGATCCCCAGGCCCTTGCGCTGGCCGACGGTAAAGCCGTGGTGGCCGTGGTGGCGACCCAGCACGCGGCCGCCGCGATCGACGATGTCGCCGGGCCGCTCGGTCATCGCGCCATGGCGCGCGAGGAACGTCGCGCGGCCGGTGCCGGCGAGGAAGCAGAGGTCCTGTGACTCCGGCCTGCGCGCGACGGCGAGCCCGGCCTGTTCGGCGATCGCCCGCACCGCCTCCTTCGTGTGCTCGCCGAGCGGGAAGCGCAGCCGCTCGAGGGATGCGCGGCCGAGCGCGGCGAGCATGTACGTCTGGTCCTTGGCGGGGTCGACGGCGAGGCGCAGCAGCCCGTCGGCGGTGCGCCGCGCGTAGTGGCCGGTCGTCAGCGTGGCGGCGCCGAGACGGTCGGCGAAGTCGAGCATCGCGTCGAGGCGGACGTGGCCGTTGCAGCGCACGCAGGGGTTCGGCGTCAGCCCGTCGGCGTGCTCGGCAAGCCAGGGCGCGACGACGCCGGCGCGAAACTCGTCGCGCAGGTCCAATGTGAAGTGCGCCAAGCCCAGCTCGTGGGCCAGGCGACGCGCGCCGCGCACGGCGGCCGCCGAACAGCAGGACCGCTCGCCGTCGTTGTCGACGTCGGCCCACAGCTCGAGCGTCACCGTGGCGACGTCGGCAGCCGGCTCGCGCGCGGCCAGCAGCGACGCCACTGCGCTGTCGACACCGCCGGACATCGCAACGAGCGTTCGCGCGCGGTCTGGGGCGAGCCCCCCGCCCTTGCGGACAGCGTCGCCGAGCGCGCGGTGCAGCGCATCGGAGACGAGGTCGGCGGCGTGCAGCTTTCCCGCGCTCAGGCCCCCCAGCTCGGCGGCGATCTGCGGCGAGCCGATCCGGGCGACGTCGAGCAGCCCGGCGCCCTCGACGAGCTCGACCGCGGCGCTGCCGGCGGCGAGCATCGTCCCGCAGCCAGACGCCTCGAAGCCGGCCTCGCCGACGCGCTGTCCGCCGCCGTCGAGGGCGAGCGAGAAGCGCACGAGATCGCCGCAGGCCGCGCCACCGGCGGCGCCATGCGACGCGCCCGCGACGCTGCGACCGCGGCCGCGCGGGTGGGTCAGGTGATCCTCGAAGCGCTCGTCGGGCACGCCGTCGAGTCTAGGAGTCTCCAGGCGTCCGGTCGCGCGTCGGGCACCGTCGCTTCACCGCCGAAGGCGCCGGCCGGGCTTGCCGGCGCGGTCGCCGCGGTGGGTTGGGTCAGGGCGCGCCGACGGCGTCGCCGGCGGCCTGCAGCCGGCGGTTGGCCTCGTCCGAGGTGGCGGACGCGTCGCGGGCCGGCTGGATCGCCTCGATCGGGGCGAGCGGGGTCTTCGAACGATCGGGCGCGTCGGGGGTGGGCTGGGCGACGAGCAGATACGCGGCGACGAGCACGAACGCCACGACGACGACGGGGATCAGCTGACGCGAGGCCTGAGCCATGCGCACGTTATCGGCAGGTTCGGGCACACACCTGAGCCTGGATCCACCGAAGATCGTGGCCGGCTCGGCGTTGGGAGTCGAGCCCGCGTGGCGCTCAGCGCGCGGACGCGGCGGGCGCGGACGCTGCCGGCGTCACCGCACTGCGCAGCCCCAACTCGCGCAGCTGCCGGGCGTCGACGTGGGCCGGCGCGCCGGTCAACGGATCCGAACCGCTCGCGGTCTTCGGGAACGCGATCACATCGCGGATCGACTCGCGGCCGGCGAGCAGCGTTACGATGCGGTCGATCCCGAATGCGATCCCGCCGTGCGGCGGCGCGCCGTAGCGCAGTGCCTCGAGCAGAAAGCCGAAACGGGCCTGCGCCTCGTCCTCGTCGAGCCCGATCGCCTCGAAGACCAGGCGCTGCACGGCGGGGTCATGGATACGGATCGACCCGCCGCCGAGCTCCCAGCCGTCGACGACGAGGTCGTAGTTGCGCGAGCCCCACGAACCGGGCCCCTCGCTGGCCTCCAGGTCGGCCGCGCTGATGCCGGTCGGCGCGGTCGGCGCGCTGAAAGGGTGGTGCAGGGCGTCCCAGCGCTGCTCGTCATCGTTGTAAGCGAACATCGGGAAGTCGACGATCCACAGCACGTCGTGCGTGCCCGCCGCCACGAGGTCCCAGCGATCGGCGAGCTCCAAGCGCAGCACACCGAGCGCGTTCGCCGCCACGGCCGGCGTGTCGGCGACGGCGAACAGCAGGTCGCCGGGCTGGGCGCCGAGCGCCTGCGTCACCGCCGCGATCTCCTGCGCCGACAGGAACTTCGCGATCGGCGAGCGCCATGCGCCGTCGTCCTGCACGAACGCCCAGACGAGCCCGCCGGCACCCGCGCGCTTGGCGATCTCGGTCAGCTCGTCGAGCTCCTTGCGCGCCACCTCGCGTGTGCCGGCGTTGATCGCGCGCACGACCCCGCCGCCGCTGATCACCGAGGCGAAGACCTTGAACGCCGAGGCCCCCAGGTGCTCGGAGAGATCGGTGATCTCGAGCCCGAAGCGGCGGTCGGGCCGGTCGGTTCCGAAGCGCAGCATCGCCTCGGCGTAGCCCATCCGCTGATACGGCGGTGACGGGACATCCAGGCCGCCGAGCGCGAAGACCTTCGCCATCAGGCGCTCGTTGACGTCGATGACGTCGTCCTCCTCGACGAACGACATCTCGAGGTCGAGCTGGGTGAACTCGGGCTGGCGGTCGGCGCGCAGGTCCTCGTCGCGAAAGCAGCGCGCGATCTGGAAGTAGCGCTCGTAGCCGGCGACCATCAGCAGCTGCTTGAAGAGCTGCGGCGACTGCGGCAGGGCGTAGAAGCTGCCGGGCTGCAGGCGCGAGGGCACGAGGAAGTCGCGCGCGCCCTCGGGCGTCGAGCGCGTCAGGATCGGCGTTTCGATCTCCAGAAAGTCCTCCTCGGAGAGCGTCTCGCGCATGCAGCGCACGATCTCGTGGCGCAGCACGAGCGCGTCGATCATCGGGCGGCGACGCAGATCGAGGGTGCGGTTGCGCAGGCGCAGCATCTCGTCCAGCTCGCCGTCGCCGTCGAGCGGAAACGGCGGCGTCTGCGATTCGGCGAGCACCTGCATGTCGGCCGCCTGGATCTCGATCTCGCCCGTCGCGAGGTTCGGATTGACCTGGCCCTGCTCGCGCAGCACGACGGTCCCCGCGACGCTGATGACGTACTCGGCGCGCAGGCGCTCGGCGGCCGCGAACAGCTCGGCGCCGTTCTCCGGATGAAAGACGAGCTGCACGATCCCCGAGCGGTCGCGCAGGTCGACGAAGATCAGGCCGCCGTGGTCGCGGCGGTTGTGGACCCACCCCGAGACCCGGACCTGCGTGCCCGCCCGCTCGGCGGTGAGGTCGCCGGCCCAGGCGTCGCGGTACGGATTGGCGCGGGGAGCGGCTCTCATCGCATGCCCCGGTCGCGCAGGACGCGCGTCACGACCTCGCCCGCGGCAACGTCTCGCTGCTCGCCCGCCTGCATGTCCTTCAGCACCGTCATGTCGTCGCCCACGATCGCAACGTAGCGAGCGCCGATCCGATCGGCGTGCTTGAGCTGCCCCTTGCGCGACCTTCCGGCGAGCTCGATCTGCGCGTTCAGGCGCGCGCGGCGGGCCTCGTCGACGACCGCGAACGCCGTCGCGCGCTGGCCGAGATCCTCGAATGCGACGTACAGATCGACCGGCGGCGAGCCGACCGGCCGGCCGCCCGACGCGAGCAGCATCCGCTCGATCCCGGCCGCGAAGCCGCAGCCCGGCGCCGGCGGGCCGCCGAGCATCTCGACGAGGCCGTCGTAGCGCCCGCCGCCGGCCACGCCGCTCTGCGCGCCGAGCGCGTCGGAGGTGAACTCGAAGACCGTTCGCGTGTAGTAGTCCAGGCCGCGCACGAGCGTCGGGTCGACCTCGTAGGCGATCGCGGCGCGGTCGAGCAGCTCGCGCACCGTCGCGAAATGCTCGGCGTCGGCGGCGTCGAGGTCGTCGAGCAGCAGCGGCGCGTCCCGCATGACGGCCTGGGTGCCCGGATCGTCGGAGTCGAACGCCCGCAGCGGGTTGAGGTCGATGCGGCTGCGCACGTCCGGCGACAGCTCGCCGGCGCGGGCGCGCAGGTGGGCCTGCAGCCGCTCGCGGTAGGCGTGGCGCGCCTCGAGCGTGCCGAGGCTGGCGATCCGCAGGCGCAGGCCGCCGACCTCGAGCTCCTCGAGCAGGGTCGTCAGCAAGGCGATGATCTCGGCGTCGACGGCGGGATCGTCGGAGCCGATCGTCTCCGCGCCGATCTGCCAGAACTGGCGAAAGCGCCCGGCCTGCGGCTTCTCCTGGCGAAAGAAGCTCGACAGGTACCAGAGCTTCACCGGCTGGGGCAGCTTGTGCATGCCGTGCTCGGCGTAGGCACGGCAGATCGGCGCGGTGCCCTCGGGACGCAGCGTCACGGAGCGCCCGCCGCCGTCGTCGAAGGTGTACATCTCCTTCTGGACGATGTCGGTGGAGGCGCCGACCCCGCGCGCGAAGACGTCCGTGTATTCGAACGCGGGCGTCTCGATGCGGCGAAAGCCCGCGCCGCCGAGGATCCGGCGGGCGGTCGTCTCGAGCGCCGCGCGCGCGTCCGCGTCGTCCGCCAGCACGTCGTACGTGCCGCGCGGAACCTGCGGGCGCTCGCTCACCTGAGCTGGTCGGCGAGCTGCAGGACGAAGGGGTTCGAAGCGCGCTCGCGGCCGAGCGTCGTGACGCCCATGTGGCCGGGGAAGACGACGGTGTCGTCCTCGAAGCGCTCGAGCAGGCCCGCGATCGAGCGCATCAGCGTCGGGCCGTCGCCGCCGGGCAGGTCCGTGCGGCCGACGGAGTCCTGGAAGAGCACGTCGCCGGAGAACAGCGCGGCCTCGCCGCGCAC
>JBBSMC010000124.1:0-6036 GCA_038233375.1 Solirubrobacterales bacterium
GTGGCGATCCTCGAGGGCTACCGCTTCGGCACGCTGCATCCGACCGCGTTCGAGGTCGGCATTCGCGTGCGCCGCGGGCTGCGCCAGGCGTTCCTGACCGGCGTCCGCGCCCCGCGCGTCGTGCGCCGCGGCAGCACGATCACACTGCGTCTTGCCCTGCGCCGGACCGGCACGGGGAAGCGCTCGACGCGCACCGTGCGCATGCGCGTGCCGGTCGACACGCCGGCCGGCCTGCGGACGCTGCGGCTCATCGGCACGCCGGCCGACGCCGGCGGCGATCCAAGCCAGGAGGGCGGCGGCGAGATCAGCCTCTCCTTCGAGGACGAGGAGGGCGGCCCCGACGACGGCGGGCCGCAGTCGCTCGCCGAGATCCGCGAGGCGTTCCTCTCGCTCGGCCGCTACGACGGCGTCGTCGCGCGTCTTGCCGGGGAGGAGCGCCGGCTGCTGCTGGACCCGCGCCTGCGCATCAGCGGCGAGGCGCGGGTGCAGCTGCGGATTCGCTGACCGCGGCCGGTCGCCAGCCGCTAGCCGAGGCGGTTTTCGATGCTCATCGGCGCGGCCGCCTGCGGTGTGGCCGCGGCACCGGCGGGCGCCTCTGCGGGACCGGCCTGGGCGGGGGCGCCGAGCGCCTCGCCGAGCTCGCCGTTCTCGTACATCTCGGTGACGATGTCGCAGCCGCCGACCAGCTCGCCCTTGTGGAAGAGCTGGGGGATCGTCGGCCAGTTGGAGATCGCCGACAGCTCCTGGCGGATGCGCGGGTCGGGCAGGATGTCGACCGCCGCGAACGGCGTCTCGAGCTGCTGCAGCATCGCGACGGTGCGCGCCGAGAAACCGCACGCGGGGGCGTCGGGCGACCCCTTCATGAAGAGGATCGTGTCGTTCTCCTCGATCGCCTGGGCGATCAGGGTGTGAATCTCGTTGTCGCTCATGTGGGGACCTCCGTCTTCAGGGCAAGGGCATGGATCGCGCCGCCGAGCTCGCCTGTGAAAATGTCCATCACGAGCCGGTGCTGCTTCACGCGCGAGAGGCCCTCGAAGGCGCCGGCGCGCACCACCACGTCGAAGTGCACCTCGTCGTGTGTCTGCACCTCGGCCGCGGCGCCGGGAATCCCGGCCTCGATCCGGCTCTTGACCTCGTCTGCGCTGGGCATACGCTCGAAGCGTAGCGATCGGCCAACGGTTGGCCAGCCCGGACTCCAAGGCCGCTACACTTCCTGAAGTATTGCGGATGCGCTTGAAACGACGTTGGGAGATGCGCACATGATCACGATCACCGACAAGGGTGCGGAGAAGGTCCACGAGTTCCTCTCAGGCCAGGGCGCCAACGTCGCTGAGGCGGGATTGCGCGTCGGAGTCAAGGGCGGCGGCTGCTCGGGCTTTCAGTACAACCTCGCCTTCGACGAGCAGCGCGACGGCGACGAGGTCTTCGAGTTCGCCGGCCTGAAGGTCTACGTCGACCAGCCCAGCCTGCCCTACGTGCGCGGCTCGGTCATCGACTACGTCGAGTCCCTCCAGGGTGCCGGCTTCCAGGTCAACAACCCCAACGTCGTCGCCGCCTGCGGCTGCGGCTCCTCGTTCCGCGTCGCCGACGAAGAGGAGTGCTCCGCGGTCTAGCCGTCTAGTGGGATCAGCCGCACCGTGCGGACGCGCCGTCGCGCTGGTAGCGTCCGCGCGTGGGTACGCGATCGGCAAGCGGGCACGGGGGACGATGGCTCGCCGCCGTGGCGGGCCTGCTTCTCACAGTCGGCGCGCTCCTGCTCGTCCCGGGATCGCCGCTGCGCGACGACGTTGAACCAACAGCCGCGCCGGTCAAGAAAGCGTCGTTTGACTCCGAGGCGCCGGCCACTGCGCCGGCGCACTGGCTGCCACCCGAGGACTGGGTCTACAACCACTGGCTGCCCTACGACGAGGGCCGGCTGCACACGCTGCTCGGCGTGACGCGCGGCGACATCTGGCGCCAGCTGCGCGACGACCGCCACAACCTCGCGCAGCTCGCCGCCAGGCACGGCTGGCCGGACCCGGCCGAGCTCGCCGCGCAGCTCGTCGCCCCGCGCGCCGGCTCGGTGAGCGCCGCCACGCTCGCCACCCTCCGCGCCCGCGCCGAGCGGACCCTGACGCAGGGCCACCTCTCCCAGCATCTGCTCTTTCACTCCCTGCACCAGTTCGCGATCCCCAGCGAGGCGCCCGAGATCTTCGGCACCACCGATGCGGCGTTTCGCCGGCTGCGCCGCGGGGAGCAGAGCCCGCTGGAGATCGGGCGGCTGAACGGCCGCTCGCCGTCGCGTATCCAGGCGCTGTCCGCGCGCGTCCTGCGCGAGCGCGTGCGCTTCGGCACCGACACCGGCGCGATGACCGAGCGCCAGGCCCGGATCCTGCTGCGCCGCCAGCTCAGCCAGCTCCCGCGCTGGCTCGCCCAGGTCCGCTACAACGGTCCGCCCCCGACACACGCCGGCAAGCTGACCGGCAAGCCTCGCGACTTCGCCGCCAACCCGGCGCTGTCGGGCGACGGCGCGCGCGTCGTCTTCGAGTCCTACCTGCAGAAGCTGCCGCTCGCCCTCGAGCGCGGTGAGATCAGCGTCCTGTCGGCGGCCGTCGCGAGCGGGCGAACGCGGAGCGCGTCCTTCAATCGCGCGCGGCGCACCCCGCGCTCGGCGTACAACCCGACTGTCTCCGACGACGGGCAGGTCGTCGCATTCGAGTCCGCCGAGGGCAACCTGAACTTCGCCAAGCGCTACGGGCAGATCCGCGTGTTCGTCAACGACGCCCGCAGCGGTCGCACGGTCGCGATGCCGGTGCAGGCGCGCAGGCCGGGTATCTCGCGATCGGAGTACAACCCCGTCATCGCGGGCGACGGGCGGCGCGTCGCCTACCAGGCTCAGCGCCGCGGTGGCCAGAGCGCGATCTACGTCACCGACCTGCGCGATGGCCGCACACAGCTCGCAAGCCGCGGCGCCCGCTCGGCGCCGCGCGCGGACGACGGCGTCTACGACCCTGCGATCTCCGGCGACGGGCGCCGCGTCGCCTTCACGACGGAGGCGTCGAACCTCGGCGCGGGCAACCTACGCGGCCGGAGCCAGGTCTTCGTCCGCGACCTGACGAGCCGCACGACGACGCTCGTCAGCCGGGCGAGCGGCGCCCGCGGTGCGGTGGCCGACGAGTACTCGGCCGATCCGGCGATCTCGCGCGACGGGCGATTCGTGGCGTTCTCCTCGGCGGCGAGCAACCTCGGCGGGCGGCGCGGAACGGCGGGCTCGCGGATCTACGTGCGCGATCTGCGCACGCAGCGCACGACCGCCGTGAGCGACCCCCGCGGCTTCGCGCTGAAGCCCTCGATCAGCGCCGATGGCCGCCTCGTGGCGTACGTGCGGATCCGCGACGGCACGTCTCTCGTCTACGTCCGCGACGCGCGCGGCCGCGGCACCGAGCGTCTCGTGTCGCGTGCGGGCGGCGCCGGTGCCGCCGCGGACGGCAGCTCGACCGACGCCACGATCGCGGCCGACGGTGGGACCGTGGCCTTCACGTCCGCGGCCGCGAACCTGTCGGCGGAGAAGCCCGACAACCGCCGCGGCGTCTTCGTCCGCGACCTCGGCGCCCGTACGACGAGGCTCGTCAGCGCCGCTGTCGAGCCGGCGGCGGTGGCCGTAGCGGCGAAGCCGGCCGCCGGTCCGCGCGCGGCACCTGCCGGGAACGCGGGTATCGCGGACACGCCCGCGCGCAGGGCCATGGTGTCGATCTTCGACAACGCGTTCCACCTCGGCCGGGACCGGCCGGCGGTCCGACTGCGGCCGGGTGGAACGCTCACCTGGCGCTGGCTTGCGCAGCAGTCACATCAGGTGACGCTGCGCTCGGGCCCGAAGGCCCTGCGCTCGCCGACGAAGACTGCCGGGGAGTACACTGTCAAGCTCGACACGCCGGGCCGGTACACGTTCGTCTGCTCGATCCACGCGCCCGGCATGCGGATGTCGGCGATCGTCGGTTAGACACGACACCCTCGGCGTGGTTGGCCAACACCCGACCGTGGGGGCAGGCTCGTGCGTTCGTCGGGCGCGCCCAACGGCGCGGCCTGCGGAGAACCTCAGGCCGGGGCTGAGGATGTCGCGGGCGCCACGGTCGCCCACATCGCCGAGTGGTCCGAGAGGCCGTCCTCGCGCAGGCTGTGGTCGTACGCGCAGGCGACCGCGGTGAGTGCCGGGGAGATCAGGATGTGGTCCAGGCGGTAGCCGGGATGGCGCCCGGTCTTCCACGAGCGGTCGCGCGCCTCGTAGCCGTGCAGCGTGCGGAACGCGTCGCGCCACCCGGGCGGGCCGGTGATGATCATCCGCTCGGCCAGATCGTGGCGCTCGCCGCGGCCGGGCCGCAGCCGGCCGCTGCGCGTCTGCGCGAACGTCTGCACGACGCCGTCGCGCGCCTCGTACTGCGGCGTGTTGAGGTCGCCGCAGAGCAGCGCCGGCACGTCGTCGGGCAGCGCCGCGAGGCTCGCATGGACGGCCTCGAGCGTGCGGATCTTCACCTGGTCCTCACGCTGCGACAGCGGCGCGTGCACGGTCACGACGCGCAACGGGTGAGCCCATGCCGCCGGCTGCGTGTCGGTGGCGAGCACGCGCTCGGGCCAGGGCACAGTCGCCGCCGGCCCCGAGGACGTGATCGGGTGACGGCTGGCGACGAGCACGCCGAGCCGGTTCACGCGCGCAGCATCCGGCGCCACCGTACTCGCCGTGATCACGTAGCCCGCGTCCGCCAGACGCTCCGTCCAGCGCGGGAGCGCCTTGCGGATGACCTCCTGCAGGCAGACCACGTCGGCGCCATGCGCGAGCACGCGATCGGCCTGCTCGTCCAGGCGCGTCAGCCGCCCGGCCACGTTCCAGGTCAGCACGGTCATCGGCTCGGCCACGGGGCCGATTCTCCCCGCGCGCGGGTGGTGGAGCACCTTTTACGCGCATGGCGCGAGAAACGTGCCTCACCCCTCACCCCTCACCCCTCGCCCCTCGCCCCTCGCCTCACGCCAAGGAGTGGTTTCGCCGACCCGCCCCGCGTGGCAGCCTACGGACCATGCGCAAGCTCCAGACCCAGGGTTGTTGTCACCACATCACGCTCGTCGGGGCCGACCGGCAGACCTCGATCGACTTCTGGGAGGGTTGGCTCGGGACGCCGTTCGTCTTCGAGCAGCCCAACCTCGACCGGCCCGCCGAAAGCCACCTGTACTTCCAGGATCCGCTCGGCCTGCTCGTCGAGCTGGCCTCCTACCGCTTCGAGCCGCCGGCGGTACACACCCACGCGGACGTCCTGCTGGAGGCACACCGCATCCGGGTCACGCGCGACGACTACAACATCGACCGGGTCCACTTGGCCGACGCGATCGAAGCGCTCGTGGCGCGGTCGCAGGATTCGCTGTCAGAGGATCGCTCGCCGAAGGCCGCGTACCGCTCATGACAGCCATCGATCGCGACGCCCTGCGCGCCCTGCAGGCGCCGCTGAAGGAGCGCTACCGCGAGGAGCCGGCCGCCGCGCGCGTGACGCTCAGCGCCACCGGCACGCTCGACGACGAGCTCGCCTGCAACGTACGGACCGGCCGCGCGCTCGCGAAGGCCGGCCTGCATCCCGCGACCGGCGGCGACGGCAGCCTGCTGTGCTCGGGCGACATGCTGCTCGAGGCGCTCGTCGCCTGCGCGGGCGTCACGCTGAGGGCCGTCGCGCCGGCCCTGGAGATCGACGTGCGCGGCGGCACGATCAGTGCCGACGGCGAGCTTGACTTCCGCGGCACGCTCGGCGTCGACCGCGCCGCCCCGGTCGGCTTCGGCGAGATCCGGCTGCGCTTCGACCTCGACGCGCCCGACGCCGGCGAGGAGCAGCTCGCCACGCTGCTGAAGCTCACGGAGCGCTACTGCGTGGTCCTGCAGACGCTGCGCGGGGCGCCGCCGGTGAGCGCTGTGATGGGTCGCGGCTGAGGCTGCCGACGCTGCAGCGGCCTCTGCCGTGCGCGTACCACGCCGCAGGAAGCGTTGGCGTTGCCTGCAAGCGGCACTCTCGCTTTCGTCCA
>JBBSMC010000125.1:0-5918 GCA_038233375.1 Solirubrobacterales bacterium
CGGTCTCCACTGGCACGAGATCGACGCGCCCGCGCGCCGTCTCCACGCGCTCGACCTTCACCCGGACCGGGTCACCGAGGCGGATCGTCTCGCCGGTGCGCTCGCCGGTGAGCATCGTGCCCTGCTCGTTGAGCTCCCACCAGTCGCCGCGCAGGCGGCGGACCGGCAGCAGGCCCTCGTGGCCGCCGCCGAAGCGCACGAAGGCGCCGGCGCCGATCAGCCCGGTGACCTCGCCGTCGAACTCGGCGTCCCAGCCCTGCTCGAAGAGCTCGCGCTCGAGCAGGAAGGCGCGCGCGATGCGGTCGGCCATCCGCTCGATGCCCATCGCCTCGCGCTCGCGCCCGGAGGACCAGGTGCCGAGCTCCTCGAGCTCTGAGGAGCGCGTCGCGTCCTCTCCCGCTCCGACCGACGACAGCAGCGCGCGGTGCACGACGAGGTCGGGATAGCGGCGGATCGGCGAGGTGAAGTGGGTGTAGTGCTCGAGTCCCAGCCCGGCATGCCCGAGCGGCTTGGGCCCGTAGTCGGCCTGCTTGAGCGAGCGCAGGATGAGGAACGTCAGGGCATCGCGGCCGTGGCCGGTGCGCGCGACGTGCTGCGTCACGGCGCGTGAGCAGGCGGCGATCACCTCGGCGGCCTCGGACGGCGTCATGTGCTCGCGCACCGGCGGCGTGGCGACGCCGAGCGACGCGAGCTGCGCGACGAGCCGCAGCGCGCTCTCGCCGTCGGGCTTCTCGTGCACGCGGTACAGCGAGGGCACGCCGCGCTCGGCGGTGAGCTTCGCGACCTGCTCGTTGGCGGCGATCATGAGGTGCTCGATGAGCCGGTGCGACTCGGTCTGCTCGCTGGGCCGAGACTCGGCGACGTGCCCGCCGACGTCGAAGCGGAAGTCGGGCTCGCTCGTCTCGAGCTCGAGCGCGTCCTGCCGCATGCGGCGCTCGTGCAGCGCGGCGGCGACCTCGCGAGCGGCCGTCAGCGGCATGGCCCACGGCTCCTGCGCCGCCTCCTCGCCGGCGAAGACGCGGTCGACCTGCTCGTAGGTCAGCCGCGCATCCGAGCGGATCGTCGAGCGGTGGAAGCGCACGCGGGTGACGTCGGTCCCGGAGTAGTCGAGCTCGACCGTCACCGCCGCACGCTGCTGAAGCGGCACGAGCGAGCAGGCCTCGTTGGAGAGCGGCTCGGGCAGCATCGGCTCCACGCGCCCGGGAACGTAGACGCTGGTCCCGCGCCGCGCCGCCTCGCGGTCGATCAGCGAGCCGGGCCGCACGTAGGCGCTGACGTCGGCGATGTGCACCCAGATCCGCGTCGTCCCGTCCTCCAGCCGCTCGGCGGAGATCGCGTCGTCGAAGTCGCGGGCGCTGACCGGATCGATCGTGAAGGTGGGCAGCGCCGTGAGGTCGCGGCGGACCACCTCCTGGTCGACACCGCGGTCGCGGGCCTGCTTGGCGGCGCGCTCGACGGCCGGGTCGAAGCGCCGCCGCAGCCCGCGGTCGATCATGAGCGCCTCGAGCACGTCGGAGGCGACGTCGGGCCGGCCCAGGCTGCGCAGCACCCGCGCGTGGCCGCCGGCACGGGTGGCCGGCCGGACCAACACGAGCTCGCCCACCGCGATGCGCGAATCGCGATCGAGGACCATCCGCGGCCCCGGCGTGAAGAACGGCTCGGCGACCAGGAAGCGCCCGCGCCTGTCGACCGTCGCGACGATCCCCTCGGCGACCGGCGGCTCGCGCTGCGGGCGGCTGCTCAGCGCCGGTGCCGGCGCTGCGGCGCCCTTGCCTCGCCCCTTCGGGGCGTCGAGGCCGGCCGCCCTGACCGTCGCTTCTTCGGACCGCGGGCCCCGGCCCTTCGGTCCCTCGGCCTTCGCGCCCTCGACCGGCTTCACCCCGCGCGGCGGCCGAGCGGCGGGCTTGGCCTTCTTCGCGGGCCGCCCCCTATCGGCCTTGACCTTCGACGGCTTGGGCCGGCCCTGGCCGAGCGCATCCTCGTACGGCGGCTTGCGCTTGGCTGGTCCGCCACGGCGGCGACCGCTCACAGCTCGTCGGCCAGGACGTCGAGCGCGCGCTCGAGCTGCTCGTCGCCTTCGGTCTTGGTGTTGTTGCGCACGACGATGTCGGGCTCGAGGCCCGAGCCGCGCTTCGTCCCCGCCCCACCGAGGTTGCGCCCGCTGGGCAGGAAGTACTGACCGACGGTGATGTCCAGCGCGCCGCCGTTCTCCAGCGGCATGATCTGCTGGAAGACGCCCTTGCCGAACGTCTGCACGCCGACGAGCTTGGCCCGCTTGCGGTCCTGCAGGGCGCCGGCGACGATCTCCGACGCCGAGGCCGTGTTGCGATCGACGAGCACCACGGTCGGCAGCTTGCCGGCGATCGGCTGGCCGACGGCCTTCAGCGTCTGCGTCTCGACCGCGCGCCCCTTCGTCGTGACGATGACCCCGTCGGCGAGGAACATGCTCGCGACGAGCTGCGCCTCGGTGACGAGGCCGCCGCCGTTGCCGCGCAAATCGAGCACGATCCCCTTGGCCTTGCGGCGTTTGAGGCGGCGGATCGCGTCGGCGACCTCGACGTGGGCGGTGCGCGGGCCGAAGGACCCCAGCGCGACGTAGCCCACCCGGGTGCCGCCGGCGTTGGCGATCCGCGACTGCACCACGGGGACGCTGATGCGGGCGCGCTTGATGCTGCGCTTGAACGTGCGCTTGCCGCGCTCGATCGTCAGCGTGACGGTGGTGCCCTCGGGCCCCTTGATGAGCGCGGTCGCGGCCTGCTCGGCGAGGCCGGCGAGCCTGCGGCCGTTGGCGTGCGTGACGATGTCGCCCTCCCGCAGCCCGGCCTTCTGCGCGGGGGAGTCGGGATAGACGGTCGCGATGCGCAGGCCGTCGTCTACGCCCAGCACGGAGGTGCCGACACCCGAGAACGCGTTGTCGAGCGCCTGCTCGAACTGGCCGTACTGCTCGGGCGAGAGGTACGCCGAGAAGCGGTCATCGAGGTCTTTGACGGCGCCCGCGAGAGCCGCATCGGAGAGGTCGCCACGATCGACCTTCCGGTAGTACTTCTCCTCGATCGTGTCAAGCGCCTGGAGCGTGCTGCGCCGTTCCTCCGGGCCGACGAGCACGTCGGCGACGGGATCGACGAGGTAGCGCGGGTGCGCGCCGAGCCAGATCCCGAGTACCAGCATGCCGGGCAGCAGGAGGAGGAGCACGACCTTCGAGCTGGGTAGGCGAGAGGGCATGCTTGCGCCTACACGTTAGGGACTGCGCGTCAGCGCCAGCGTCGGCGGCGCTCGCGGCGCCCGAGCGAATCGCCGATCAGCCAGATCGTCGGCGGCCACAGTCCGACGAAGAGGGCGCGCCGCTCCGCGTTGCCGCGCTCGTCCTGATCGACGGTCTTGGCGCGGATCCAGAGCGCGACGCACAGCGCCACGCTGCCCATCGAGACGACCTCGAGGTGATCGCTGCGCACGCCGGCGCGGTGAAGGGTCTTGGCGATCATCCACGCGCTTATACCCCCGCGGTGCGGCGCGCAAATGCCGGGTACCCACGAAGGATGCCGCGCCGCCTCTCGCTGCCACGCCGCGCCAGCAGCGCCGCACGCTGGCCCGCCGGCGTCCTCGTCACCGGCTGGGACTACCTCTGGCGCACGACGCCGATGCACCGCTCCGAGGAGGCCGGCACGGCCGCCGACGACATGCCGCCGCCGCTGCCACCGGACACCGACCGCACCGACATGCAGGGCGTCGAAAACGGCGTCGGGCCGCTCATGCACCGCCGCTACACCACACGCGTGCGCGAGGCGAAGCTCGACGCCGAGCAGCTCATCTCGGCGTTCGCCGGCAGGCCCAACCGCGCCGCGCCGACCGCACTGGCGAGCTTCGTCAAGCTGCGCGGCGACGAAGGCGAGCTGCGTGTCGGCGACGAGTTCACCGTGCGGATGCCCGGTCCGTGGGACGGGCCGGTGCGCGTGGTGGAGGTGGAGCCGGCGAGCTTCGGGCTCGTGACGCTCGCCGGCCATCTCGAGGCGGGCCGGATCCGCTTCAGCGCCGAGGATCTCGGCCCCGGGCGCCTGGAGATCCGCATCGAGGCGTGGGCGCGCGGCGGCGACCGCCTGTCGAACCTGCTCTTCGACCGCCTGCCGCTCAACAAGGAGGTCCAGCTGCACATGTGGATCTCGGTGCTCGAGCAGCTCAGCGAGCTGTCGGGCGGGCGTCGCGACGGCGCGGCCGACGTCACGACCAGGCGCGTCGACGAACGCGAGCTCGCCCGTGCTGGATGAGCGCCTGGCGGCGACGCCGCGCGCCCAGCGCGCCCTCGCTGCGCTGAACGACCGGCCGCTGAACTTCGATCCCGCTGAGCTGCGCGACGCCAGTACCGCCGCGGGCTGGAACATCGACGATTACGAGCAGGCGCTGCCGGCCGAGCCGCCGGGGCCCCCGGTCGCCGGCGGCAGCTTCGAGATCGCGCAGCGGCTCATGCGCGACTACGCCTTCGCCGACCCCGCGATGGTGCACGCCGTCTACGACCCCGCCGGCGAGCTCGCCGAGCGCAACATGCTGCTGCAGGTGCGCTTCGGCCCGCTGCGGATGTTCTTCGGCTGCCGCATCGGATCGATCACCGACGAGACGCAGACGATCGACGGCCGTCGGGTGCGCATCTGGGGCTGGAGCTACGGCACGCTCGCCGGCCACGTCGAACGCGGGCAGATGGGCTATGCCGTCTGGAAGTGGCTCGATGACGGGGCGGTCGAGTTTCGCATCCACGTCGTCTCGCGCCGGGCGAAGATGCGCAACCCGATCATCCGGCTGGGCTTTCGAATCGTCGGCCGCAGCCGGCAGCAGCGCTTTGCCCGGCGTGCCTGCCGGCGCATGGGCGAACTCGTCGCGCACGAGCTCGGGCGCGCCGCTGGTGGCAGCGGCGGGTCAGCGCCTGCGCACGAGGGCGGCACGGCGCAGCTGGGTGGTGAGCGCGGATCGCTTGCGCAACAACGCGCTGTCGGCGACGGCGACGAACGTCACCTTGCCCCGGCGCACCCCGAACAGGACGCCCCTTGACGATCCACTGGTGACGCGCCGCACGCCGGACCCGGCGCTGCGCAGCCGCCGCCCAAAATGCCGGTTGAGCGCCTTCAGCGTGCTGCCGCGGCCGATCTTCGCGCGCCGGTGGCCACGGGCCGTGGTCGCGGCGAGCGCCACGCGGCCCGTCGCGTCGAACGCGGTGACGACGCTGCCGCCGCCCCTGACGCAGTAGCGCAGCACGCCGCGCGCGGTGCGGGCCGGCGGCCCGATGCGACGGCCGACGAGCGCGCGCGTCGAGCGCAGCGACAGGGGCCCGATCGAACGCGCGCCGACGCGCAGTGAACGGGCCAGGCAGCGCGTGCGCTCGTCCGGAGTCTCGGCGCCCTCGGGCACGCGGGCGGCGAAGACCTCCTGGTAGGGCGAGTGCTCCCTGTCGCCCTCGGGCAGCGCCGCGAGCTGGGTGTCGTTCCAGAACGGGATCGCCACCTCGTCGTCGGCGACGAGCCCCTGGTAGTCGCCGATGAACTTGCCCGACACGGACGTCGGCGCGTTGACGGCCGGATCCCAGTTGCGCTGGGAGACGCGACGATCGGTGAACGTGCGCCCGCCGTCCTCCGAGCGCGCCAGCCACGTGTCGATGAAGTAGTTCGCCGGATCGTTACGGCGGTCGAAGAACGAGACGTTGACCTGACCGGACGGCGTGACCGCGATCCAGGGCTGGAACTGGTCGGCGTCGCCGTTGGGCGGGTCCTGGTTGACGCGCACCGGCTTGCTGTAGGAACGCCCGCCGTTGGTCGACTTGAACAGCACGATGTCCGAGCCCGACATCGGTCCGAGCCCGTCGCCGCCGGCCTTGTAGCTGACGCCCGCGAGGTTGTTGGCCTTCTTCGTCGTCAGCAGATCCTGCAGGCCCTTGA
>JBBSMC010000126.1:0-5787 GCA_038233375.1 Solirubrobacterales bacterium
CGCGAGCTACATGGCGCCGCAGATCCCGATCACGATCGACGGACTCGGGCCCTGCGGCGGCGGCGCGCACACGGCGGACGAGTACATCGTGGCCGCGTCGCTGCGCTCACGGGCCGAGGTGGCGCTCGCGATCGCAGCCGCGGTGCTGCACGGCTAGCGGCCCCCACAAGCCCTGGGAGGGGTACGTCACGTGTTACGCGGATGTCGCGAGAACGTGCCGAACGCCCCCGGCGGGGAGAGGCGGGTCGCGTTATGCATGTGGGGCATGCAAAAGTCGACCCGGCCCGCCTCGTCCGTGGCCGACACGCGGCCGCTCCCCCCCATTTTCGCGGTCAGTGATGTCGTTCAATCGGAAGCCGCCAACGCGCATCGCAAACCCCGAGACGCGGGAACCTCGACCAGATCTCAGAAGCGCGCGGCCAGCGCCTCCGGGCGTTATCTGGCCGCGAGCGTTTCCCACGCTTCGGGCGGGTTTGTGCGGATAGGCACAGCATCCACGATGCGTCCAGAAGTTCTGAACACCAGACGTGCATTCGTCGTGAACGTGCGCTAGGGTTCCGCGGGTCAGTGATCAGCCGAACTCGCGCCGTTCTACGGCGCGGGGCGGGGGAACCATTGGGACGTTTGAGGAAGCGTCCCGGGGGCGAATCGCCGTTATGAGAACGGCGTAGCGCTAGCTCTTTCTGCGCGAGCCCGTCAGCTAACCCCGCAGGCACCCGAAGGAGAAGGGGTCAAGCCCGCGTGAAGACGCTGTTCCGTATTTCGATGTGCCTTCTGGCCGTTGCTCTGCTTGTACCCGGGCAGGCGGCGGCCAAAAAGAAGAATTGGTCGTTCGGTGATCGGACGCTGAAGCAGGGCCACAAGGGCGGCGACGTCAAGACGCTGCAAAGGTACCTGGCCCGCGTCGGCCTCGAGATGAGCGCCGACGGCGTGTTCGGCTCCGGCACGAAGGCGGGCGTTCGTCTCTTCGAGAAGGCCCAGCGCCGCAAGATCGACGGCAAGGTCACCCGCACCGACGCGAAGGTGATCAAGGACGTCGCGCGCAACGGGGGCGCCGTCGCATCGGCCTCGATCACCGGCGGGGCGCTGCCCAAGAACATGAAGATGGTCGTCCCGAAGCCGAAGCCGAAGCCGGGGCCACCGCCGCCGCTCGTGCTCGGCCCGGGCATGGAGGCGACCCTCGGCCCCGACGGACTGGCGACCGCGCCGGAGCTTGCGCCGCCGCAGATCCAGGCGGTCATCGCGGCCGGCAACAAGATCGCGAAGACCCCGTACATCTACGGCGGCGGTCACGGCAAGTGGGAGGACGACGGCTACGACTGCTCCGGCTCCGTCTCCTACGCACTGCACGGCGCCGGGATGCTCGATGCCTCGATGCCGTCAGGCGGCTTCATGAACTGGGGCGACGCCGGTCCCGGACAGTGGATCACGATCTACGCCAACGGCGGCCACATGTACATGGTCGTCGCCGGCCTGCGCTTCGACACGAGCGGCGCCAGGTCCAGCGGCACGCGCTGGCAGGCCGCCAGCGAGCGTAACGGCAAGGGCTACAGCGTTCGGCACCCGCCGGGCTTCTGATTCGCCGCTGTCGTCGCGCCTGACCGACGCCGCCGTCGCCCGTCGCCAGCGGTGCAATCGACTCCGGCTCGGGCGCATCGGTCGCACAGCTGCGCGATCGACGCTTGGAAATTCGACGGCGAACGCTCGACGTACCGGAGGTGTCGGAGTACTGTCGGACTCAGACAGGCTGGCGCCGAAGTGACCAGCCGTAGATCAACGATTCAGGGGGTCGAGATGATGTCCACGACTTTCGCGCGGCGCGTCGCGCTCGGCGCGCTCGGGCTCGTCCTGCTCGTACCATCGTCTGCCGTCGCACACGACGACTTCGCGTCCGACGGCGCGATCAAGCAGGGCTCCAGCCAGCGCCATGCCGACCAGCACGGCGGAGCGCTGGGACACCTGCTCCCCTCCCAGAGCAACGTTGAGCTCGTCAGCCGTCTTGCGCTGAAGAACGTCGTGCCCGAGAAGATCGCCGATGTCGGTATCTCGCCGGACGGCAACCATGCGTTCCTCGCCTCGTGGGGCGTCGTGACCTGCAAGTACAACGGGGTCCACGTCGTGGACATCGCCGATCCGGCGCGTCCGCGCGAGGTCGCGTTCATTGGCTCCAAGGAGGGCAGCTATCCCGGTGAGGGCGTTCAGGCGCTCAAGCTGACGACGCCGTCGTTCAACGGCGACATCCTCGTGACGAACAACGAGATCTGCAAGGACAAGGCCGGATTCGGCGGGATGAACATCTACGACGTCAGCAATCCGGCGCACCCGACCCCGCTCGTCGAGGGCATCGGTGACTCGACCGCCAACGGCCAAGGCAAGAAGGCGGCCAACGAGATCCACAGCGTCTTCGCATGGGACGCCGGTGACAAGGCCTACGCGGTGATCGTCGACAACGAGGAGCAGAAGGACGTCGACATCATCGACATCACGAATCCGAAGAAGGCGCGACTGATCGCCGAGTACGACCTCGACGAGACGTTCCCGCAGATCAAGCAGGCCGCGCCTCCCAACCTCGTCGAGATCTTTCTGCACGACATAGTCGTCAAGCAGATCGACGGTAGGCAGATCCTGCTCGCCTCCTACTGGGACGCGGGCTACGTGAAGATCGACATCACCGACCCGCTGAACCCGACATACCTGGGTGACACCGACTTCACGAACCCGGATCCGGAGGCGGCGGAGAGCGGCCTCGCCGTCCCGCCCGAGGGCAACGCCCACCAGGCCGAGTTCACGAGCGACAACTCCTACGTGGTCGGCGCCGACGAGGACTTCAACCCGTACGCGCTGGTCGCGCGCAATGACACCGACGGCACGGTCCTCAACGCGAGCCCGGGCTCCGACACGCGCCAGCTCGAGGAGGGCGAGACGATCAGCGGCGACTCGGTCTTCGTCGGCCGCGCGTGCCTCGGCGACACCGCCGTCCCACCGGGTGGTGCGGGCACGCAGATCGCGGTCGTGGAGCGGGGCGTGTGCACCTTCACCGAGAAGGTCGCCAGCGTGCTGGCGGCCGGGGGCTACGAGGCCGTGCTGGTCTTCAACCGCACTGCCGCCGATGGATGCTCGACCCCGGTGTCCATGAACGTCCAGGGTGACATCCCGGCGTTCGGCGTCGCGCCGCGCGCGCAGGGCTTTGCGATCTTCAACACCTCGTATGACGAAGCGGCCTGCGTCGCGGGCGATGGAACCCAGCTGGCGCCGATAGTGGTCGGGACGGTCGGTGACACGCTCACGCTCTCGTCGTACTTCGACGGCTGGGGCTACGTGCACCTGTTCCGCAACACGAACGGCAAGCTCGCGGAGCTGGACACGTACGCGATCCCGGAGGCCCATGATCCGGCGTTCGCGGAAGGGTTCGGCGACCTCTCGGTGCACGAGGTCGCCACGTCCCGCGAGGATGCGCGCCGGCTGTACTTCTCCTACTACTCCGGCGGGTTGCGGGTAGCGAAGATCACAGGCGACGAGAAGATCGAGGAGGTCGGCCACTACATCGCGGCGGACGGCAGCAACCTCTGGGGGGTCGAGGTCTTCCAGGATGCCGGCAAGGAGTACGTCGCCGCCAGCGATCGCGACGACGGGCTCTGGATCTTCCGCCACACTCCCTAGCCTGCAGCCGCGCTGCGAAGCCCGCATACGGCCGGCGCCTGCGGCGCCGGCCGCAGCGCATGAAGGTCAGTCCTCGCCGGCGGGGCGACGGCGCGCGCTCTTGCGCTCCGATGCACGCCGCTTGGCGTCCAGACGCCGTGTCCGCGATGCGCGCGTAGGCTTCGTCGGCCGGCGCGGGCGCTGGACCTCCAGCCCACGGGCGATCCGCCCGGCGAGGCGCTCGAGCGCAAGGGCGCGGTTGCGCGCCTGGCTGCGCGCGTCCTGCGCCACCGCCCGCACGACCGGCCCGCAGCGCGCGGTGATCCTCGCTTTCTGCGCCTCGCTGAGCGTGCCCGAGGCCGCCACCTCGAAGCTCGCCTCGATGCGCGAGGCCGTGACGTTCGCGTGCTGGCCGCCGGGCCCGGACGAGCGGCTGGCGCGCACGACGATCTCGTCGAGCGGCAGCGACAGGTGATGGTTGACCGGCAGCAGATCGGGCATGGTGCCAATAGGGTCTCATCCATGTCAGCCAACCTCGCACTCAACCTCACGCGCACGGCCGCCGAGCATCCCGATGCGATCGCCGTCAAGCTCGACGACGCCGCCTTCAACTACGGCCTGCTCGACAACGCCAGCCAGCGCGTCGCGACGATGCTCAAGAGCAAGGGCATCGGCCCGGGCGACAGCGTCGGGATCATGCTGCCCAACGTGCCGTACTTCCCGGCGGTCTACTACGGCGTGCTGCGCGCCGGCGCCATCGTGGTGCCGATGAACGTGCTGCTCAAGGGGCGCGAGGTCGCCTACTACCTGTCGGACTCCAGGACGAAGCTGCTGTTCGCCTGGCACGGATTCATGGAAGCGGCGCAGACCGGAGCTGACGAGGCCGGCGAGGTCGAGGTCGTCGAGGTCAAGCCAGGGGAGATCGAGGGCCTGATCTTCGCCCACGAGCCCGACGAGGCGGTCGCCGAGGTCGACGGCAACGACACTGCCGTGATCCTCTACACCTCCGGCACGACCGGCAAGCCGAAGGGCGCCGAGCTCACGCACGACAACCTGCGCAGCAACGTCGCGGTCGCGGTGGGCCTCTTCGACATGGGCGTCGGCGATGTGATCTTCGGCGGCCTGCCGCTGTTTCACTCCTTCGGCCAGACGTGCACGATGAACGCTGCGATCTGCTGCGGCGCCTGCGTCACGCTGCTGCCGCGCTTCGACCCCGGCAAGGCGCTGGAGATCATCGAGCGCGACCGGTGCACGGTGTTCGAAGGCGTGCCGACGATGTACGGCGCGCTGCTGCACCACCCCGATCGCGAGAAGTGCGACGTCTCGACCCTTCGCGTCTGCGCTTCGGGCGGCGCCTCGCTGCCCGTCGAGGTGCTGCGCGG
Organism: Solirubrobacterales bacterium; assembly: GCA_038233375.1. GTDB lineage: Bacteria > Actinomycetota > Thermoleophilia > Solirubrobacterales > Solirubrobacteraceae > CADCVQ01. Next base: position 5,022 of record JBBSMC010000126.1, read on the forward strand.
CTTCGAGGACTGCTTCGGCTGCAAGGTGCTCGAGGGCTACGGCCTCAGCGAGACGTCGCCGATCGCGTCGTTCAACCATCCCGACCGCGACCGCAAACCCGGATCGATCGGGACCCCGATCAAGGGGTGCGAGATGAAGGTCGTCGACGACGACCGCAACGAGGTCGCCCAGGGCGAGATCGGAGAGATCCTGATCAAGGGCGACAACGTGATGAAGGGCTACTGGCGCCATCCCGAGGCGACGGCGGAGTCGATCAAGGACGACTGGTTCGCGACCGGCGACATGGCGCGCGTCGACGAGGACGGCTACTTCTTCATCGTCGACCGTAAGAAGGAGCTGATCATCCGCGGCGGCTACAACGTCTACCCGCGCGAGGTCGAGGAGGTGCTCTACGAGCATCCGGCGGTGCGCGAGGCGGCGGTCGTCGGCGTGCCGCACGAGGAGCTCGGCGAGGAGATCGGCGCGGCCATCGCGCTGAAGGAGGGCGAGTCCGTCGAGGCCGACGAGCTGCGCGACCACGTCAAGGAGCAGCTCGCGGCCTACAAGTACCCGCGCAGGATCTGGTTCGTCGACGAGCTGCCCAAGGGACCGACCGGCAAGATCCTCAAGCGCGAGATCTCCCCGCCGGATTAGGGCGATCACCACGAGATGCCGGCGCCTGACGCGCGAGGCGCTGAGCGCCACGCTGCACTGCTTCACCGGCTGCGCGATCGGCCTCGCCCTACGCGGGAGCGACCCTGGCCTATCTGCACGTCCACTCGACGC
>JBBSMC010000127.1:0-5712 GCA_038233375.1 Solirubrobacterales bacterium
GGGGGCCACCTATCCTGAATGGCCCATGGAAGCCTCCACCTTCACGCGCCCCGAGCGCGGCGCCGAGCTCGACCTGCGGATCGACGCACTCGCCTACGGCGGCAACGGCATCGCGCGGATCGAGGGCTACGTCGTCTTCGTCTCCGGCGCGATCCCCGGCGACCTCGTCCGCGCGGTCATCACGAAGCGCAAGCGCGCCTACGCCGAGGGGCGCACGATCGAGGTGCTCGAGCCCAGCCCCGAGCGGATCGCGCCGCTCGCCGACCACCCCGGCGCGCCGTGGCAGGTGCTGCCCTACGAGCGCCAGCTCGAGGTCAAGCAGGAGCAGGTGCGCGACGCGCTGACGCGGATCGGGCGGTTGGAGGGCTTTCAGCTCGACGACATCGTCCCGGCGGTCGAGCAGTGGCGCTATCGCAACAAGCTCGAGTACTCGTTCGGGACGGCGCAGGACGGCGCGCTGATCTGCGGCTTCCACGCGCCCGGCTCCTGGCACGACATCGTGCCGGTGAGCGACTGCCTGCTGGCGTCCGAGCGCTCCAACGCCGCGCGCGAGCAGGTGCTCGCGTGGTGCCGCGAGCAGGGCCTCGCGGCGTTCGACCGCCGCACGCACACGGGGCTGCTGCGCAACCTCGTCGTGCGCGAGGGCCGGCGCACCAATCAGCTGCAGGTGCGGTTGGTGACGGGCCCCGGCGACATCGACGGACCGAGCCTGGCGGCGGCGGTCGACTGCGAGGGGCTGTCATGGACGACGACCGACGCGCTCGCCGAGACGACGCTCGGCGGCGAGACGATCAAGCTCGCCGGCAACCGCACGCTCGAGGAGGAGCTCTGCGGGCTGAGCTTCTCGATCGCGCCCAACGCCTTCTTTCAGACGAACACCGAGATGGCCGAGCAGCTCTACGCGATCGCGGCGGACCTCGCCGACCTCAAGGGATGGGAGCGCGTCTACGACCTGTACTGCGGGATCGGCACGGTCGGCCTGAGCCTCGCCGCGCGCGCCGGTGAGGTGTGGGGGCTGGAGATCGTCGAGCAGGCGGTGGCCAACGCGATCTCCAACGCCAAGCGCAACGGGATCAGCAACGCGAAGTTCTTCGCCGGCGACGTGCGCCTGGCGCTGCGCGAGCTCGTCGAGCAGGCCAGCCGGCCCGACGTCTGCGTCATCGACCCGCCGCGCGCGGGGCTGTCGCAGAAGGTCGTGCGGCGCATCATCGAGGCGGCGCCGCGGCGGATCGTCTACGTCTCCTGCAACCCGACGACGCTCGCCCCCAACGCGGCGCAGCTCGTCGAGGCCGGCTACGCGCTGCGGCGCGTCGTGCCGGTCGACATGTTCCCGCAGACGCCGCACATCGAGTGCGTGGCATTGCTGGAGCGCGCGTAGCGGCCGGTCTGTCGGCGGTTTGAACAGATCGGTGGGCGGGAACGGCGGCAGGCATGGCCGACGCTCCGAAGACCTCCCCCCCGCGGACGAGCCGTGTCCTGTGGTGGCTCATGATCGTGATCGTGATCGGCGCGGTCGCCGCGCTGATCGGCGCGGTGCTCGGCTTCGCGACGATCTGGATCGCTGTCGCCGCCGGTGTTGTCGCGGCGGTCCTGCCGGCCTATTTCGACGGGCGGTTGCGCAGGCGGCAGCCGAGCGGACGCTGAACGACGATCATCGGCCGCATGTGGCCCAATCGCGCCGTCATGGCGGACGACGCCGGTTGCGTGATCTCGGCCACCCGGTGCGGCAGCGCTGAACCGCTGAGCGTCTGCTATTCGTCGGCGCTGCCGATCGCCGTCAGCACGGCGATGTCACGAACGTCCGCTGGACGTCCGCTGGCGCGCTTCATCGCGATCAGGTCGTCGAGCCCGGCGATGGCCAGCGAGATGCCGTTGAGCTCGACGACGAGCGCGCGGGCGCGCAGATCCTCGTAGGCCGGCGCGCCCGGGACGTCACGGAGGATATGCAGCTCGCCGTGTCGTGTCGTCAGCGGGGGGACGATCGCGGCGGTCGCGATCTGCTCTGCGGTCGGGCTGCCGGCGCCGGGCATATCGCGAGGTCGCGCTCGGAGCTCGTACAAAGCGGCCGTCAGGCGCCTGAGGTTCTCGTCGCCGGGAGCAGGTATGACGTCGAGATCCTTCGTCGTACGGCGATGGCCATGGACCTGCACCGCTACGCCGCCGATGATCGTGTAGTCGATCCCGTGTCTGTGCAGTGTGGCCAGCAGCTCACCCAGATCCAGCGGGGCGGAGGGCGGGGCTTCGGTCATCGTGGCCGCCGAGCCTTTGCCTGCGCTCCAGCGATCTCGAGTCGCGTCGCGACGAGGTTCCAGGACGCGGACTCTGCGAGGCGCTGTGCCGGTGTCAGTCGACGCGCGTGGGCCAGCTCGGCGGGCTCGAGCTCGGGTTCGAACGCGGCGGTCTGAAGAAGCGGGCGTTCTCCGAGCACGAGCAGCAACTGCGTGAAGCGCTCGAAGCTAGGTGATTCGGCTCCGGACTCGATGCGGCTGATCGCCGCCTGCGTCGTGCCCGCGCGCCGAGCGAGCGACCGCTGGGTGATGCCCTGGCGCCGGCGGGCGGCGCGAAGGTGGTCGCCGAGAGTGGACATCGAAGACGAGGTATACCGTATCCGGCATCAAGCGTCATGGGACAGCTCAAGCGTGGCGTCTTCACCCCGTATATCGGGGTCACAGCGCCAGAGCTACCGCCCCCGCAGCGCGCGCAGCTCCGCCCGCAGCTGGACGACCTCGGCCTCGAGTCGCGCTACCCGCTCGGTGAGCGGCAGCTCCGCCGGCGCAGCGATCTCCGGTGCCGAGGGCATGGGCCGGCCCGGGGCACGGATGGCGGGGCCCGGCTTGGGGGTGGGCGCCACGCCGGGCGCGGCAGGCGGCTCGGGCGCGCTGTCGTCGCTGAGCCGATGGGCGTAGCGCTCCTCCTTCTGCCCCGGCCGGCGCGGCAGCTGCTCGACGAGGTCGCGCTCGATGAGGCGCTCGAGCGTCGTGTGCACCGCGGCGAGGTCGGCGAACGGGTGCAGGCGATCGCAGCGCGCCTTCAGCTCGCCCGGCGTCTGCGAGCCGCGCAGCATGAGCACTGCCAGCATCGCGAGCTCGTCGGGCGCGCGCGTGAGCGTCTCGTCGAGCAGGTGGCGGTACTTCGACGTGCGGCTGCCCGCGCCGCTGGAGAGGCGCCCGAAGCGGCGGCGGTGCAGGCGGGTCACCGCATCGCGGATCGTCGTCTCGTCGTAGGCCACGACCGGGTCGCGGTTCGTCGACTGGTTGCACGCCGCGCGCAGCGCGTTGAGCGTCAGGGGGTAGGTGTCCGGCGTCGTGCGCTGCTTCTCGATCAGGCAGCCCAGCACGCGGACTTCAGCCGGCGTGAGATCCACTACTCGGAGGAGGAGGACCCGCCCCTGGGCGGTTTGTCCTCGTCGCCGTACTTCTTCAGCCAGTCCGAGAGCTGCTTGCCCGCGGTGTTGACGTGCTCGCCGGTCTCGCGGAAGAGGTCCTTGAAGCGCTCGGAGTAGTGCGCGGCGGCGGCGGAGGCCTCCTCGCGCGCCGGACGCTCCTCACCGCGGCGCGCGTACTCGCCGCCCACGATGCGGTCGTACTCGCCGGTGCGCACCCAGGCCAGCAGCTCGTGGACGCGCTTGACCGGCAGCGAGTGCGTCTGGCGCAGGTCGGTCAGCAGGCGCTGCATGCGATCGAGGCCCTCGCCGGTCTCCGTGTACTCCATCGCCTGGCGCATGAACGCGTCGAGGTTGAGGTGATCGGCCTTTGCGCCGGCCGACATCGTCATCAGCATCTTGCAGACCGCGCGCGGGTCCCGGGTCACGATCGCTGCCGCTCGATCGCACGTCAGCTCCGTTGCGCGCGACCACTCCAGCAGCGCGTGCTGGACGGCGAGCAGCGGCATGCCGGCGACCATCGGCAGGCGCTGGCTGCCGAGGCGCAGCAGGATCTGCAGCGCGGTGCGGTAGAGCACGTGATCGGACGCGATGTGGCCGACCTCGTGCGCGATGACGGCCTCGAGCTGATCGGTGTCGAGCAGCTCGACGGTGCCGCTGTTGAGCACGAGGATCGGCTTGCCGGCGCCCACGGCCATCGCGTTGGCGATCGGCTCGGCGGTCAGGTAGAGGTCGTACTCCTCGGGCATGTCCAGGACGCTGAGCACGTGCTGGTAGCGCGTCCAGATGTCCGGCAGCTGGTCGGTGCCCAGCCGCACCGAAGCGCCGAGGTACGTCTGGCGCAGCGCCCGCTCGTAGCCGAACTCGATCAGCTTGCGCACAACGTAGTCGAGCATCGGGATCGAGCCGAGCGCGGCCGTTGCGGCACGGTCGGCCGGGTGCTCGTAGGCCTTCGGGGAGATGCCGGCGAGCCGGTAGGCCTCGGCGGGTGTCGACACGCCGCCGAGCTTAGTCGACGGGCTGCCTCGCCGGGCCGATCCTCGGGAGGTGTCGAAGTCGGACGCCTATCCGGAGGTCCTCGAGCGGTACGCGGCAAGCATGCCGAGCGGGGGCTGCTCCGGCCGCCCGCTCGAGGGTGACGCCGACTCCGGCCTCTGATGCTCGACTCTCGGCGTCCCGCTGAGCTGAAACCGGTCTCACTAGACTCCGCGGCGATGCGCGCCGCAACGATCCGCGACGGCGAGGTCCTCGTCGAGGAGCATCCGGACCCCGAGCCCGGGGCCGGCCAGGTGCTCGTCCGCGTGCGCGCGGCGGGGATCAACGGCGCCGACATGATGCAGCTGCGCGGGCGCTACCCCGCGCCGCCCGGCTCGCCGCAGGACATCCCCGGCCTCGAGCTCGCCGGCGAGGTTGCGGGCCTCGGTCAGGGCGCAACCCGCTTCGCCGAGGGCGACCGCGTCATGGGGATCGTCGGCGGTGGCGGCCAGGGCGAGCTCGCCGTCGTCCACGAGCGCCAGCTCATGCCCGTCCCCGAGGCGGTCGGGTTCCCCGCTGCGGGCGGCCTGCCCGAGGTCTTCACGACCGCCCACGACGCGATCTTCACGCAGGGCGGGCTGCGCCCCGGCGAGCGGCTGCTCGTCCACGGCGCCGCCGGCGGTGTCGGCACCGCCGCCGTCCAGCTCGCCCACGCGATCGGCGCGCACGTCACCGCGACGGTCCGCAATCCCGGCTCCCGCGACGCTGTCGCACAGCTGGGCGCCGACGAGGTGCTCGACGCCGAGGGCTTCGAGGAGCACGGCCCGTTCGACGTCGTCCTCGAACTGGTCGGCGCGCCAAACCTCGCCCTCAACGTCAAGGCGCTGAACACGAACGGCCGGATCGTCGTGATCGGCATCGCCGCCGGCGCCAAGGCCGAGCTCAACCTCGCCGCGCTGATGGCCAAGCGCGGGCGCATCATGGCGTCGACGCTGCGTGCCCGCCCGCTCGAGCAGAAGGCGGCGACGGCCCGTGCGCTGGAGCGCGAGGTGCTGCCCGCCTTCGAGCGCGGCGCCCTGCGGGTGCCGGTCGCCGAGACCTTCGTGCTCGACGACGTCGCCGCCGCCTACGAGCGCTTCGCGTCCGGCGGCAAGCTTGGCAAGATCATCCTCGAGCCCTGAGCAGAGCCGGTCTTGTCGCCCGCCGCAAGCGTGCTTAGGGCCCGCGACAAAGCAAGTGGTGGGTTTCGGGGTCGAGCCGTGGATGCTGGGCGCCGCACGGTTCCGCAGCCGATATCGGTGATATCGGCAAGGAATCGGGTGGCGTCCGGCGCCGCGGATCGGCTGCGAAACGCA
>JBBSMC010000128.1:0-5680 GCA_038233375.1 Solirubrobacterales bacterium
AAGCACGCCCATACCCTTGTGCCGCGCACGTCGCATCCGCCTCCTTCGATTCCAGCCCTGAAGAAGCCGGAACCCTAGGCGCGGCGCGGCGTGCGCCCTCAATCAGCTGCTCACCTCACCCACGGGAACAGCAGGAGCGCCCTTTTAGCTGCGCAAGGGAAGGTCGGCGTGTACAGGCAATCGGCGAGGATCACCGCGTGCAACGAACAGCGCGGCGCGTTCGTGCTCGACGATCCGCCAATCTCGAGGGTCTTCCTTCCGCCGGTACTCAAGATCCGTGGCGACCTCATCGCCTACGTGCAGGTCACCGACGACACCGACATCGAGGCCGTAGACGTCACCCTGCTCGATCTCGCCGACGACGCTCCAGCGCGCTCGGTTCAGGCCGGTGGCTACGTCAAGATCGCGTCACTCCGCCTGACAGCCGGCGGCGCAGTCGCCTGGATCGCCTGTCGGACCACGTTTCCCCCGCAGCTGCGCAACGGCAGGGGCACCGACTGCTACAGGACCGGCCGACAGGCCTACGTCGCCAAGGCGGTCCCAACGGGCGACGATCTCAAGTTCACAGAGCTTGACCGAGGTCGCACCATCACGCCATCCTCCCTGCGCCTGAACGGCCGCACGCTGAGCTGGAAAAAGGGAAGTCGGCGCCGCACAGCCCGCCTCTGATCTGGCCGGCCGCGACTTCCTCGGTCTCGGGCAGATGTCCAACCATTGCCGAGCACGACGGCGAGCTCGGTCGCTGCCTTCGACGACACGGAGCACTCGGCAGCGGGCCCGACGCGTCGGCGCGAACTCCCCGAACGCTTCGGAGCGCCCGCAGGTGCGGCGTCCGGCAACGGATCCGACGACCGGAGGGCGACCACCGGCGAATGACGGAAGGGAGTGCGATGGTCTTCTGACATCGGTGCAGCCGCCTCCTGAAACCGACAGGTGCGCAGCAGTCGTCGCCGACCGATTCCATCGCACAATCCATCGCACAATCTGACCTGATCTGAGCTGACCTCAGATCAAACAAGCCCATGTTTCCTGGGCATTGTTGCTCCCACGCAACCCCTGGGTGCGGTTTCGAGCCCAGTATCGCCCACTACGAAAGCCCAGCTAATAGCTGGGTTTTTACCGACCATGAACGCCTCGTGTGCGTTCATGAAGACCCGATCGCATACGCCGGGGTCCTCGGCTAGCTCGTCTTGGTGCCCGACGAGCACGTTGGGGTCACCCCCATAGGCATCTTCGAGCGCAATGGCGCGGGGGCTAGGGCGGCGCTTCCTACGGACAACAGTGGTCATCGGTGGATCAGCCGTCGTTGGCGCAGGCGCTCGCCGACCCCGGCCGGGTACGCGATGCGCCTGCTATTGGCCGGGGCTCTATGAGCGCCGCGGGCCGAGTACAAGGCCAACGTGACAGCCCGCCTGAGCGGCCGCAAGCCCCCGATCTGGGCTTCGGATCCAAGCGGTCGCTAACGGTTCAACGCGGGAAAGCGTTGGCGCGTTGCCGCTACACCACAACGCGGAGCGGGGCCGCTTCGGGCGGCGGCGCTCCGTCCTGCGGCGGCGTGTCCGCGGCCCGGGCTGGCTTGCGTGAAGCCAGGCCGACCGCCGCCAGCTCTAGGACGATGCGAACTCTTGGAGCCCCTTTTGCAGGTCTTCCTGGTTCATCACCGGAAAGAGCGTGATCTTGGCGTTCACGCTGCTGAACAGCGGCTCCGAGATGCTCGGCAGCTGCGACGGGTCCTTGAGGTCGAACACGATGAACGCGGTGCGCACGCCGTCATCCGGCCCGAAGTAAGCGGCCTCCGGCTGAAGGCGCTGCATCGTGTCCTGCATCAGCTTGGGCAACGAGCCGTCCGCGATCGCGCGGCTACCTGCCGCGGTGTCCAGCTGCATCTTCATCATCATGCGCACGGGTGCTCCTTTTTTTTGGGTTCAAGCCAAATGCCGCACGCCAGGCTCCTTGACGTAGGGCCGAGCCAAGCGAAGCAGCCGGCCAAACGCCGCGTCGGAGGTTCCTGCCAAGGCCCGCCGCGCCAGCCGCCTACATGATCGACTTCCCACGAGTTGGGGAGGCGAACGTATCCGATCCGGCTACGCTCGTCCAGATCCATTCAACCAGTACGTCTCGACTGCCTCCGACGTGATCGCTCGCACGACGCACCCCTTGGCTACACGGCCTCGGCGGCCGGCGGATCAAGCGGGATGACGTTCGCCTGCGGCGCGGGCGCGTCCGCGCCGTACGTCGCGTCGAGGGCGTCCGCGAGCGCCGCTTCCGCGCTCGGGAACAGCCAGCCATAGCGATCCGAGCGTCGTCGTGGCCGACGAGTGCCCGAGACGCTTCTGCACGAGTAGGACGCTCGCGCCGGAGTGGATCAGCTGCGACGCGCAGGTATGGCGAAGGTCGTGCCAGCGGAGGTTCTGCTTGTCCGGGGGCAGGCTCGCGACGACGGCAGGCTTGAACACGCGGCGACAGAACAGCTCGTGCCGGACCGGCCCGCCGTCCCGGGCCGCCCGTCTCGACGTGCCGCCACCGCCGGGAGCCGTGAAGAGCAGCGCCGCGGGGTTCGCCGGGAGGGTCGACAACCATCCTCCGGCGCTGAGCGCGACTACGCGAATGCGGTCACGCCAAGCGCTGCCGCTCCCGAGCGGCTGACTCAGCGCCGGCGCGCTAGGCAGTGACGGCTTCACACCGGTCAGGCCACGGCGGCCGGGGTGAGAGGGGCCGCCGCGGCGCTGCGCCGGCGGCGCAGTCCGGGTGGGCCGATCAGGCCGCTGGCGAGGACCACGAAGCCGGTGCCGGTGAGCAGGAGCGCGAGGCCCATGACGATCGCGAACGTCCCGACCGAGGCGGCGAAGTACGACGTGTTCATCGCGGTGCCGAGCGCCGTCTCGCTGATCCAGATCTGCCGCGCCGGGTTGCTCTGCGGTCCGCCGGTCCTCGGATCGGTGAGCGCCTTGGCCTTGTCGCTCGTGCCCCGCCCGTTCGCCGACGCGTACTGCGGCATCTGGGCGTAGGTCCGGCCACCGGTCGCCTCGAGCGCGTGGATGCGCATGTAGCTGGCGAAGCACTTCGCGTCGGCGCCGCTGGCGATCGCCTTGCCGGCGACGTCGCAGGTCGGCAGCTCGACGTCGAGGCCCGCCGCCTTGGCGTCGACCGCGATCAGGGCGGGCGTCATGTCCGGCGTGCCGACGATCTGCTCCTGCCTGATCGTCGCGTTGACCTCGCTGCGGCCGGCGATGCCGATGACGATGGCGCCCACGCCGAAGGCGATGAGCACGAGCCGGCTGTGACGCCGGCGAGGCGCAGCGAACGCGACATGCGGGGACGCTCCTTGTCCGGCGGGAGTGAGGCACCGGCGGAGCTCATGCGGCGGCGGTCGCCGGGGAGCGCTGCCCCTGCGCGAGGTACGGGCCGAGGTGGCGGGCGGCGATCTTCGTCGGCGGATCCCAGGGGCAGACGTCGCTGAACGTGGAGCTGCCGGCCGCCCCGCGGCCGAGCTCGGCTTCGAGGTAGCGGGTGCCGGTGCCGGTCAGCAGCGCGCCGCGGACCACGGGGCGCAGCGGCTGCGGATCGACCGCGGCACCGGCCTGCGCCGCGATCACGCCGGCGATGACGTCGGCCTGCTGTGACGCGATGCCCCCGTGCTTGATCGGGTAGGCGGTGGCGTCGCCGGCCGCGTAGACGCCGTGCAGCCCGGCCACCCTGCCGTACTCGTCGACGGCGATGAAGCCGTCGGGATCGCTCGGCACGCCGCCGATCCGCGGGCCCTCGAGCAGCGGCAGCGCGACGATGCGGCCGGCACGCACGGTGACAGCGCTCGGCCGCAGCGTCAGCTCGCCGTCGGCGAGCTCTGCCGTCGACGAGCCGTGGAAGGCGATCCCGGCGTCCGCCAGCAGCCCCACCAGCTCGTCGCTGACGACGCTGCCGAACATCGCGAGCGGCGTGCGCTCGGGGCTGACGATCGAGACGTCGACGGTCGTGTTCATGTCGTTGGCACGGTGCGCGGTGAGCAGCGCGAGCTCGTAGAGCGGAAGCGGCCAGAACGCGTGCGCCGGAGCGACGAAGGCGACGTCGTGCGCGTAGCCCTCCTCGACGTCCTGCACGAGCCCGCGCAGCGTCGCTCCGATGCTGCGGTCGTCGACCGTGATGACGCCCTCGAAGGCGGGTCGCATCCGCGTCCCGCAGGCGATGATCAGCGCGTCGTAGGTGATCGTCCGGCCGTCGCCGGTGAGCACGCGGTGCTGCTCGGGCTCGACGGCGGCGAGCTCGCCCTTGACGAGCTGGGCGTCGAAGTCGTGGGCGATCGCGATCAGGGCGATGTGCCGGGCCTGCGCGATCGCGAACGGCTCGGCGACGGCCATCGGGCGGTGGTGGAAGTCGCGGCCGGGGGCCAGCAGCGTGATTCGCGCGCGGTCGCCGGCCAGCGCGCGCAGCGCCATCATGGCCTCCAGCGCCGCCACACCGCCACCGGCGATCAGGACTTCGAGCGGGTCGGAATGGGTGTCGTTGATCATGGCTCGGACGCTACGGCGCGGTCGCGGCGCGCACATCGGGGCTAAGCCGCCGCGCGGCCGCGGGAAAACCCCCACCGCGCGAGACGCCGGCCGCCGGTCACCGGCCGATCCGGCGCGAGACTTCGCCGGCGTCCTCGTCCTCGGCGATCGGGATCACCGCGCGCACCGTGGTCCCCGCCGCCGCCGGCGTGATCTCCAGGCGCCCGCCGCTCAGCGTCACGCGCTCGCGCATCCCGGCCAGGCCGAACCCCGACGTCGCGCCGACCAGGTCGAAGCCGTGTCCGTCGTCGGCGACCTCGACCTCGATCCGGTCGCCGGTGCGGGAGATCGTCACCCGCACGAAATCGGCATGCGCATGCTTGGCGACGTTCGTGAGCGCCTCCTGAACGATCCGGTAGATCGTCGTCTCGAGCTCCTGCGCGAGACGGCGATCGTGGTCCGGCAGGTCCAGGGCGCACTCGATCGTCAGCCCCTCGACGGTGCTCACCCGGGCGACGAGCGCCTCGATCGCCGGCACGAGCCCGAGCTCGTCGAGCGCGGCGGGCCGCAGCTCGGTGATGATCGCGCGCAGGTTCTCGATCTCCCGCTCCACCTGGCCGATGCCCTCGCGCAGCAGGTCGGCGACGTCCCCCTCGGGCCCGCGCCGCAACGCCGCGGTGAGCATGACCCGTAGGCCGCCGAGTCCCTGCAGCGTCTCGTCGTGCAGCTCGCGCGCCCAGCGCCGGCGCTCCGCCTCGGCCGCCTCCAGCGAATGGCGCAGCCGCTCGTGCTGCACGGTCTGGGCCAGCACGACGGCCGTCGCCCCGCTGGCCGCGAACGCACGCAGCGTCATCTCGTCGTCCGCCGAGAAGCCGGTCGCGTCGACGCCATGATCGAACGCGGCGAGGACGCCGAGGCCGCGGCCGCGATAGACGAGCGGGGCGAGCAGCGCCGTGCGCGCATCACGAACGCCCAGCTGGGCCGCCGAGATGCGCAGATGCGCGCCGACGTCCGAGATGCGCTGCACCGTGTGCGACTCGAGCACCTGCCCGGTGGTCGAGCCGTCGATCGGCACCCGCGCACCGATCGCCGACTCGGTGACGCCGACGCTCGCCGCCACGACGAGGTCGGCGCCCTCGCGCAGCAGGATCACGAGGCTGCGGGCCTCGACGAGCGCTCGCCCGCGCTTGGCG
>JBBSMC010000129.1:0-5678 GCA_038233375.1 Solirubrobacterales bacterium
GAACAGGATGTCGGTGCTGCCGATCGCCACGAGCACGATGAACAGCGGGGTCGCCACGCGCCGCGCGCCGTCGCGGGTGAAGTGCCGGTCACCGTCGTAGCTGTCAGCTGCAAGAAGCGCCACACCGTATCGGTCACGGGCGGCGGCGGGTCACTTCACCGGCGCGGCGCGGCGACCGAAGGTGTCGCAGCCGCGGGGCTGGGGCTGCTTAGGATCTTTCCGTTCATGATCGACAACGATGTCGGGCGACGAGCTGTTCGCGATCGGCGCGACGTTCATGCTGCTGGCGTGGGCGTTCGCCTAGACGTACACCGTCTGCAGGCGATCTAACCGGGCAGCTCACGGCCGCGGTCGACGCAGGCGCGGATCGCGACTGGATGGAGCTGCTGTTCCTGAACTTCACCCCGCTGTCGAGCACCGGGCTCGGCGACATCGTCCCCGTCAAGCCGTTCGCGCGCGACCTCGTCATGTTCGAGATGATCGCCGCGGTGGCCTACCTGACGGTCGTCGTGTCGCGCCTGGTGGCGCTGACCGTCATGCGCCCGCGCTGAGCGGCGCGCGGCGCGCGACCTGGCAGGCCGCGACGGCGAGCTCGTCGCAGCGTTCGTTGAGCGCGACGCCCGCGTGGCCCTTGACCTTGTGCCACGTGATCGTGTGGCGCTCGACGAGCGCGAGCAGCTCCTCCCACAGCTCGCGGTTCTTGACCGGCTGCTTGGCGGCGGTCTTCCAGCCACGCTTGACCCAGCCGACGTGCCAGGCCTTGACGATCGCGTCCATGACGTAGGAGCTGTCGATGTGGACGGTCAGGCGCGTCGGGCGCTCGAGCGCCTGCAGGCCGCTGATGACCGCCTGCATCTCCATGCGGTTGTTCGTCGTCGCACGATCGCCGCCGGAGAGCTCGACCTGCTTGGTGATCGCGCCGCTCGCGTCACGCGCGACGAGGATCGCCGCCCAGCCGCCGGGCCCGGGATTGCCGGAGCAGGCGCCGTCGGTCCACAGCTCGATCGTCGCGGGCACGGTTGCGAACGGTAGGCGCGAGCGCGGACGGCCTGAAGCCAGGCGCGGCCAGTCGAACGGCCGGGGACCGCGCCGATGCGCGGGCGTCTCTGGCATCCTGCCCAGCGATGCGGCTCCCGGCTCGTTCCCTGCCCGCTGCCGGACGGATTGGTCGTCGGCTCCTTCGCGCGCTCAAGGCCGTGCCGGCTCGGCGGCGGCCGCGCGGTGCGCGGGCGACCCGTGGCCCACGTCGGCCGCTGCGCGTTCCGCGGGCGGCAATCGCCTCCGGACGCGGGCTCGGCCGTCCGCTCACGGCGATCGCCATCGTCCTGGCCGCATCGCTGGGGATGGGCGCGAACTCGCCGTCGTCCGAGCTGACCGCGAGCCGCATGTCCGCCCTGACGACGCTCGAGCCCGTGGCCGCGGTGAGCCCGGTCGCGCTGGTCACCGACACGGGGACGGTCAAGAAGACCGGGGCCAAGCGCGCCGGGGCGGAGTACTACCGCCGGACGACCCGCAAGCGTGTCGCTCCGGGGACCGCGGCCGAGTTCGTGCCGCTGTACCGCGAGGCCGAGCGGGTGTTCGGCGTCAACTGGCGGCTGATCGCGTCCGTCCACCGCCAGGAGACGGCGTTTTCGCAGGCCGGTACGACGTACCACGGCCTCAACGCCTTCGGCTGCTGCGCCGGGCCGATGCAGTTCAACGTCACCAACGGCCCGGTCAGCACGTGGAAGCGCTACCGCCAGGCCTTCCGCTCCGGCAACCGGCCCAAGCGCTACCCGCACCGCACGAGCCACCACCCATCGATCTACGACGACTTCGACGCGATCATGGCCGCCGGGTCGCTGCTGCGCGCTTCCGGCGCCGGGTCCGGGCTCGACGGCGCCGCCTGGACGGCGGCCTACGCCTACTACGGCCACGACCTCTACGGCATCACGTACGCCAGTCAGGTGGTCGCGCGCGCGGCCGGCTGGGAGCGCGCCGGCTTCTGCGCGAACTGCGAGCCCGACGCCGGGCTCGTCGACGAGTTCGACGCCGCCTACGGCGCGGCGATCCGCAAGGAGATGCTGGCGGCCGAGAAGAAGAAAAAGAAGAAGAAGAAGAAAAAGCGCACCGACAAGGAGCGTGCCGTGGCCCGCGAGGCCGAGCAGGCCCGCGCCCAGGCCAAGCGTGACGACGCGCGCCGCAGCGTGCCCGCGGGCGAGGCGCCGGCACCCCCACCCGCCCCAGCACCCGACGATACTCCCGACGACACGACAGCGACGACGCCGACGACGACCTCGCCCGCGGCAGCGCCACCCGCCGCGCCGGCACCCGCCTGCACGGGCGTCCGCAAGCTGCTCGGCTGCTAATACACCCATCCGCAGGTTCTGCGGGTTTTCCCGCAGAACTTCCGGCCGGGTGTACTAGCCCCGCGGCCGGCGCAGGCCGACGGTTCGCAGCCCACGCAAGGCGGCGAGCTCTTGCGGCCGGGCGAAGCGCGTGAGCGCGAAGAGCAGCGGCAGGGCGGCCAGGGCGAGGGCGCGCGAGGCGAAGCCGGCGACGCCGGACTCCGCCAGCAGCAGCTCGCCGGCCACGGCGACGCCGGCAAGCAGCACGACGGCGTGGGCCAGGCGCGGCCAGTCGAACGGCACCGCGAACAGGCCGCGCGTGAGCAGATGCAGCACGATCAGCATCACCGTGTAGGCGGCGACGAGGGCAATGCCGGCCCCGGCGATCCCCAGCGGCTCGACGAGCGCCACGAGCACGACGACGTTCACGACGACGCCGGCCAGCGCCGCGGGGAACGTCCGCGTCGTCACACCGGCGCGCCCGCCGATCGTCACGAGCACGAGGAAGAGGCCGTACATCGCCCAGCCCAGCGCGACCCACGGCAGCGCCTCGTGCGCTTCGAAGTAGTCGGGGGCGGCGAGCAGGCGCACGACCCAGCGGCCGAGCAGGGTCAGCGCGGCCACGACGAAGCCGGTGACGACGACGTACCACGTCGCCACCGCGGCGTAGAAGCGGCCGGCCTCGTCGTCGTCGCGGATCGAGTAGGCCAGCGGCGGCCAGGCGAGCTGGAAGCCGCGCACCGCGAGGATGACCGCCGTCGCGAGCTTCACCGACAGCGCGAACAGGCCGGCCGCGGCGGCGCTCTGCGTGCGCAGGATGTAGGCCCGGTCGACGACGTTGAGCGCGAACACGGTCGCGTCAGCGGGAACGGTGGGGACGCCGAAGGCCAGCAGCGGACCGAGGCCCATCTGCGGCCGCAGCCCGATACGTCCGCGCAGCAGCCACCACAGCCCGAGCAGCACGGCGGCCGAGGCGATGTAGTTGCCGGCGAGGTAGCCGCGCGCGCCGCCGTCGAGCGCCACGACCAGCGTCACCGTGAGCGCGACGGTCAGCAGGACGTTGCACAGCGACGCGATCACGTAGGCACGCCGGCGCTCCTCGACGCGCAGCAGCGCGTAGGCGATCTCGAGGTTCGTGAAGGACCACAGCCCGAGCACGGCGATTCGCATGAGGCCCGCGTCCTCGAAGCCGAGCAGCAGCGCGCTGAGCGGCCCGGCGAGGACGGCGCCGAGCAGCGCGGCGACCGTCGTGACGAGCAGCACCGTGGCGGTCGTCGTCCGGGCGAGCCGGTCGCGCTCGGCTTCCGCGGTCTGAAAGTAGAAGCGCACGAACGCCTCGCCGAGGCCGAAGCGCAGCAGGATCGACGCGAGGATGATGAAGGTCAGCAGCGTCTCGGCGATGCCGAAGTCCGCTCGCGTCAGCGCTCGCGTGTAGAGCGGCAGCGTGACGAGCGCCAGGACCGCCGACAGCACGCTCGACGCCTGGTAGGCCGCGCCCCCCGCCAGCAGGCGCGTGAAGAGGCTGCGCATCGCACGGACGCTACTGTCAGCGCGTGCCGGAACCGCCGCGAGCCCTCCTGCTGCTGCCGCGTCCGCTCGAGGGGTTCATCCTCGCCGACCAGGCCCGTGACCTGCTGCGCGCCGACGGCGTCGTGGCCGCCGATCCGCCGCGGATCCCCTACGGCGCGGTCGCACGGCTGCCCGGCCCGCTGCGCGATCGCATCGCGCGGCGCACGGCGCGGCGTCTGCTGCGCGCGCTGAAGGGCGACCTGCGCGCGGTGGCGATCTTCCACCCGGTGCAGTGGCCGCTGGCGCGCGCGCTGCTCACCGAGAAGCCCCAGGCCGAGCTCTGGTACGGGCGCTGGGACCGCTACGAGATGGCCTACGACGCCTCGCCGTCGATGCGCATCCGGCTCGCCGCGCTGCACGAGCAGGCGGCCGAGCGCTCGGCGCTGACCTTCGTCGTCTCCGGCAAGCTCGCCGAGCTCGAGCGCGAGGCCGGCCGCGAGGTGCAGCTCGTCGGGCTGGCGGCCGACTCCTTCCCCGCCCCGGAGCCGGGCCGCGCGGTGATCGCGGTCTCGCTCGGCCACCTCGGCTGGCGAACCGACTGGTCGCTGCTGCGCGCGGTCGCCGAGCAGATGCCCGAGCTCGTACTGCTGCTCGTCGGCGCCTGGCACGAGGACGAGTGCTCCGACGACGCCGACTTCGCCTGGTGTCGCACGGCGCCGAACCTCGTCTGGCTCGGCCGCCGCAGCGACGAGGAGGCGGCGCGGCTGATCCTCTGCGCCGACGTCGGCATCCTGCCCTTTCGCGTGGAGCCCTTCAACGACGCGGCGCTGCCCTACCGGATCCTCAAGTACGCGCGCCTGGGCCGGCGCACGGTGTCACCGGAGCTGGCGGGCGTGCACACGTGGGACCGCGCGGTCACGACGGCCGCCGATGCCGACGCGTTCGTCGCCGCGTTGCGCGCGCAGGCGGGAGCGCGGATGGCGCCTGATGCCGGCCTGCGCGCCTGGGCGCTCGAGCAGACCGCCGAGCGCGTCAACGCCCCGTTGTGGGAGCGGTTGCGCGCGCTGGGCCTGACCTGAGGGCTGCCCGCGGCGGCTACTGCGAGCGCTGCGCGAGCTTCTTGCTGCGCGCCTTCGCGTACGTCGCCACGCAGGTGATCTCGCGATCGCCCTCGGCCCAGCTGTCGGGCGTCGGGTACACGAACTTGAAGCCGAGCTGCTTGTCGCGGAAGGCGCGCGGCGTCGCCTGGCGTCGCAGCCGCGCACGGCAGCCGCGTTGGCCCTTGCCGTTGATGAAGGCCTCGCTGGGCACCTTCGCATTCGGGCCGCCCTCGAGCCTGATCAGGGTGTAGACCTCGCCGTCGTGCGGCTCGTCGCACTTCACGGCATCGAACCTCGTGACGTCGCCGGTGCGCGAGTTCGCGTCGGTGATGCAGTCGCCGACCTTCAGGTCGGCGGCCGAGAGGTTGCCCTCGCTCGACTCGGGCTCGGGCTCGGGCTCGGGCTGCTCGCGGGCGGGCTCGCCGCCGCTGTCCGCGCTGCCGTCACCGTTGCCGCCACCACCGAAAACGCCGAAGAGCAGCAGAAGCAGCAGCACGAAGATGATCAGGAAGGTCGCGAGGACCAGCAGGGGCCGGAGGAGAACCGTCTTCGACATCGCCGCGGACCCTAGCGCGGACGCGCCTGGCACACGGCATACCCGGCGAACGGTCCGGTCCGCAGGGCCGGCTCCCCGCGCGGTGGCCGGTTCGTCGCACGTGACACGCCGTCGGCGCGGCCGAAGCGCCGCTCGAACTTCTCGTCGCCGACGATGTAGACCGCTACGCCACCCGGCGAGCGGAGC
>JBBSMC010000130.1:0-5584 GCA_038233375.1 Solirubrobacterales bacterium
CGCCCTGCTCGCCGAGGCCGAGGCCGCACCGCTGCCGCCCGGCCCGCTGCCGGAGATCCGCACGTTCGGTCCCGCCGGCGTGACGAGCGGCCTGCCGGCGCCGGCCGATGCCGTCTGCAGCCCGCACTGGACGCCGACCCCGCACGCGCTGACCACCCTCGCGCTCAGCGTCGGCTCCGCCTCGCCCGAGCGGATCGCCGCCGGGATGGCGATCGACGCCGGCGGCCTCGTCCCGGACCTCGACGCCGCCAACTCGTGGGTCCAGCTCGTCGAAGAGGTCGATCCGGTCGAACTGCTCGAGGTCCAGCTCTGCAACCAGACCGCTCCGTTCATCCTCGTCGGGCGCCTGCGCGCGGCGCGTGCCGCGTCGCCGGCGCGACGCACGTACGTCGTCAACGTCTCGGCCATCGAGGGCCAGTTTCAGCGCGGCTACAAGGGGCCCGGCCACCCGCACACGAACATGGCCAAGGCCGCCCTGAACATGCTCACACGCACGAGCGCGCACGAGCTGCTGCGCGACGGGATCCTGATGACGAGCGTCGACACGGGCTGGATCACCGACGAGCGGCCGCACCCGACGCGGATGCGCCTCGCAAGCGACGGCTTCCACGCCCCGCTGGACCTCGTCGACGGCGCCGCGCGCGTGTACGACCCGATCGTCCGCGGCGAGGCCGGCGAGGATCTCTACGGCGTGTTCCTCAAGGACTACGAGCCCGCCCCGTGGTGAATGGCGCGCCGACCGCTCCGGCGCGCCGCCAAGATCGCTAGCGTTCGCGCACGTGTCCGGGCCCCAGACAGCATCACGGCGCGCGCGGGCACCCGAGGTCGCGCTGCGCGTGAGCGGCGCGCTGCGCCGGCGCATGCGCCGCCCCCAGCCACCGCTGACCTTCCCCGGCGTCCCGGGAGCGATCCATCGCGACGACGACATGAAGCACCCCGAGGACGTCGACGGCGCGCACTACGCGCGCGTCGGCCGGTCGGCGATCGAGGCGATCCGGCATGCGCTCGCGGACGCCGAGCGCGGCTTCGACGACGTCACGTCCTGCCTGGACATGCCCTGCGGCTACGGCCGGGTGTTGCGCATGCTCGCGCAGGAGATCGCGCCCGAGCGCATCACCGCGTGTGACATCAACCGCCAGGCGATCCGCTTCTGTGCCACGCACTTCGGGGCAAATCCGCTGCGCTCCACGCCGAGCCTGGATCGCATGGGCCTCGGCCGCCACGACCTCGTCTGGTGCGGCTCGCTCGTGACGCACCTCGACGAGGAGCGCGTCGCCCAGTTGCTGCGCAGCTTCACCGAGGCGCTGCTGCCCGGCGGCATCGCCGTCGTCACGATCCACGCCGAGCCGCCCACGACCGGCGAGTTCGCGCCGCGGCGCGACGAGATCGCCGACGCGCTGCGCACCCGTGGCCATCACCACATCGCCTACGAGGGCGCCCTCTTTCACTACGGCCACGCCTGGCACACGCCCGAGCACGTCACCCGCGCGTTCGCCGCCGCTTCCGGCGACACCGTCCGACTCGTCAGCCACCGGCCCCGCGGCTGGGACGAGAATCAAGACGTCCTGGCCTTCCGGCGCGAGTCATGAGCACGGCGCAGCCGCCCTCCCGCCTGGTTCGTCAGGCCGTACTCCTCATGAGCGTCGCGCTGGCGTGCACGCTGCCGGCGGTGCCCGCCGCGACGGCCGCGACAACCGCTCCGGCGGCGCCGACGACCGACCCCGTCGGCACCGGCGGCCCGCTGGACCTCACCGAGGTGACGCTCGCTCAGCGCGACGTGCGGATGGCGCTGCGCCTCGTCACCGCGGCGCCATGGGACACGCGTGACCTGACGGCGACGCCGAGCCGCGAGTTGTGCGTCTCGCTCGTACACGGCGAGCCGGCGCGCGCCCGCGCCCGCGTCTGCGTGGTCCGGCACTCCGGCCGCACGTCGCTCGACCTCACGCCGCTTGGCGACAACGGCGCCCCGCTCGTCACGCGGCCGCTGGCCTCCGTTGTCACCCGGCCCGAGCCGACCGTGCTGCAGGCGACGTTCCTGCCGGCCGCGGCGGGCCTCGCCGTCGGGTCGTTTCAGTGGTACGCCGACAGCGCGTGGACCGACCCGGCCTGCCCGGCCACCTGCCGCGATCGCGCCCCGGACGCCGAGGCGATCGCCGGCGAGGTCGTGCCGCTGGCGGTGGCGCCATGCTTCGGCGCCGCCGCACGCGACCCCGCGGCGCCCTGCGACAACCCGGACCTGCGCGGCACCGTCGAACCGACGCCCGATCGCGCCAAGGTCATCGCCGATCCGTACTGCGACAAGGTCCAGCACGACGGCCTCATCACGGCCTGCGGCTTCGGCGCGCCGGCCGAGGAGGCGAAGGGGACGTTCGCGCTGATCGGCGACAGCCACGCCGCGAACCTGAAGGCCGCACTCACCGTGCTGACCACCGCCAAGGGCTGGCGCGGGACCTCGATCCTGCGCTCGGGCTGCACGACGACGCGCGGGCGGCCGATCCTCGGCACGCCGAAGGTCTCACAGGACTGCCGGAAGTGGAACAGCCAGGTGCTGCGCTGGCTGGCCAGGCATCCTGAGGTGCAGACCGTGTTCCTGTCGGCGCACGCAAGCGCCCGGGTGAAGGCGACCGGTGGCCGCACGCCCGCCCAGGCCGCCGAGGCCGGCTACCGCGCGGAGCTGCAGGCGCTGCTGCGCCAGCGCCGCAACGTCGTCGTCATCCGCGACGCGCCCACCTCGAGGAGGAACCTGCTCACGTGCGTCGCGGGCGCGCTGAAGGCGCGGCGCAACCTGACAACCAACTGCACGTTCGCCCGCGCGCGCGCCGTCCCGCGCGACCCGCTCGTCGCGGCGGCGCGCGCGCTGCGTTCGCCGAAGATCAAGACGATCGACCTGACACGGCAGTACTGCGGCGCCACGCGCTGTTTCTCTGTCGTCGGCGGCGCGCTCGTGCGACACGACAAGGCACATCTCACGCAGGCGTTCGCGGCCACACTGGGCCCGTTCATCGTGCGCGCAATCGACCGGTAGGCGCTCCCTCGGTCGGCGACCCGACCTTCGACGGGCTCTTCGGCACCCGCCCAGGCAAGACCACGGGCACCGCGGGCGACTGACCGCCCCGCCCCGCCCGCCGGCCGCGCCGAGCGGCTACGCGCGCCAGACGATGTCGTCGAGTGCGCGCATGCTCAGCGTGACGCCGTCGCGGGCCGCCGTCTGGCTTCGCCGTCGCCAGTAGTCGAGCACCGACTGTGGCGGGGCGACCTCGTAGGTCAGCTCGATGACGAGCGGTCGCCCGTCGAGGCTCGGGTAGGTGGCGACCATCTGACCGTCCTGCGCGTAGCGCAGGTAGGTGCCGAGCTTGCGCTTGAGGCGGCCGCGCTCGGAGCCGTCGGTCGGCCACGGCCCAGTCTGGACGATCGACAGCAGCGCGTTGCCGTCGGCGTCCTCGGCGATGACGTCGATCTTGTCGGGGTCCTCGATGCCCGGCATCGTGCGAGCGTACGGCATGGCCGCGCCGTGTACGGTGCGGCCATGAAGCGCAAGCTGATCGCCGGCGTCGTCGTCGCCGCCGCACTGGGCGCGGCGGCGGGCGTGCACCGGATCATCAAGCCCGTCCCGAGCTGACACCGCGCCCACGCTTGACCGTAGTGACGCGCCGAGTGCGGATACCGCACGTTGCGCGTCATGACCCAGGCCGGGCCGGCGACCGGCCTGACAGCCAGATCAGCTGAGGTCGAAGCGATCGAGGTTCATGACCTTCACCCATGCCGCCACGAAGTCGTGCACGAACTTCTCGCGCGCGTCATCGCTCGCGTAGACCTCTGCGACCGCGCGCAGCTCCGAGTTCGAGCCGAACACGAGGTCGACGCGGGTGCCGGTCCACTTGACCTCGCCCGTGCCGTTGCGGCTCTCGAACGTCCCCGCGTCGTCGGATGTCGCCGTCCACGTCGTGTTCAGGTCGAGCAGGTTCGCGAAGAAGTCGTTCGTGAGCGACCCGGGCGTGTCGGTCAGCACACCCGCCGTGGATCCCCCGGAGTTCGCGCCCAGGACCCGCAGGCCACCCACGAGGACGGTCATCTCGGGGGCGCTAAGGGTCAGCAGGTTCGCCTTGTCGACGAGGAGGTACTCGGCCGTCAGACGGTGGTCCGCCGCGAGGTGGTTGCGAAAGCCGTCCGCCGTCGGCTCGAGCGCCTCGAAGGACTCCGCGTCGGTCTGCTCCTGCGACGCGTCCGCGCGTCCCACCGTGACGGGGACATCGATTTCGTGGCCGGCGTTCCGAGCGGCTCGTTCGATGGCCGCGGAGCCGCCGATCACGATCAGATCGGCGAGCGAGACTCGCTTGCCGCTGCCGTTCTGGCCGCTGTTGAACGACTGCTGGATGCCCTCGAGCGTGCTCAGCACCGCCGACAGCTGCTCGGGGTCGTTGACCTCCCACCGATTCTGCGGCTCGAGGCGGATGCGCGCCCCGTTGGCGCCGCCGCGCTTGTCGCTGCCGCGGAACGACGAGGCCGACGACCACGCCGTGCTCACGAGCTGCGCGACGGTCAGACCCGAGTCGAGGATCTGAGCCTTCAGGGCCGCGACGTCGTCGGCCCCGACGAG
The DNA here is from genome assembly GCA_038233375.1 of Solirubrobacterales bacterium. Classification (GTDB taxonomy): domain Bacteria; phylum Actinomycetota; class Thermoleophilia; order Solirubrobacterales; family Solirubrobacteraceae; genus CADCVQ01. The sequence goes on from JBBSMC010000130.1 coordinate 4,598, forward strand.
CTCGTGCGTCACCTCGGGGAGCGGGTCCTGCCACAGCAGCGTCTCATCCGGCACCTCGGGTCCGAGGTACCGCGCGACCGGCCCCATGTCGCGGTGCGTCAGCTTGAACCAGGCACGGGCGAATGCGTCCGCGAGCTCGGCCGGGTTCTCGTAGAAGCGCCGCGAGATCGGCTCGTAGATCGGGTCGACGCGCAGCGCGATGTCCGTCGTCGCCATCATCGGGGCGTGCCGCCGCGACGGGTCGTGCGCGTCGGGCACGGCGTCGGCGAGCGCGCCGCCCTTCGGGGCCCACTGCCGGGCCCCCGCCGGGCTCTTCACGAGCTCCCATTCGTTCTCGAAGAGCGTCTCGAAGAAGCTGTTGTCCCAGCTGATCGGGCTCGGCGTCCACGCGCCCTCCAGGCCGCTGGTGATCGTGTCGACGCCCTTGCCGCTGTTGAAGGCGTTGCGCCAGCCGAGGCCCTGCTCCTGGAGCGCGGCGCCCTCGGGCTCGGGGCCGACGTACTCGTCGGGGTCGGCGGCGCCGTGCGTCTTGCCGAACGTGTGCCCACCGGCGATCAGCGCGACCGTCTCCTCGTCGTTCATCGCCATGCGGCCGAACGTCTCGCGGATGTCGTGCGCCGACGCGGCCGGGTCGGCGCTGCCGTTCGGGCCCTCCGGGTTGACGTAGATGAGGCCCATCTGGACCGCGCCCAGCGGATCCTCGAGCTCGCGGTCGCCGGTGTAGCGCTCGTCGCCGAGCCACTCCTTCTCCGGACCCCAGTAGACGTCCTCGTCGGGCTCCCAGACGTCTTCGCGGCCGCCGGCGAAGCCGAACGTCTCGAAGCCCATCGACTCCAGGGCGACGTTGCCGGTCAGGACCATGAGGTCCGCCCACGAGAGGCTCTGGCCGTACCTCTTCTTGACCGGCCACAGCAGCCGGCGAGCCTTGTCGAGGTTGGCGTTGTCCGGCCAGCTGTTGAGCGGAGCGAAGCGCTGCTGGCCGGCGCC
>JBBSMC010000131.1:0-5278 GCA_038233375.1 Solirubrobacterales bacterium
GGAAACGGCCTCGATCGGGTGGGGGGGGGCCCGCCCCCCCGGGGCGGCCCCACCCACGCGTGCGGGTACGGCCCGGGGGGGGGGGGGGGGGGGGGGCGCCGCCGCGCGGGGGGGGGCCCCCCGCGGGGGGGGCCGTGGGGGGCGCGCCCCCCCCCCCCCCCCCCCCTCCACGGCGGGGACCCGCTCCTACGGCGCCCGGTCAGCCCGACTCACTGCGGCTTCGGAGTCTGATCTTGACCTCAAAGGGCACAGCCGCCTGGCGCGAAACGGGTCGCAGCCAGCAGGCATCCGTGCCCGTTGATCGCATCGCCGCACGCGACATCTCGGGCAAGCGGCGAGTTCTGAACACGGCTCCCGACAAGAGCATCAGCCGGCTCAAGCTCGTCCTCGGCAAGATCGTCGAATGGATCATCGGCGGGCGAACGGAACGGCACCGACTCGACACCCTCGGGCGCTGAGCGCACACGGTCGCCGACGTGCCTCAGCGCGCCAGCGCGTCGAGCTCGGCGCGCTCCAGCCGCCCGTCGGGGAACCGCAGGTGCGCGTCGTCGCCGATGCAGACGACGCTCTCGGCGTCACCGCCGAGGATCTGCGCGGCCAGCAGCGTGGCGGCGAGGCGGTGCACGTCGCGCACGAGGCCGAGCGCGAGCAGCGAACGCGTTTCGTTGGCGACGTTTCCGTCGCCGACGCGCAGCACCGTGCGGATGTCGGGCTGGATCCCGCGCGCGGTCACCGCAACCGAGATGTTCTGCAGGTCGTCCGCGGTGACCGCGGCAACGGCACGCGCCCGGTGCAGCGACAGGCGACGCATGAGCGACGGGTCGGCGCCGCGGCCGATGACGACCGGGAGGCCCAGCTCCTTGGCGATCCCCACGCGCTCGCCGTTCTCGTCGGACTCCACCGCGACCAGCGGGACCTTGCACGCGCGCAGCAGCAGACAGAGGCGCATCCCCACCTGGCCGAGACCGACGACGACCACGTGATCACGCCGCGGAACCGCCCTGCGGCCGAACAGGCCGGTCAGCCGCCGGTCCACGAATCGGTTCACGAGTCCCGCGGTGAAGGCGGCCGCGAGCAGCAGGGCGACGATCATCGTCACGGAGGTGAACAGCTTGTACCAGGCCGGCCCGTCGGCGACCTTCGGGTTGGGATCGACGGTGACGAGCGTCTTCGCCGAGCCGTAGATGGCGTCGATGGCGCTCTCGTCGAGCGTGAACACGGCCGTGACGGTCTCCAGCGCGAAGACCGCCGCCAGCCCGATGGAACCGAACAACAGCATCCCGGCGCTCTTGTCATAGGGGGTGAAGAGCGCACGCGCGAGCGCCTCGATGCGCCGCGGACGGGGCAATCGGATCGACGCCTTGGAGATGTTTCCGTCGCGCTCGATGAGACCGACGGGCGTGCCGTTCTCGAACGTGACGGCGGTGAAGCGCTCGTCGATGCACGGGCCCGCGAGGGACGGAGCGACGATTTCCGCGAGCGAGGTCACCTGCGTGTTGGCCACGACCTCGGCGACCTGCTCGGCCATCGTGGTGTCGAAGAGCGTCAGCAGCAGCGGCACGTCCTCGGACACGCTGCGGACCATGAGCGCGAGTCGCAGCACGATCGCGTCCTCGCGCTCGACCACCGCCACGGCGTCGACGTCCTCGCTTTGGAATGCGTCGCGCACGTCGTCCTCGTCGGGCCGGCACAGACGGATGACGTGAGCGTGCGCCGCCTCGAGCGCCCGCGCCGTCTCTTCGCTCAGATCGCCGTCGCCGATCAGCACGACCGTCGCCCGCCCGGGCGCGGCCGGCTCGTCGGTCGGCTGCCTGGCCACTTCCTGCTCGTCCGTCGACTCCTCGGCACTCATCTGGTTTCTCCGCCATCCGTTCGGGGCTGCAGGTGGGACGTTGCGAAGTTCCCGGGACGCATGCAGATTCCTGCCCGCCGCGGCGATGACGACGTGCTATGTCTCGAAGCCGCCGCCTGAGTTCTGAGCCGTGACCGGGCGTCCGCGCCACCGACGCGGTGTACTAGCGTCCGCCGGTAGATGCCCGCCACCGGCGAAGACCTCGGCCAGCGCCTGCGCGACGGCGATCGCTCCGCCGCGCCCGCGGTGCTCAACCTCGTCGAGAACCGCGCTGCAGCGCAGCGCCCCGAGATCGACGCGCTGCTGCACGCCGTCTCCCCCGCCGCGCTCGGCGGTGAGGCGCCGGCCCACGTCGTCGGCGTCACCGGTCCCCCGGGCGCCGGCAAGTCGTCGCTGCTGTCGCACCTCGTCGCGGCCTGGCGCGCGCGCGGCCGCAGCGTCGCCGTGCTCGCCGTCGACCCGTCCTCCAAGCGCTCGGGAGGCGCGCTGCTGGGCGATCGCGCGCGGATCGTCGTCAACCCGCGCGACGAGGACGTCTTCATCCGCTCGATGGCCGCCGGCGGGCGCCTCGGCGGCCTCGCCCCCGCGACCCGCGCGGCGGCGCACGCGCTGGCCGCCGCATTCGACGTCGTGGTCGTCGAGACCGTCGGCGTCGGTCAGTCCGAGACGGAGGTGGCCGAGGTTGCCGATAGCGTTGCGGTCGTGGTGCAGCCCGGCGGCGGCGACGTCCTGCAGTTCCTGAAGTCGGGGATCATGGAGATCCCCGACGTGCTCGTCGTGACGAAGGCCGACCTCGGGCCGATCGCGCTGCGCTCGCGGCGCGACCTCAGCGCGGCGCTGCGGTCGCTGGGCGTCAAGGACACGAAGGTCGTCGCGGTCAGCTCGCTGTCGCCGCCGGCCGGCTTCGGCGAGCTCGTCGACGCCCTCGACGAGCAGCCCCAGCGGCACGACGTCGCGGCCCGGCGGCTCGTCGCGCGCCGCGCCGGCGCGCTGGCGGACTTCGTCGCCGAGCACGGCGAACGCGGCCTGCGCGCCCTGGGCGGCCGGCGCTCGGCGCTCAAGCTGCTCGACGAGCAGGACGCGGCGCTGGACGTCCCCGCCCTCACGCGCGCGCTCGAGGCGCAGGCGACGGCATGAGCGACGCGCGCCGCCGGCTGCTGATCGACCTCCTGCTGATGATCGGGGCGTTCGCCGCCGCGACTCTGATCGCGCAGGCCGCCGGCGCCGCGAACCTCGGCATCGCGATGAGCTTCGGCCAGATCGGCTTTGCCCTGGCCGCGGTCTACGTCGTCGTCAAGCGCTGACGCCGCGCACCCGGTCAGGGGGTCTTCAGCGTGGCTCCCGGCTCCGACAGCGAGGCGACCCGCCAGTCGCCGTCCTCCTTGACGAGCCGTACGAGGTCCGTCGACGGCACCTCGCCGCCGGCGGTCGAGCGCACGCGCGCCAGCGCCTGATCGCCGTTGACCTCGACGCCGAGCACCTCCAGCCGCGGGTTCTGGCGATCCTCCAGACCCGTGCGCAGCGCGACCTCACACGGCAGGCCCGCGGCCCGCACGCGCTCGACGAGATCCTTGGCGTAGAGGTTGTCGCAGATCGTCTGGTAGTCCTTGTCGCGCGTCGCCGCGGCGTAGTTGTCGAGCGTCTCGGCGACCGCCTCGTTGTCGTCGGGGCCGGGCTTGAGGAGCACCACAGCGCCAACTACGACCACGGCGAGCACCGCAAACGCGATGATCCGGGCCTTGCCGCGCAGCTTGCCCAAGCGGACAAGCGTCTTGCCCAGCAAGCGCAGCGACCGCAGCAGAAGCAACAGAAACCTGCCGATCAAGCGAAACGGCTTACCGACGACGGAGACGACCTTCCTCATAGGCGCGGCAGCCTAGTACAGACCCCTCACCCATGATCCTCCTGCTCACCTTCGCGTTCCTCGCCGGCGCGGCCACCGCGATCACGCCCTGCGTGCTGCCGGTCCTGCCCGCGCTGCTGTCGACGAGCGGCACCGGCGGCCGCCGCCGGCCGATCGGGATCGTGACCGGGCTGACCCTCACGCACGTGATCACGATCGTCGGCATCGCCTCGGTCGTCGACGGGGTCGGCGTCGGCGACGGCGCCCTGCGCACCGCCGCGATCGCGGTCCTGGCGCTGTTCGGCATCACCCTGCTCGTGCCGCGCGCAGCCGAATGGCTCACGCTGCGCCTGTCGTTCCTGCAGCGCCTGGCGCCCCGCGGCGACGCCGACGGCTTCTGGTCGGGCCTGCCGCTCGGTGGCGCGCTGGGCTTCGTCTACGCGCCCTGCGCCGGGCCGATCCTCGCCGCGGTGATCTCCGTCAGCGCGTCGTCGGGCACCACGGCGAAGATCGTCGCCGTCGCGATCGCCTACGGCCTCGGCTCCGCGGTCGTCCTGCTCGGCCTCGCCATCGGCGGGCGGCGCCTGATCGACTGGGTACGCCGGACCGGCCGCGGCGGCGCTCTGCAACGCGGCTTCGGCGCGGTCATGCTGCTGACCGCCGTCCTGATGTTCACGAGCGTCGACCTGCGCTTTCAGGAGGCGCTGGCCAGCCACTTCCCGTCCTTTCTGACGAACCCGACCGGCGGGCTGGAGAAGTCCGCCACCGTCGAGGACGAGCTCGCCGAGCTGCGTGGCACGTCCAGGTTCGGAGGCGACAGCGCCGCCGACGACGACGCGGTCGTGCAGGCCGTCACGCGAGTGGCCGCCAAGGGCCATGCCGCGCTGCCCGGCGTCAAGACGCCCGCGCTGCCGGTGCTCGGCAAGGTCCCCGAGTTCGCGCCGGCCCGGCCGCGCTGGCTGAACTCGCCGCCGCTGACGATGGCCGGGCTGCGCGACCGCGTCGTGCTCGTCGACTTCTGGACGTACACCTGCATCAACTGCCTGCGCACGCTGCCTTACATCAAGGCGTGGGACGAGCGCTACCGCGCCCAGGGCCTGACGATCGTCGGCGTCCACACGCCCGAGTTCGCCTTCGAGCGGAAGACGGCCAACGTCCGCGGCGCGATCGACCGCCAAGGCATCCGCTATCCGGTCGTGCAGGACAACGAGTTCGGCACCTGGAACGCGTTCGGCAACCAGTATTGGCCCGCGAAGTACCTCGTCGACGCGCGCGGGCGCGTTCGCTACGTGCACTTCGGCGAGGGCAAGTACGAGGAGACCGAGGCGGCGATCCGTGCGCTGCTGGCCGAGGCCGGCGACCGCCGGCTGGGCGCCGCCGCCACGCCGCGCGGGAAGATCGAGACGGTCGGCCACCGCGCCACGCCGGAGACCTACCTCGGCACCGCCCGCGCGAAGGGCTTCTCCCCCGTCGGGCCGAAGGACGGCACGCACGACTACACCGCGGCCAAGCCCGGAGAGCTGCCGCAGAGCGTCTTCAGCCTCGGCGGACGCTGGCACATCGACCGCGAGTCGGCCCGTGCC
>JBBSMC010000132.1:0-5221 GCA_038233375.1 Solirubrobacterales bacterium
CGTCGGCGGCAACATGGACTTCTACAACATGCTCGAGCGCGAGCGCCTGGAGTCCAAGAAGATCTCCAAGACCAACGCGGTCACGTCGATCATGGGCCACGAGCTGCCCCCCGGCGACGTCCACGTCGGCCCCTCGGACTACGTGCCGTGGCTGACCGATCGCAAGTGGGCGCACATCCGCCTCGAGGGCCAGGCCTTCGGCGACGTGCCGCTGATGGCCGAGCTCAAGCTCGAGGTCTGGGACTCGCCCAACAGCGCGGGCATCGTCATCGACGCCGTGCGCTGCTGCAAGCTCGCGCTGAACCACGGCATCTCGGGTCAGCTCGACGGCCCGTCGTCGTACCTCATGAAGTCCCCGCACGACCAGCGCCCCGACGAGCAGGCCCATGCCGACACCGAGGCGTTCATCGCGCAGTACACGCACCGGCCGGGCAGCGAGCCGGCCTCGGCCGCCGCATCCGCGAGCGCCGCGAAGAGCAGCGAGAACTAGCGCGCGAGTCCTCCGGCGCCGCAGGCTGCGGCGCCGGTCGGCAGTCCACGGCAAAGCCGCGGGTTCAGCGACCGCGCCAGCGGGTCAACCCGCAGTCCGGTCTCCTCCGGGGGCGTAGGATCTGGGCATGAGCACCGAAGACGTCACGACCACCGGCGCAGCCGCCGCCAAGACGCCGCCCGCCAAGGCGGCGCCGGCCCGAACCATCGCGACGCTCGTCCTCGACGCCGCCCAGCGCTTCAGCGGCCCCGCGATGCGCTCTCCCGAGGGCGACAGGTGGATAAAGACCTCATATCCACAGCTCGGCAAGGACGTGCGGGCGGTCGCCAAGGGGCTGATCGCGCTCGGCATCGGAGCCGGCGACCGCGTCGGGATCCTCTCCAACACCCGCGCGGAGTGGACGCTCGCCGACTTCGGCGCGATCTGCTCCGGCGCCACCGTCGTCCCGGTCTACCAGACCAACTCGGCGGAGGAGTGCGAGTACGTCCTGGAGCACTCCGGCGCCACGGCGCTGTTCTGCGAGGACGAGGGCCAGCTCGCGAAGCTCGCCGAGATCCGCGACGCGCTGCCAAACCTCAAGCACGTGTTCCGCTTCGAGGGCGAGGGCGACGACGAGGTCATGACGCTCGACGCGCTGCGCGCGGCCGGCGCGGACGTCTCCGACGAGGACCTCGACGCGCGCGTGGCGGGCATCGACCCCGACGACGTCGCCACGATCGTCTACACATCTGGCACCACCGGCCCGCCGAAGGGCTGCATGCTCACCCACGGCAACCTCGTGGCGGACATCGACGGGATCCACCCGATCCTGAAGATCACGCCCGACGACGACGTCCTCTACGTCTTCCTGCCGCTCGCCCACGTGCTCACGCGGATCGTGCAGCTCTTCGCGATCGACGCCGGCGGCGAGATGGCCTACTGGCGCCGGGACCCGAAGAAGATCGTCGAGGACGTGCAGCTCATCAAGCCGACGTACCTGCCGTCGGTGCCGCGCATCTTCGAGAAGATCCACACCGCCGCGACGGCCAAGGCCGACGCCGCGGGCGGCGCGAAGGCGAAGATCTTCCACTGGGCGGTTGGCGTCGGGCGTGAGGTCGCGCAGCGCGAGGATCGCGGCGGCCATCCCGGCCTCGTCCTCAAGGCCCGGCACGCGCTCGCCGACAGGCTCGTCCTGCACAAGATCCGCGACCTCTTCGGCGGCCGCGTGAAGCTCGCGCTGAGCGGCGCGGCGCCGATCGACACCGAGATCCTCGAGTTCTTCCACGCCGCCGGCGTGTGGGTGCTGGAGGGCTACGGCATGACCGAGACGTGCGCGGTCGAGACGCTCAATACGATCGAGCACCACCGCTTCGGCACCGTCGGCCAGCCGCTGCCGGTCTGCGAGGTGAGGGTCGCCGACGACGGCGAGGTGCTGATGCGCGGCCCGAACATCTTCAAGGGCTACTACAACAACCCCGCGGCGACGGCCGAGACCCTCGACGCCGATGGCTGGCTGCACTCCGGCGACCTCGGCGAGCTCGACGCCGACGGCTACCTCTCGATCACAGGCCGCAAGAAGGACCTGATCATCACCTCGAGCGGCAAGAACATCTCGCCGTCGAACATCGAGAACGCCCTGAAGCTCTGCCGCTGGATCTCGCAGGCCGTCGTGTTCGGCGACCGCAAGCCGTACCTGACCGCGCTGCTGACGCTCGACCCGGACGAGTGCAAGGCGCTTGCCGAGAAGCTCGGTGCCGACTCGGCCGACCCGGCCGAGCTCGCGAAGAACCCGGCGGTCCGCGACGAGCTGCAGTCCGCGGTCGACGAAGCCAACCGCAAGTTCGCCCGCATCGAGCAGGTCAAGAAGTTCACGATCCTCGAACGCGACCTCTCGCAGGAGCACGAGGAGCTCACGCCGACGCTGAAGGTCAAGCGCAACGTCGTCTACGAGAACTACAAGGACGAGTTCACGGCGCTGTACGCGAGCGGCGGCCCGAAGCGGGGCTGACCGCACACGGCCGGTTCGTATGCTGAGGGAGTGCTTGACACCGCCCTCGCGATCGCCCATGTGACGCCCTATCCGTGGGGCGCCGGCCACCACGAGATCACGACCTACGTCGAGCGCACGACGGCCGAGCTGGCCGCTCGCGGACACCAGGTGCTGATCGTGGCGCCGTCGCGCTCCAGCGAGGCGGTGCGCGACACGCGCCAGGCGCTGAACGCCGCGCGCGAGGACCCGGCGTCGTTGCTGCCCGAGCCCGGTGCGGCGCCGCGCGTGCTCGCCGTCGGCGACGCCCTGCCCGACCTACCGGGCAGCGCCCGCCGCGCCCCCGCTCTGCCCGTCGACGTCTCGCGGACGATCGAGAACCTCCTGACGATCCTGCCGCTCGACGTCTGCCACGTCCACGAGCCCTTCGCGCCATCGACCTCGAGCGCCGCGCTGCGCCATTCGCGCGCCCTGAACGTCGGCACGTTCCACGCCCCCACCGAGCGCCTGCTCTCGACCCAGGTGGCCCGCAAGGTCGTGCAGCTCGTGCTCGGCCGCCTCGACGCGCGCACCGCGAGCTTCGACGCGACGCGCGCGCTCATGCAGCGCTTCTTCCCCGCCGACTATCGCGTGCTGCTGCCCGGCGCCGACCCGCCTGCGGCGCGCATGGCGTCCGCCGGCGACCGTGTGCGCTTCGGCTTCGTCGACGACGAGGAGCGGCCCGCCCTGCGGTTGTTCCTGCGTGCGCTGCGCCGCCTCGATCCGGTCCTCCCGTGGGAGGCGACGATCCTCTCCGCCCGCGGTCCGTCGAGCAGCGCGCCGCTGCGCGCCGGCCTCGAGGCGCGCGTGCGCTACGTGTCGCCGGGCGAGGTCAGCGAGGCCGAGCTGCTGGCGGGCAGCGACATCTACGTGGCCGCCTCCGACGGCGCGGCACCCGCCCCGGGCCTGCTGCTGCGCGCCATCAACGCCGGCGCGGTGCCGCTCGCCGCGCGCCTGCCCATCTACGAGGAGGCGGTCGACGAGGGCACCCGGGGCCTGCTGTTCGAGCCGCGTGACATCGAGACGCTCGCGGCGCAGCTCGAGCGCCTCGTCGCCGACACGCAGCTGCGCGAGCGGCTGCGAGCCGCCGCCGAGCCGATCCGCGCGCAGCTGACGTGGTCACGCGTCGCCGACGACCTCGAGGACGTCTACGCGGGCATCGTGGCCCGCCGCCACCCGATCGAGGGTGACAGGAGGCTGGCAGCGAAGCTGAGCTCGCGCAAGCGCATCGACGTCGACCTGCACATGCACACCGACCACTCGCACGACTGCGCGACGCCGGTCGAGGTACTGCTGGCCACCGCCCGCGAGCAGGGCCTCGGCGCGATCGCCGTGACCGACCACAACGTCATCACCGGCGCCTACGAGGCGCGCGAGAAGGCCGCGGAGTTCGGCGTGAAGATCATCGTCGCCGAGGAGGTCAAGACGGCCAACCAGGGCGAGGTCATCGGCATGTTCATCGAGCAGCAGATCCCGCGCGGGCTGACGCTGGCCGAGACGGTGACCGAGATCAAGCGCCAGGGCGGCCTCGTCTACGTCCCCCATCCGTTCGACCGCATGCACGCCGTGCCCGACTACGAGCACCTGCTCACGATCATCGACGACATCGACGCGATCGAGGTCTACAACCCGCGCGTGGCGATCGGCTCGTTCAACGAGGAGGCCGCGCGCTTCGCGGCCAAGTACCGGATCCTCGCCGGCGCCGGATCGGACTCGCACGTCGCTCCGGGGCTGGGCTCCGTGCGGGTGCGGATGCATGATTTCGACGGCCCGGAGGAGTTCCTCGAGTCCCTGCGTACGGCCGTGATCACGACGAAGCCGTCCTCCCTGCTCTACGTGCAGGCGCTGAAGTTCCTCGAGACGAGGGCCACCCCGCAGAGCGCGCGTCGCGCCGTGCGCGAGCGGCGGGTCCGGCGGGCTACGCGCAAGTCGTGATGCACGCGCAGGGTCGGCCCTCGCAACCGTCGAACTCACCGCGGAGCATGCCGACGACCGATGACGAGATCCGCGAGAAGTACCTCGAGCGCGCGATCCGAGAGCTCAACCTGCTGACGCGGGAGCTGCAGGACTGCCACGAGTGCCCGCGCGGCCATCTGATGCCGGTCCTCGGCTCCGGCCATCCCCAGGCCGACATCCTGCTGCTCAAGCACGCGCCGACGGCGCCGGAGATCGAAGAGGGCGTGGCCTTCTACGGCCGCGCCGGCACCGCGCTCATGAAGGCCTTCAAGCGCCTGGCGATCGATCCGCTCGCCGTCTACGGGACGTTGTGCGTCAAGTGCCCCGTGCCCGATACGTCGCTCGCCGATCCGGCCTGCGTCGGACGGGTCGCCGAGGAGATCGCGATCGTGGCGCCCAAGATGATCGTCGTGATGGGCGAGGACGCGCTGCAGGTCCTCAACGACCTCGCGCTGCCGCTCGCGCGGCCGGTCCTCGAGCAGCCCGGCGAGGTCCAGGCGCTGACGCCGTCGATCGAGCTGCTCTACGTGCCGAGCATCGACGAGGCGCTCGACGAGGAGTCCGCCAAGCGCGCGTTCTGGTCGGGCTTCCGGGTGCTCGGCGAGTGGTACGCCGACCTTCCGCCCTACTAAGGGCCCACGACTTTGCAAGTGATGCGTTTCGCAGCCGATCCGCGGCGCCGGACGCCACCCGATTCCTTGCCGATATCACCGATATCGGCTGCGGAACCGTGCGGCGCCCAGCATCCACGGCTCGACCCCGAAACCCAC
>JBBSMC010000133.1:0-5167 GCA_038233375.1 Solirubrobacterales bacterium
CGCCGCCGCCCGCCGCACCGCCCCCGCCCCCGGTCGTCGTGGCGCCGCGCCCGCCGCCGCCCGCCGCAGCGGCCCAGCCCGCGCCCCCGCCGACGCTCGCCGAGCGCGGTGAGAACCTCGAGGAGGGGCTGAAGGAGACGGTGGACGGGCTGGGCACGGCGCTGGAGCAGATCGTGACGGGCGTGGGGAACGCGTTGAACCGGCTGCTGGGCCCGGGCCCGCCGCCGGCTTCCTGACCTGACGCTACCGACTGTCGGCCTGCGCGCGGGCGATCCGCAGCGCCAGGCGCCCGTGCAGGGCGGCGGTGTCGCTCGCGCTGCGCGGCCCGGCGGGATCGAACCACTCGGCCACTAGCACGACCATGTTGAGGATCGCCATGCTCGCCGCCTGAACGGCGTCATCGCTGCCGAGCTCGCCGAAGGAGAAGCTGCCGTCGCGCTCGCCGGCGCGCAGCACGTCGGCGAACAGCGCACGTACGCGGCGCCGCCGGCGCACGATGCTGTCGCGCTCGCCGGCGGGCAGGTAGATGTAGTCGCGGTTGGCGACGCGTGTCTCGCGCGGGCGCGCGATGTGAAACGCCGTGAAGGCGGCGGCGAGCGCCTCGAGCTGGGCGGCGGGCTCGCGGCTGGCGACGCGCAGGGTGTCGCCGAGAAGCGCGTCGGCCTGATCGTGGACGCGGTCGACGATGGCGAACAGCAGCGCCTCCTTGGAGGCGTAGTGGTTGTAGATCGCACCGGGCGTGAGGTCGCAGGCGTCGGCCAGCTCGCGCACGGTCGTGCCGCTGTAGCCGCGGTCGTTGAAGAGCGTCAGGCCGGCGTCGTGGATACGCTCGCGGGTGTCGGGTGAGCGTTCGTTCACCGTCATGGCTGGCATTCTAGGCCGCCTATGCAATGGGAGGTTGCGAGGCTATGAACACGCGTTCATACTGTGTGGCATGGACTTCGAGCTCTCGGACGACCACGAGCTGCTGCGCCGCACCGTCCGCGAGTTCGCGCTCAGGGAGGTCGCGCCCGTGGCGCAGGAGCTCGACCGCACGAAGGCGATCCCCTACGACATCATCGCCAAGCTCGGGGCGCTGAACCTCATGGGCATCCCGTTCCCTGAGGAGTACGGCGGGGCGGGTGGCGACACGCTGGCCTACGCGCTGTGCGTCGAGGAGCTCACGCGGATCGACTCCTCGGTGGCGATCACGCTCTGCGCGCACACGTCGCTGGGCACGCAGCCGATCCATCTCTTCGGGACCGAGGCGCAGAAGCGCGAGTGGATGCCGCGGCTGTGCAGCGGCAAGATCCTCGGCGCGTTCGGGCTGACCGAGCCCGAGGCCGGCTCGGACGCCGCCAACACCAAGACACGCGCCCGGCAGGAGGACGGTCGGTGGGTGATCGACGGCGCCAAGCAGTTCATCACGAACGCCGGCACCGACATCTCCGGTCTGGTGACGATCACGGCGCTGACCGGGGAGAAGGAGATCTCGAACCTCCTCGTGCCCAACGGCACGCCCGGCTACGAGCAGGGCGAGCCCTATCGCAAGATGGGCTGGCACGCCTCCGATACGCGCCCGCTGACCTTCGACGGCTGCCGCGTGCCCGAGGGCAACCTGCTCGGCCCGCGCGGCAACGGCCTGCGCCAGTTTCTGCAGGTGCTGGCGATCGGCCGCATCGGCGTTGCCGCGATGGGGCTCGGCCTCGCCCAGGGCGCGTTCGACGAGGCGCTGGCCTACGCCAGGCAGCGCCGCGCGTTCGGCCGCGCGATCGCGTCCTTTCAGGCGATCCAGATCAAGCTCGCCGACATGGCGACGGAGATCGAGGCCGCGCGGCTGCTCGTCTATCGCGCCGCGTTGCTGAAGGACACCGGGCGCGACTTCTCGCTCGCCGCCGCGCAGGCGAAGCTCAAGACCGGGCGCCTGGCGGTGCGCTGCGCCGAGGAGGCGGTGCAGATCCACGGCGGCTACGGCTACATCGAGGAGTACCCGGTGTGCCGCATGTACCGCGACGCGAAGATCCTCACGATCGGCGAGGGGACCGACGAGATCCAGCAGATGGTCATCGCTCGCGCGCTGGTGGGCGGGTGACGTCGTCCGCAGGTCAGCGAAGCCGGTGCGCCGCGTGGCTGGCGTGACGCCGGGGCGGGTTCGATGATCGTATGGCCGGGTGACGTCGTCCGCAGGTCAGCGAAGCCGGTGCGCCGCGTGGCTGGCGTGACGCCGGGGCGGGTTCGATGACCGAAGGACGAAATTTTCCTTCATCGGTCTTCATTCGCGAGGTCGGTCCGCGCGACGGCTTTCAGAACGAGCCCGAGATCATCGCGACGGCCGACAAGATCGCGCTCGTCGAGCGCCTCGCGCGGACGGGCGTGCGGCGCATCGAGGTGACGAGCTTCGTCCGTCCCGACGTCATCCCGCAGCTCGCCGACGCGCGCGAAGTGCTGGCGGCGATCGACGTCCCGGCCGGCGTCGCGCGCAGCGTGCTGATCCCCAACGAGTGCGGCCTGGACCGCGCCCTGCAGCAGCGCGAGCGCTTCGAGGAGATCGCGGTCTTCCTCTCGGCCAGCGAGACACACAACCGCCACAACGTCAATCGCTCGGTCGGCGAATCGCTCGCCGGCCTCGACGCGGTCATCAGCGGGGCGCGCGAGGCGGGGCTGCGCGTCGAGGCGGTCATCTCGACGAGCTTCGGCTGCCCCTACGAGGGCGCCGTCGAACGCGGCCGCGTGCTCGACATCGCCCGCCACCTGGCCCACGCCGGGGCCGAGGAGATCGCCTTCGGCGACACCACCGGCATGGCCAACCCCGTCCAGGTCGCCGAGCACTTCGCCGACGCCGCCGCGGCGCTCGGCGACCATGTCCAGCTCACGGCCCACTTCCACAACACGCGCGGCCAGGGCCTCGCGAACGTGCTGGCGGCGCTGCAGGCCGGCTGTGCGTCGTTCGAGTGCAGCTTCGGCGAGCTCGGCGGCTGCCCCGTCCCGCCGGGCGCCAGCGGCAACATCGCCAGCGAGGATCTCGTCTCGATGCTGCACGAGATGGGCATCGAGACCGGCATCGACCTCGACGCGCTGCTCGACGCTGCGCGCGCCGTGGGCGAGATCCTCGGCCGGCCGCTGGGCTCGCACACGCTCGTCGCCGGACCGGTGCGCTGGGAGCCGGCCGCGTGAGCGTCGTCCTGACGAGCTCGGTGAAGCCCGAGTCGCCCGCGTTCGCCGCCAACGACGCCGCCCACCGCGTGCTCGTCGCCGACCTGCGCCAGCAGCTCGAGCGGGTGCGCGCGGGGGGAGGCGAGCGCGCTCGCGAGCGTCACGTGGCACGCGGCAAGATGCTCGTGCGCGACCGCATCGCCGCGCTGCTCGATCGCGACGCCCCGCCGCTGCTCGAGCTCTCGCCGATGGCCGCGCACGGCCTCTACGACGGCGCCGCGCCGGGCGCCGGCATCGTGTGCGGGATTGGACAGGTCGCCGGCCGCGAGTGCGTGATCGCGGCCAACGACGCGACCGTCAAGGGCGGCGCGTACTTCCCGATGACGGTCCGCAAGCACCTGCGCGCGCAGCAGGTCGCGCTCGACAACCGGCTGCCGTGCATCTACCTCGTCGACTCCGGCGGCGCCTACCTGCCGCTGCAGGATGAGATCTTTCCCGACCGCGAGCACTTCGGCCGGATCTTCTTCAACCAGGCGACGTTGTCGGCGGCCGGCATCCCGCAGATCGCGGCGGTGATGGGCTCGTGCACGGCCGGCGGCGCGTACGTGCCGGCGATGAGCGACGAGAGCGTCATCGTGCGAAACCAGGGGACGATCTACCTCGCCGGGCCGCCGCTCGTGAAGGCGGCGACGGGGGAGCAGGTCACGGCCGAGGAGCTCGGCGGGGGAGACCTGCACGCCCGCCGCTCGGGCGTGGTCGACCACCTCGCCGACGACGACGCTCATGCGCTGCGGATCGTGCGCTCGATCGTCGGCACGCTGGGGCGGGCGGGGGCGGCGTCGTCGCCCCCGTGGGACCGCGCCGCGCCCGAGGACCCGGCGGTCGACCCGGCCCAGCTCTACGGCGCGGTGGCCATCGACCCACGCAAGGGCTACGACCCGCGCGAGATCATCGCCCGCCTCGTCGACGGCTCACGCTGGCACGAGTTCAAGGCGCTCTACGCCAAGACGATCGTCTGCGGCTTCACCCACGTCCACGGCCACCCGGTCGGGATCGTCGCCAACCAGGGCGTGCTGTTCGCCGAGAGCGCGCGCAAGGCCGCACACTTCGTCGGGCTCTGCGACCAGCGCGGCGTGCCGCTGCTGTTCCTGCAGAACGTCATGGGCTTCATGGTCGGCCGCGAGGCCGAGGCCGGCGGGATCGCCCGCGACGGGGCGAAGATGGTGGCCGCCGTCTCGTGCGCGCGGGTGCCGAAGCTCACGGTCATCGTCGGCGGCTCCTACGGCGCGGGCAACTACGGGATGTGCGGCCGCGCCTACGATCCGCGCTTTCTCTGGATGTGGCCCAACGCCCGGATCTCGGTGATGGGCGGCGAGCAGGCGGCGACGGTGCTCACCTCGGTCGCCTCGGACCGCGATCCACAGCGGATCGAGGCGCTGCGTGCGCGCATCCGCGCGCAGTACGAGGTCCAGGGTCACCCGTACCACGCGACCGCGCGTCTCTGGGACGACGGCGTCATCGATCCGCTCACCACCCGCGATGTCGTCGGCCGCGCGCTGGACGCCTGCGCGAACGCGCCGCTGGGGGAGGTCACGCGGCCCGTGTTCCGGATCTGAGACCCGATCGCCGGCACGGCACGGCGCGGCGGCGGGGTCGCCGGTACCTGGGAAGCACCGCGACGGCCGGAGCGAGCTCGACCCGATGGCCTGGCCGCCTTCCACGCGTAGCGACGTGGGGGGGGGGGGCGTTCAATGACACAAAGCCAGCAACAGAGGCGGCCACCCCCCCACAGGGGCCACCCCCCACGCGCTACGCGTGGAGGGCTGCCAGGCCATCGGGTCGAGCTCGCTCCGGCCATCGCGGTGCTTCCCAGGTGCCGGCGACCCCGCCGCCGCGCCGTGCCGGCGATCGGGTCTCAGATCCGGAACACGGGCCGCGTGACCTCCCCCAGCGGCGCGTTCGCGCAGGCGTCCAGCGCGCGGCCGACGACATCGCGGGTGGTGAGCGGATCGATGACGCCGTCGTCCCAGAGACG
>JBBSMC010000134.1:0-5164 GCA_038233375.1 Solirubrobacterales bacterium
AGCGGGGCTCGTAAAGATCCTTCCAGTTGCCGTTGACGATGTTCCAGAGGTGCTCGACACCGAAGAGTTCGTCGTCTGCTTTGCCCATGTCGACGACGCGCATCGGCGACCCGAGCATCTGACGGACCCGCTCAAAATAATCGGGGCGGAAATGGCGTAGTACCCCCTGTTCGAGCCAGCCATCGCCGTGGCGCTCCTGGAGGTCGCGTCGCAGCTGATCGTGGAAGGCATCAAGGAACTCGAGCAGGAGCCTGTTGGCGTAGTCGTTGATGTCCGTTTGGGGCACGACGATCACCGTCTCATCGTAAGCGTTCAGGGGGGATCGCCACGTTGAGCAGGATTCCTCCCGGGTGACCGGAACCTTGCGTACATGGAGCGCGAGGAGGCCGAGGCGATCTACGACGCCGGGCGCGAAGCGGTCGTGGAGGCGCTGGTGGGCTTCTCGGCGGTGGTCGAGCAGGTGGCGGCACTGGAAGCGGAGGTCGAGGAGCTCAAGCGGCAGGTCGGCCGCGATTCGAGGAACTCCTCGATGCCGCCGTCCTCCGATCCGCCGAAGTCGCGCGCCGAGCGTCGGCGTGCGGCGCGTGAGGCCTACAAGCGCTCGCTGCGAAGCTCGGGCGGCCAGCCCGGCCACGAGGGCAGGTCCCGCGAGATGGCAGCGCCCGAGCAGGTCGATCGGCGCTTCGATCACATCCCGCCCGACTGCGCGTGCGGGCACCGCTTCGATCAGACCGAGGAGCGCCTCGGCGATCCGCTGGTCCACCAGCAGTGGGAGCTGCCCCCGATCTCGCCGCTGGTCTACGAGCACCGCCTGCATCGCCTGCTCTGCCCCGGCTGCGCCGGGGGGCGCGATCGCCGAGCTGCCCGCCGGGGTCTCGGCCTCGGCCTTCGGGCCGCGCCTTCAGGCCCCACATCGCGATCCTCGCCGGGGTCTATCGCCTCTCGCGCCGCCAGGTCGCCGACGTCGTGCGCGAGATCTTCGGCATCGCGATCTCGCTCGGGGCGGTCGATCGGACGATCATGCGGATGAGCGGGGTCCTCGCCGACCCCTGGGCCGAGCTTCGCGAGGCGATCGGCCGGGCCGAGGCGATCCACGCCGACGAGACGACGTGGCGCCTGCGGGGCGCCCAGCAGTGGCTGTGGCTCGCGGCCTCGGCGCTGGCGTGCTACCGGATCGACCCCTCGCGCTCCCAGCGGGCCGCGAAGGAGCTGATCGGCGAGGACTTCGGCGGCTTCGTGATCTCCGACCGCTACGCCGGCTACCACTTCCTCGACGTCCTCCAACAGCAGCTCTGCTGGAGCCATTATTCCGACCCTTCGGGTTATGGTTATGCCGACGTCGGCATAAGAGCCACGCCCTCAGGCAGTTCATCGAGGTGTCCGAGCGCGAGGGCGCCCCTGGGCAGGCTCGGCAGCGCGCTGGTCGAGGCCGCCCGCGAGGTCCTGGGCGCCCACCGCGCCCACCTCGAGGGCGGCCACGAGCCGGCCCTGCTCAAAGCCGAGCTGCTCCCGCTTCGCGAGCGGATCCGCTCGCTGCTCGAGCAGGGCCAGCGCGGCCGCCACCGGCGCACCGCGAGGTTCTGCGCCGGGCTGCTCGAGGAGTTCGAGGCGCTGTGGACGTTCTGCGAGATCCCCGCGGTCGAGCCGACGAACAACGCCGGCGAGCGCGCGCTGCGCCACGCCGTGATCATGCGAAAGACCCAGCTCGGGACCCAGTCCGAGCGCGGCAGCCGCTGGATCGAGCGGATCTGCTCGGTCCGCGAGACCTGCCGGCTGCAGGGCCGCTCCCCCCTGGCCTACCTGATCCAAGCGGCCGCCGCCACCCACGGCGGGTCCCCCGCCCCCTCCCTCGTTCCTCCTTGATCCCAGGCCGGGAAGGGATCACGGCCAGACTGGCGACACCCCGTGAACGGCTACTCCTTACGTGGGTGCCCAGGAGCTTGAGGATCTGGTTGTAGCTCGTCGGCTCACGGCGGTTGTAGAGCTGGCGGAACAGTCCGACCACCGCGCGAGTGGCCTCCTCCCCAGGGTAGACGAGACTGTTGGTCAGCGGGCCGCTAGTCGAACTCGAGAGTGTCAGGGTCTGCTTCCCATTCCTAAAGAAGCTAGAGGACACCAGGTCCTCCACGTCCTTGCACGTAACCGCGGAGGCGCCGGGTCTCGCGCTCATCGAAGGGTGTATAGATCTCTTCCGCGAAGCGAAGCGGCGAGTCGGACACAGATCAAACTCTAGACCGTAGAACCGATGGCTCGCAGAGCCTCGTTCACGAGCGACGACACTCCAGGGACTTTGCCCTGTTGCGCATGGCCAATAACGGATACCTCGCGTCGAATCCGTAGTGACATTCGCTCTAGTCTTGCCGGATGGCCGACCCGCCGAGTCTGAAAGGACCGCGAGCCAAGCTGGCACGTGCGGAGACCCACCGCCAACACCTCGATGCCGCGATGCTCGAGTACTTGGCTCTGGAGCCTTTTCGGGTCACCGCCCCGGTACTGAGCGACGATGGTTCCCTCTTTGAGATGTTCGGTTTCACGGAGCCCGAGCCGCCCGACTATCTCGGCCTCGTCCTCGGCGACTACGTCAACAACCTGCGTGGTGCCTTAGACCACTTGGTCGGCCAACTTGCACTGCTCGCTGGCGCCGCTCCCACGAGGGCCCACCTCTTCCCTATCTCGAGCCACGCGCACGACTTCACGAAGCGCGCAGGCAAGGCGCTTGCAGGCCTGCGGGAAGACCATGTAGCCGCCATCGAGCGCCTGCAGCCGCTCAACAGCCCCATCAGTCCAGATGAGCACCCGTTGGCATTGCTGCAGTGGCTATCCAACACGGATAAGCACCGCGTCATCCATTCGTTTGCCAGTTCAGTAGGAGACGCTGACCCCGAGACAGCCGGCTTTCGGCTCACCGCCGGAGCCGGCACCCTGAGGCCGGCGCAGGTCAACTTGGGGGCCTCGGTAGCCCACGGAGAGCCCGTCTTGCGTGTTGCGCTAGATCCGCCTGACCCCGCCGCTAAGGCTGAGTGGTACGGGCAGTTCGACGTTCGGATGGTGTTCGGGGATCGGCGGGCGCGACAGGAAAGCGTCCAAGCCCTCCAGGGCGTCGTGACCGTGATCGTCGAGCATTTCGCGGAGGACTTTGGCGGCTAAGCGGCCGGGCGTGGCGCGAGGGAGATGCGTCTGGCTCGCGCGCACCAATGCCGTCCGCGCGCGATGGGTTCAGCGGAGGAGGCGAGAGATGAGAGACTCGCCATGCCTCTTACTCGTTTGCGTAGCGCTGCCGTGCGGCCTCGCCCGAGGTGCCGAGCACGGAGCCGATGAAACCCCTACGAGCAGCCATGGTCGCGGGCGCGGTCGACGGCGGCCTTGACGATCGCTCGGCGTCTGACCTCGATGCGACAGCGTCACGGAGGGCGGCGAAGCCTGGGGGTCGCGCTCGTCCTCCGCCTCGGGTTCGTAGTCCTCGAAACGCTTGGCGAGTTCGTCGGCGTGGTCGAGGATGTCCTGCACGCTGCGTGGGGTGTTCATCGCCCCAGGAACTTGTCGCGGGCCTTCATGGCGTAGACGACGGCCGGCGCCAGGACACCGTCGACGACGCCGATTTCATAGGTGATCGCGCCGTGCTGGCACCGATCATCATCCGGAACCCCGCGTCGAAGTGGAAGACCCGGGTCGGTTGCATGTCGCGTGGGTCGGCAAAGACGACCCTGGTTCACGCCTCGGCGCGCGCTCGGGGCGAGCCGCGTGCAGCTCCCCGTAGGCCAGACGCTCGGCGTCATCGTCGGACAGACCCGTCCCGGCCTGTGTCGTGTCGAGCACTCGCCCAAGCAGGTATGCGTTCAGCGCACGTTCGACGACCGCGGCGTCGCTCTCCGCCCCGGCCCACCTCGGTGCGCGCGCGGTCGACGATCTGGGCGTCGAGGTCGGCGGTGCCCTTCTTGCCGCGCTGGGCCATGCTCATGCCACGGTAGCGCCGGGAGCCCGACGGGCGGTAGGCAGTGCGGCCACCTGGTTCGACACGATAGGAACGTGCCGCCGCAGCCCAGCCCGACCGCCGTGCTCGACGGCCTCCTCGCTGCGGCGCGAATTGCCCACGAAGTGATCTTCGACCTCCATCGCGTGGTCATCGCCCGGGAACCAGAGAGCGAGCGCGCCTCAGCGCTCCTTCGCGAGTCGGCCGCGATCGTGGTCACGGAGCTCCCCAGGCTCACCGCTCACGCGAGGCAGCTCACGGAGCGGTGGAACGAGCAGGAACTGCTCGCCCCCGATCACGCGCAGCGGGCCTGGCGAGAGCTCCAAGCGGAGCTCGAAAGCATCGAGCCGGAGGTCTCGCGGCGGGTCGACCGTCAGAGTGAGATCGCACGCGAGCTCCGTACGCTGGCGGCCGATCTCAGCTGAGGTCTATGCGGACGCGAGCCGGGACGCCGTCTGTTCGTAGCGCTCCGCGAGCGACAGTGCTGCGTCGCGGTAGCCGTCTACGGCGCTGTCACGGGCCTCGGCCCGGAGCTCCTGCGCGCGGGCCGTCAACTCCTCTGGGGTCAGATCCGTGGCGTCGAGGCGCTCGTCCATTGCGTCGATCACCCAACGGTGTCGGTCTGGCACAGTAGGCCACTCGCGCGCGGACGCCATGCCTTCAGTCTAGACCCGCGACCGACCGCTCCTCGCCACCTGCGTTCCGCACCTCCAGCGCGTGGCCGACCAGTGGTCCAGTAGCGGCCGCGCAGCCCGTTACCGGGTCAGCTACCGGGTCAGGAACGCCGTCCAGCCATGTACACTCGCGTCATGCCAGATCTGCAAAGCCACAAAGCCACGCGCTTTGCAGGGACTTCGTAGGACAGCGCCGGACCCCGCGAGACCCCGAGAAGGCGATGGTAAGGAGGGGGTCTCCGGTTCGAGTCCGGACGAGGGCTTGGCTCCACAGAGGGTGATCGCAGCTCAGCCACGCGACCGCTCCTCGCCCGTGGGCCTTACCTGGGCACTACGGATCCGATCGGGCATCGCCCGGCAGCGCGCCGCGGCGCGGCGCAGGAGGTCCGCGACCGCGTCCGCGCCGTCGGGGGTCAACGTCGTCTCGCACATGTAGGTGTCCATGCCCACGACGACGTCGCCTTCGCGGGTCGGGCTGGTCAGTGGGATCTGCCACGAGCGTGGCGTGGCGGCGGACGCG
>JBBSMC010000135.1:0-5162 GCA_038233375.1 Solirubrobacterales bacterium
CGCCCGGGACGGCGGGCGGCGCGACGGCGCCGGGTGCCGGCAGCAGGCCGGCGGCCGGCGTCGCCGCAGGACGCGCCAGCGAGCCCGCGGGCGGCACGGCGGGTGCGACGGCACCGGGCGGGGTCGCGCCGACGCTCGCGTACAGCGCGGCCGTGGCCTGCTGCTGGGCAGCCGGTGTCGTGGGCTGCATCGGCTGGGCGACGACGCGGCGCTGGGGGTCGGCCTGGACGCGCTGAGCCAGCTCGGCGGCGCGCTCGGGCTCGCGACCGGCCCACTCGCGCAGGCGGCGGACCTCACGCGCCTGCGAGAAGTACAGCAGCGCCATGACGGCCAGGCCGAGCATGCACGCAAGACCGGCATAGGAGCCGACCTGCTCGACGAGTTGCCCCCCCGAGACAGCGGTGATCAGCGCGCTCACGGGTGCGCGCCGTCGCTCGGGTTTCGAGGAAGGACAGAGATCACAGCAGCAGCTTCAGGCTCCGAGGCCGAAATCCTAGTCGGCCCGGCCTCCGCAATCGCGGATAGCTCCGACACCTTCGCAGCCAGCCCGGCCGCATCGCCCTCCAGGACGAGCAGACCGATCTGGTCGAACATCTCGTCGACGACCTGCGGCGCGCGGGGAACGCGCTCGGCCCGCAGGATCTTCTCGGCCGGCGTGGGCTGCGGTCGCTCGTAGGGGTTGAAGAGCTCCTCGTGGAGCTTCTCGCCAGGCCGGCGGCCGACGATCTCGACCGCGATGTCGCGGTCGGGCTCGAGGCCGGACAGCTCGATCATCGTCCGCGCAAGGTCCAGGATCCGCACGGGCTCGCCCATCTCCAGCACGTAGATCTCGCCGCCGGCGCCGCTGCCCCTGCCCAGCCCGCCGGAGCGGATGATCAGCTGCACCGCCTCCGGAATAGTCATGAAGTAGCGCGTCATCCGCTCGTCGGTCACGGTGACCGGGCCGCCGAGCGCGATCTGGCGGCGAAAGATCGGCACCACCGAGCCCGACGAGCCGAGCACGTTGCCGAAGCGCACGGCGCAGTAGCGGCTGCCGGAAAAGCGCGCCTGCTCGGCCTCCAGCGCGAACTCGGCCAGCGCCTTGGAGGCGCCCATCACGGTCGAGGGGTCGACGGCCTTGTCGGTCGACACCAGCACGAAGGTCTTGACCTTCGTCTGGCCGGAGATGCGCGCCATCAGGCGGGTGGCGATCGCGTTGTTGCGCACGGCCTCGACGGGGTTGGACTCCATCAGGCCGACGTGCTTGTAGGCGGCCGCGTGGAAGACGACGGTCGGGCGGTAGAGGTCGAAGACCTCCCGCATCCGCTCCTCCTCCTTGCAGTCGGCGAGCACGACGTCGAGCGTCGAGGGGTGCACGTGGCGGTCGTCCTCGAGCTCGCGCTGGATCTGGAAGAGGTTGTCCTCGGCGTGATCGAGCAGGATCAGCCGTCGCGGCACCACGCGCGCGATCTGGCGCGAGAGCTCCTTGCCGATCGAGCCGCCTGCGCCGGTGACGAGCACCACCTCCGAGCTGAGGTAGGCGCCGACGCGGTCGAGCTCCATCAACACCGGCTCGCGGCCGAGGATGTCCTCGATCTGCACGTCGCGCACCTGGCGCACGGCGGTCGCGCCGCTCTGCAGCAGCTCGAAGACGGTCGGCAGGGTGCGGACGGGGATGCCGCGCTCGCGACAGCAGCGCACGACGTTCGCCCGCAGCACGCCGGGCGCGGACGGGATCGCGATCGTCACCTCGTCGGGCTCGGTCTCGTCGAGGATCCGGCCCAGCTCGCTCGTCGTGCCGAGCACGCGCACGCCGTCGATCCGTAGGCGGCGCTTGAGCGGGTCGTCGTCGACGAAGCCGACGGGCTTGAGGCCGAGCACCGGGTTGCGCAGGATCTCGCGCAGGACGAGGCGCCCGCCGTCGCCGGCGCCGACGATCAGCAGGCCGCGCGCGTCCTTGGTGGCGCGAAAGCCGCGCAGCGGGCGCTCATAGACCGTGCGCGCGACGAAGCGCGCGCCACCGACGAGCGTGAGCATGAGCAGCAGGTGCAGCGCGAGCACGCCCGACGGCGCTGTGACCGTCGTCTCGAAGCCGTTGACCGTGCGGGTCACCGGCTTGGCGATCGCCGTGTAGACGAGCAGCGCGAGCGCGGCGACGACGACCGCCTGGACGATCGCGGCGTAGTCGCGCTGGGAGACGTAGCGCCACCATTTCCCGTACAGGCGGAACATCGCGAAGATCGCGACCGAGCCGAAGGCGACCGGGAAGAACGTGTCGTTGAAGAGCTCCTCGTAGCGCCCCGGCACGCCCGAGGGGCCGTCGAAGCGCAGCCGGTAGGCCAGCCAGTACGCGAGCGCGACCAATACCCCGTCGACCGCGACCTGGGGAAGTGAATGGCGGTGCAGGGGGATCGTCGCCGAACGGATCCGTCGGCGCATCGCTGCGGATTGTAGGGCGCCCAGCGGCCGGCGCGCACGTTCCAACGGTCAATCGCATGACGAGCCGGTCGGCGGCGGGTCAGCTCGAGCTCACCCGGCGCTTGGCGCACGGGCCGCGCGAGCGCGGCCCGCGGCCGGCCGCGCGAGCAGCTCGGCGAGCACGGCCGGGTCGCGCCGCACGCGCTCGCTGGCGCGCTCGCCCGGGGCGCGCTTGGCGAGCACGACATCCTCGGCACGCTCGAGCGTGCGCAGCCGTCCCTCAGCGATGAGCCGCTCGTCGACGGCCCCGAGCCGGCCCTGAAACGTCGTCCACACCGGGGTGCCGAGCGCGACCGCTTCGCGGTTCATCGTTCCGCCCGCGGAGACGACGAGGTCGGCGTAGGCGATCAGCGACTGCGCATCGATCGCCTGCTCGGGCACGACGAAGCCGCTGCCGCGCAGCTCCGCGCGCTGCTGCGCCGTGCGCGGGAGGACGACGGTCTGCGTGCCGCGCAGCCGTTGCAGCATTGCGCCCAGCACGTCGTTCTCGAAGCGGTGATAGAGCGACACCGCGGGCGGCGTGCGGACGACCGCGATCGGCTCGGCGGCGTCCAGGCCCAGCTCGGCGAGCACCGCCGGGTCGGGGTCGAAGTCGGCGAGGTAGTACTCCTCCTTCAGACCCTCGTACGCGGCGATCTTGCGCGGCGTCGCGCCGTAGCGCGCCAGCCGCTGCGGCGGGATGGCGTCGGGCACCACCACGGTCTGCGCGAGGCGGCAGTTGACGGAGTGCTGCACCGTCGCCCACTCGTAGTCGAACATCGTCGAGCAGGGGATCCGCAGCAGCCGCGCGGCGACCGATACGTCGTTGGAGCCGTGGCCGAGCGCGAGGTCGAAGCGTCGAGGGCGGGCCCAGCGGGCGAGCGCCGCCGAGCGCGACACGAGCCCGACGCCCTTGGCCGCGAGCCTGCCGCCGCGGTGGCGGCCGACCTCGGTGTGCTCGATCCCGAAGCGCTCGAGCAGGCCGAGCGTCTGCGCGAAGTCGCGCGCGGTGATCTCGACGTCGTGGCCCTGGGCGCGCAGCGTTTCGACGATCGGACGCAGGACGAGCACGTGCGGGCTGTTCGTGAGGTCGACCCAGACGCGCATGCGGGCGCCGAGGCTATCCGCTCCCGGTGCCCCCCTCCACAGAACCCGCATGCCTCCGGCGCGACCGGTCGATAGCCTGCGGCCCCGTGTTCGTCGTCGCCTCCCTGACGGACCCGATCGTCGAGTTCGCGACCAACGTCGTCGCAGACCTCGGCCTTCCGGGCGTCTTCATCCTCATGCTCCTGGAGAGCGCGTGCATCCCGATCCCGAGCGAGGCGACGATGCTGTTCGCCGGCTTCAACGTCTCCGAGGGCGAATACAGCCTGATCGCGGTGACGCTCGTCGGCTCGTTCGCCAACCTCGTCGGCTCGTGGGTCGCCTACGGCGTAGGCTACTACGGCCGCGTCGACCTCATCGAGAAGCATGGTCACAAGGTCTTCATCAGGCCCCACCACCTCGTTGTGGCCGACCGCTGGTTCGAGCGCCACGGCGACGCGACGGTGTTCTTCACCCGGATGCTGCCGATCGTCCGCACCTTCATCTCGCTGCCCGCCGGCGTGGCGAAGATGCCGTTCATCCGCTTCTCGGTGCTGACGTTCCTGGGCTGCCTGCCGTGGGTCTTCATGCTGACGTTCATCGGCATGCAGGTCGGCGAGAACTGGGTGGACTGGAAGGACTCGCTGCACTACGTCGACTACTTCGTGGCGGCGTGCATCATCGTCGGCGCCGTCTACCTGTTCATGAAGTGGCGGCGCGGCGGGGGTGGCGGCGCCGACGTGGGACCGGCGGAGCCCGGCAGGCCGGGACCGGCCGAGCCGGCGGCCGATGCCAGCGGCAACTGACGCGGCGCGACTCCGCACGCGCGATGCGCTCGCGCTCGGCCTGCTTCACGGCCCCGCCGAGCTGCTGCCGATCTCCTCGTCCGGTCACGTCGTCGTCGTTCCGTGGCTGTGCGGCTGGCCCTACAGCCGGCTGGACGGCGAGCTGCGCAAGGCCTTCGAGGTCGCGCTGCACGCCGGCACCGCGGTGGCGCTGCTCGTCGGCCGGCGCGACGAGGTCGGCGAGGCGGCGCGCGCGCTGGACCGCCGCCGCGTGCAGCTCGTGGTACTGAGCTTCCTGCCGCCCGCGATCGCCGGCTACGTCCTGGAGCGCCCGATCGAGCAGCGCCTCGGCACGCCGGCCACGGTCGCCTTCGGCCTCGTCATCGGATCGGTGGCGATGGCGCTGTCCGATGCGGCGGGCGCGGGCGCGCGCCGGCGCGAGGACGCGGGCGCGACCGACGCGCTCTGCCTCGGCCTGGCGCAGGCCTGCGCGCTGATGCCGGGCGTGTCGCGCAACGGCGCCACGCTCGCCGCCGCGCGCGCTCGCGGCTTCGCGCGCGAGGACTCGAGCGTCCTCTCGCGCCACTGCGCGCTGCCGATCATCCTCGGTGCGACGCTGCTGAAGGGCACCCGCCTGGCCCGGCGCGGCCTACCGGCCGGCACCGCATGCGCCTTCGCCGCCGGAATCGTCGCGTCGTTTGCGACCACGCTGGCGTCGGTGAAGGTCGTCCGCAGCATCGACCGCGGCAACTCCCTGCTGCCGTACGCGGCGTACCGGGTGGGGCTGGCGGCGGTGGTGGCGGCGCGGCTGCGCCGGCCGGGTTGAGGCCACCGTCGTGGCACGTGTGCCGGCGGCGC
>JBBSMC010000136.1:0-5129 GCA_038233375.1 Solirubrobacterales bacterium
CTGCGTATGCCAGCCGGTGAACGATGTCGGAGAGCCGTGTGCGGGAGAACCGCATGCACGGTTCGATGCGGCGGCGGGAGGCAACCCACGGCCAGTCGGCTAGTCCGTGCGGCCCCGGAAGCCTCCCGCCGACCCTACGGGGGAGCAGCGGCTTGGTGGCGCCCGATCCACTACCGAGCAGGCTCGCGCCGCCGATCCTGCGCACCCCCGGCGTCAGCCACGGCAAACGCTCACCCGGAGGGTTGCGAGCATGACGCACGCTTGACGCGCGGAGGGCCCGTCTGGGAGAACGCTGCTAGTCGGACTTCTCCTGCAGCCGCTCGCCGGCCGGCAGGGTCAAGAACTCGACGAACTCCTGTGCCAGCGCCACCTCCTCGAAGATCTCCCGCGAGAGGTCCGGGCGGCCCTCGTTCTCGAACCACTCGTCGTCACCGATCTCCTGGCGGATCTTCTCCAGCTCGGAGGACTCGAGCTCGCGCACGAGCTCGGGGGTGATCGCTCGTCCGTCCTCGAGCTCGGCACCGTGGTGCACCCACTGCCAGACCTGGGCGCGCGCGATCTCGGCCGTGGCAGCGTCCTCCATCATCCCGTAGATCGCGGCCGCGCCGACGCCGCGCAGCCATGAGGAGATGTACTGGATGGCGACGTTGACGTTGCTGCGCAGGCCCTCCTCGGTGATCGCGCCTTCGGTGGCCGGCACGTCGAGCAGCTGCTCGGCGCCCACCTCGACATCGTCGCGCCGGCGATCGACCTGGTGGGGGCGGTCCCCCAGGACCGCGTCGAACTCCTGCATCGCCGCGCTCACGGAGTCGGGATGCGCGACCCAGGTTCCGTCGAACCCGTCGGCGGCCTCGCGCCGCTTGTCCTCGCGCAGGGCTGCGAAGGCCGTTTCGTTGGCCTGCTCGTCGGTGCGGCTCGGGATCTGGGCCGCCATGCCGCCCATCGCGTGGGCGCCGCGCCGGTGGCAGGTCTTCACGAGCAGCTCGGTGTATGCGCGCATGAACGGCACGGTCATGGTGACCTTCTTGCGGTCCGGGGTGACGAACTCGGGACGCGTGCGGAAGCGCTTGATCGCCGAGAAGATGTAGTCCCAGCGGCCGGCGTTCAGACCCGCCGAGTGCTCTCGGAGCTCGTAGAGGATCTCGTCCATCTCGAAGGCGGCCGGGAGCGTCTCGATCAGGACGGTTGCCTTGATCGTGCCGCGCTGCAGCCCGATCTGATCCTCGGCGAGGTTGAAGACGTCGTTCCACAGGCGCGCCTCGCGGTGCGACTCCAGCTTCGGCAGGTAGAAGTACGGCCCGGCGCCGTGCTCGAGCAGTTCGCGCGCGTTGTGAAAGACGTACAGGCCGAAGTCGACAAGCCCGCCGGCCACCGGCGCGCCGTCGACGAGCAGCTGGCGCTCCACGAGATGCCAGCCGCGCGGTCGCACGAGCAGCGTCGAGACCTGCTGTTGGAGCGTGTAGTGCTTGCCGTTCTCGTCGTGCTCGATCGTGCCGCGGATCGCGTCATGCAGGTTGACCTGGCCGCCGATCATGTTCCTCCAGGTCGGCGAGTTGGAGTCCTCGAAGTCCGCCATGAACCCCGACGCCCCCGAGTTCAGCGCGTTGATCACCATCTTCCGGCTCGTCGGACCGGTGATCTCGACGCGCCGGTTCTGCAGGGCGTCGGGCTCGGGCGCGATCGTCCAGTCGCCCTCGCGCACGCCCTCGGTGTCCGCCAGGAAGTCGAGCGTGCCGCCCGCGTCGAGCTCCTTCTGACGCTCGGTCCGCGCGGCCAGCAGCTCGCGACGGGTGCCGTCGTGCTCGCGGTGCAGCCGCGCGACGAACTCCAGCGCGTCCGCCGTCAGGATCTCGTCGAAGCGCTCGCCCCACGACCCCTTGATCTCGACCCCCTGCACCTGCTCGCTCACGTCGTCTCCCTGGACCGAGTCTCGGCGCGCCTCGCCATCAGCCATCCGAGCGCAGCCACAACGATGATGGGAAGGCCGGCGAGGATGGCGATGCCGAGGACCTCCGAGCCCCGCGCGAGCGCCGAGACGCCCACCAGCACCACGATGACGATCAACAACGGGATGAAGGCGAGCAGCCTCAGCATGAGGAATCCCTTGAAGATCTCTCGCATCCCCCCAGCGTAGCCCCGACGACCAGATCTCAGCCGGCCTCGACCGGCGTGCCTCCGAAGTCCAGCTCGTTGCCGTCGGGGTCCCGGTAGACCGCCTTGCGAACGCCGTTGGAGTACGTGAGCCGTTCGTCTGGCTCCAGTCCGCGGGCGGCGATCTCGGCGACCCGGGCGTCGAGGTCGTCGACGAAGATCGTGACCACGCACTGGCCCGCGTGGTCGGCGTCCTCTACGACGTAGAGCGAACCTTGGGTTCTCGCGGTGATCGCAACACTGCCGAGATCGAGAGGGACCGCTGTGCCGTCTGTGGCTCGTGCTTGAGTAGCGCGCCGGTCGTCGCGAAGCCGAGCCCGAGGGCGAGGCGCAGCGGCGATCGGCGCGCTACGCGCGTCCGGGGTGAGGGGGCCCTCTCGAGCGGCGGGTGAACGTCCACGCCGGGGGAGGATGTTGATGACCGTTCGTTTCTCTAATGCGCTGGTCGCCGAGGCGATCCAGCCGTTCTGGGCCGCGCTGCAGGCCGGTGAGTTCCTCACCGATGCTTCCGTGGTCGCGGGCACGCACCGCCATCGTGGCCTGGCGTGGCTGCGTGAGGCCGGAGGTGTGCGTCCGCGCCGCGGCCGTGATCTGAAGGGCCGCTGTTTGTCGTTCGCCGAGCGCGAGGAGATCGCGCTGGGGCGCGCCGGCGGTGAGAAGATCCGCGCGATCGCCGCGCGGCTGGGCCGTAGCCCGTCGACGGTCAGTCGCGAGCTGACGCGCAACGCCGACCGCTCGGGGCGCTACCGCGCGACGACGGCGCACGCGCTCGCCTACGAGCGCGCGTCACGGCCCAAGCCCTCAAAGCTGGCGGTCAACCTGGTGCTGCGCGCGAAGGTCGAGCAGGATCTCCAGAAGCGCTACTCACCCGAGCAGATCGCCGGGCGGTTGCGCCGCGAGTTCCCCGACGACGCGGAGATGCGGGTGTCGACCGAGACGATCTACCAATCGCTGTATGTGCAGTCACGCGGCGCGCTGCGGCGTGATCTGGCGCGCTGTCTGCGCACCGGGCGCGCGCTTCGGCGCCCATGCCGCCAGCCGGGGCAGCGCAAAAATCGCATCCCGAACATGATCAACATCAGCCAACGACCAGCCGAGGCCGCTGATCGCGCGGTGCCCGGTCACTGGGAGGGCGACCTGATCATCGGCAAGAAGAACCTGACGGCGATCGGCACCTTGGTCGAGCGCACAACCGGCTACACGATGCTGCTGCACCTGCCCGACGGCTACAAGGCCGAGCAGGTCCGCGACGCGCTCGCCGCCAAGATCCAGGCGCTGCCGTCGCAGCTGCGCGCGTCGCTGACGTGGGATCAGGGTCCCGAGATGCGCGAGTGGAAACAGGTCAGCATCGACGCCGACATCGACATCTACTTCTGCGACCCGCACGCCCCCTGGCAGCGCGCGACCAACGAGAACACCAACGGCCTGCTCCGACAGTACTTTCCGAAAGGCACCGACCTATCGGTCCACACCGTCGCCGACCTCGACGCCGTCGCCGCCGAACTCAACGACCGACCGCGCAAGCGCCTCGCCTTCGCCAAGCCCATCGAGGAGCTCGGACCACTACTGTTGCGCTGACCGCCAGAATCCGCCGAACGGTCTTCGGCGAGCGTCCACACGGCTTCCGCGGCGTGCCGAAAGGACGCCGGCTCGCCGAGCAAGCGCTCATACCACGTCCGGGCTTCAGCGAACTCCCGCACCCGCAGACCCGCGAAGAGGTGAAGCGCCCTCGCGCGACCCTACTGCCGAGCCGGTGAACC
The DNA here is from genome assembly GCA_038233375.1 of Solirubrobacterales bacterium. Classification (GTDB taxonomy): domain Bacteria; phylum Actinomycetota; class Thermoleophilia; order Solirubrobacterales; family Solirubrobacteraceae; genus CADCVQ01. Next base: position 3,912 of record JBBSMC010000136.1, read on the forward strand.
GTCCTTTGGTCGCACAACTCCTGCACCTCGGGCTTCAACGTCGACGACGTGCGTGGCGTCGTCGACTGCGTCCGAGAGGCCGGCTGGGAAACGGTCGGGGAGACCGTCGACTTCGAGAACACGTTCCTGCTCTACTACGTCCGCGGACCCGAAGGCCTGATCGTCGAACTCGCCGAGCGGCTCGACGGCGCGCCGGGCTGACGCAGGGAGTCGCGACGCTGCTTTGAGGCACGAGCAGGAGCCAAGTGGCCGCGAGCACGAGTGCTGGGTTGGACGAAGACGAGCAGCGGGATCCGCTCTCCCCTCCACGCGAAAGGAGTAGTGGTGACGCACGCCGCTGGTCGCGTCAGCGCGTGATGAGTCGCTAGGCCACGACGAACGCCGCGACAGCCAGTGCGAGCCAAGGCAAGCCGAAAAGTAGATAGGTCGACACTGGGCTGTCGCGGTAGCCGAATAGATTCTGCAGCGGTCCCCACGCGATGACGGCTGCCCCGCAGCCGAGAAGGACCAGCATGATTGCCGCCACAGTGCGCACTGCACGATGTACCCCCGACGCGACTACCCGTTGCATGCCTCGCCAAGCCAACGTTGCTGCATAAAGGCAGATGCGGGGTGCTCAGCCAGTGCCGGGACGGACGATTACCGGCAGCGGAGGACTACGTCGTGGGGAACCGGCCGTGTAGTTGTCGGTGGGCGCGTTTGTAGACGCTGCGTACGCCGGCGGGCGGATGGCGGTGCCCGAAGGCGATGAAGACCCAGACGAGCCCGCCGCTGGTATCGCGCGCGAGTTGCAGCACGAACGCAAATGGTCGCTGGGACGGGGGCGCGTCGATGAAGGGCAGGTACAGCTTCGCGCACCCGGCGAGCTCGGTTGCGTCAGGCCCCACCGCCTCGCACGCGAGGAGATCGTCGAACGCGACACCGTGTTGCTCGGTTTGCGTGCGTGCAGCAGTGGCGATCTGCAACGAGCGGCCGGCGAAGCCGCGGATTGCTTCGCGCCAGACCGCGGCAGCAAAGCGCACGGGCACGCGCGCCGCACGCTGACGCGCGGGCACGTCAGCCTTCGCCGTCGGTGGCGCCCAGTCGATCGGTGAGCGATGCTGGACCGGCCCCGGTTTCGTGGACACGCGTTCTCTTGTCCTGATGGACGGTAGTTGGGTCCCCGGACAGAACGCTAGGGAGGGGCTCGGCGCGCGGGTTCTGTTCGCGCGTAGGCGA
>JBBSMC010000137.1:0-5088 GCA_038233375.1 Solirubrobacterales bacterium
CGTCCTACCACGCCGCGCGCGAGGCGGCTACACTCCCTAGAAGCAAATCCGAGCGCGCAGGACGGGATTGGCGCGCCGGCTGTTTTCCATGAGCGAGACCCTCGACATCTGCCTGCTTTCCGAGCTGCCGCCCGGCGCGTCGCGCACGGTCGAGTGGGAAGACCTCGAGATCGGGATCTTCAACTGCAACGGCGAACTGCTGGCGATCGAGGATCGCTGCTCGCATGACGATGGGAACCTCGCCGACGGCGAGTTCGACCCCGAGCGGTGCACCGTCGAGTGCCCGCGCCACGGATCCTTGTTCGATCTGCACACCGGCAAGCCGGTGACCCTGCCCGCGTACGTTCCGATCGAGACGTTCCCAGTCCGCGTCGAGGACGACATGATCAAGCTGGAGGTTGAGTAACCGATATGGCAACTCCCGAGACCATCGCCGAGCAGGCAAGCCTGCAGGGGATCAACTCCGACTACACCGAGAAGTACGGCTTCCACGACGCTGAGAACTACCTCTACAAGGCCCCCAAGGGCCTGTCCGAGGAGCTCGTCCGCAAGATCTCGGAGTTCAAGTCAGAGCCCGAGTGGATGCTCGACTTCCGCCTCAAGGCGCTCGAGTACTTCCTCGCGCGGCCGATGCCGACCTGGGGCTCGCCGCATCTGGCCGAGGTCGACTTCGACAACATCCATTACTTCGTGCGCGCCTCCGAGAAGGCCGAGCGCTCCTGGGACGACGTCCCCGAGGACGTCAAGAAGACCTTCGACCGCCTCGGCATCCCGGAGGCCGAGCGCAAGTTCCTCGCCGGCGTCGGCGCGCAGTACGAGTCCGAGGTCGTCTACCACCAGATCAACGAGAAGCTCGAGGCGCAGGGCGTCATCTTCATGGACATGGACACGGGCCTGCGCGAGCACGAGGACCTGATCCGCGAGTACTTCGCCACGATCATCCCGGCCAACGACAACAAACTCGCCGCGCTCAACAGCGCGGTCTGGTCGGGGGGCTCGTTCGTGTACGTCCCGCCGGGCGTCCACATCGAGATGCCGCTGCAGGCCTACTTCCGCATCAACACGGAGAACATGGGCCAGTTCGAGCGCACGCTGATCATCGCCGACGAGGGCTCCTACGTGCACTACGTCGAGGGCTGCACGGCGCCGACGTACTCGTCGGACTCGCTGCACTCCGCCGTCGTCGAGCTGATCGCCAAGCCGGGCGCGCGGATCCGTTACACGACCGTGCAGAACTGGTCGACGAACGTCTTCAACCTGGTCACGAAGCGGGCGATCGCCGAGCGCGACGCGACCGTGGAGTGGGTCGACTGCAACCTCGGCTCGAAGCTGACGATGAAGTACCCGTCGGTCTACCTGACCGGTGAGCGCGCCCACGGCGAGATCCTCTCGATCGCGTTCGCCGGCGCGGGTCAGCACCAGGACGCGGGCGGCAAGATCGTCCACGCCGCGCCGAACACGACGTCGAACATCTTCGCCAAGTCGATCTCCAAGGACGGCGGGCGAGGCTCCTACCGCGGCCTGCTCGAGGTCGCCAAGGGCGCGCACGGCTCGAAGTCGAAGGTCGTCTGCGACGCCCTGCTGCTCGACGACAAGTCGCGCTCGGACACCTACCCGACGATCCGCATCGGCGAGGACGACGTCAACGTCGGCCACGAGGCGACCGTCTCGAAGGTCGGCGACGAGCAGCTCTTCTACCTCATGAGCCACGGGCTCTCCGAGGAGGAGGCCGGCAAGCTGATCGTCAACGGCTTCATCGAGCCGATCGTCAAGGAGCTCCCGATGGAGTACGCGGTCGAGATGAATCGCCTCATCGAGCTTCAGATGGAGGGCTCAATTGGCTAGTTCCACCACCGCGGTCACCGAGCCGGCTTGGTTGGCGGCGCGCCGCGCGCGCGCCGCCGAACTGACCGCGTCCCTGCCGCTGCCATCGTTTCGCGGCAAGCCGGGCTGGGAGTTCACGTCGCTGAAGAACGTCGAGCTCGACAGGTACCTCACGCCGGAGGCCGAGGCCACGGACGTCGACGCGAGCGGGCTTGGTCTGATCGACCCGCCCGACGGCGCCCTGCTGCTCGAGCAGGTCGACCACGTCTTCGCCGATCCGCTGGAGACCGCGCCCGACGGCGCGATCGTCATGTCGCTCGCGGCCGCGGTGGCGCAGTACCCCGAGCTCGTCGAGCAGCACTTCGGCTCGATCGTCTCGGGCGAGGATCCGTTCGTCGCGCGCAACGAGGCCAACTGGCAGGGCGGCGCGTTCGTCTACGTCCCGCGCGGCGTGCACCTGCGGGTGCCGGTCGTCGTGACCGTCGTGCAGTCACAGGCGCAGACCGCGCTGCACTGGCGCACGCTCGTCGTCCTCGAGGAGGGCGCGCAGGCCGAGGTCTGGGAGCAGTACGTCTCCACCGATGAGGAGAAAGCCCTCTTCAGCACGGTCACGGAGCTCTCCGTCGGCCAGAACGCGCGCCTGCGCTACGTCTGCGCCCAGGGCCTGAGCGAGAAGTCGTGGATCTTCGGCTCGCAGCGCGCGGTGGTGGAGCGCGACGGCGCGCTGGACTGGATCGCGCTGGGCTTCGGCGCAGGCAACGGCCGCGTCGCGATGGACACCCGGCTCGCCGGCCCCGGCTCTGACGCGAAGGTCACCGGCGCCTACGCCACGCACGGGCGCCAGCACCTCGACTACGCGACCACGCAGGAGCACGCGGCGCCGAACACGACGTCGGACCTCGCCTTCCGCGGGATCCTCGACGGGCGGTCGAGCACGGTCTGGTCGGGCATGATCAAGGTCGACCCGGGCGCTCAGCAGATCGACGCCTTCCAGGAGTCGCGCAACCTGCTGCTGACGAAGACCGCGCACGCCGACTCGATTCCCGGCCTGGAGATCCTCGCCAACGACGTGCGCTGCACGCACGCTGCGGCGATCGCCCAGATCGACCCCGAGCAGCTGTACTACCTGCGTTCGCGCGGCCTGACGCTGGAGCGCGCCAAGCGGCTCGTCATCGAGGGCTTCCTCGAGGCGACGGTCGAGCGCTTCCAGCCCGGCTTCGTGCGCGAGGCCGTAGCCGGTGCGCTCGAGCGGCGCCTGGAGGCCGTGCTCGGCGCGTAGGCCCGGCCGGCAGCGCGCTTGCAGTGTGGATGTGTGGCGATGTTCGCGCATGAGGCTCTGACCGAAGCGGCCCTCAAGACCGCAGAACGTCAACCGATGACAGATAGGACGCGCGCGGGCCAGCCCTCGACCGCGTCGATGCTGACTAGACGCCGGACACAACGACGCCGAGTTCGCGCGCCAGGCCCGCCTGAGCGTGGTCGAGCGTGTGCAGCGTGCGGCCGGTGGCGCGGGCCGTGGCGATGATCAGCAGGTCGGTCGCCTTCACGGTGCGGCCGACGTCGCGGGCGTGGGCGAGCGTGTCGCCATAGTGCTCGGCAACAGCCTCGTCCACCGGCAGTGGCACGAGCCTCGCGCGAACCGCCACCAGCCGCGCCTGGCGTGAGGCACGGGTGCGGTCGTTGGGAGCGCGCAACACCCCGGCGCGCAGTTCGCCGAGCGTGACGACCGAGATCGCGGCCGTGGCCGGCCGTTCGGCGCTCGCGCTCTCCTCGTCTGCGATGAGGATCGACGTGTCGAGCAGGGCTGCGCTCATTCATCGCCCCATGGATCGTCGAGCGCCGCCTCCGCGGCATCGAGATCAGCGGTGAGCTGCTCGCTGTCGATCGGCATCGCGAGGATCTCCCGGATGACGTCCCAGCTTACGTCGGTGCGCGGGCCGACCGGCTCGTCGGGGGGTCCGAGCCGCGCCACCGGGCGGCCGCGCACGGTGACGGTGAAGATCGTGCCGGCCTCGGCTTCGTGCAGGATCTGACCGATGTTGTTCCGCAGGTCGCGCTGGGGGATGGTCTTGCGCGTCATGACTGCTACGGAGCGTAGCAGTGCCCCGGCGGCTTGGAAAAGGGCCGTTCCGGTAGAACGACGGGCATGGATCCCTGGATCGCCGAGGTCGCCGAGCGGATCGCCGCCCGCGCGCCCGAGGAGCTCGCGCGGCTCGTGGGCGTCTCCTCGCCGTCGGGCGACGTGGCCGGCGCCGACGAGGCGATCGACGTTGCGATCTCGCTCGCGCCCGCGGGCGCGAGCGTCGAGCGCGCGCCATGCTCGTCGGCCGATCACGCCGACGATCTCATCCTCACCGTGCCCGGCACGGGCGCGAACGGGAGGATCCTGCTGCTCGGCCACGTCGACACGGTCCACTCCCACGAGGATCATCGCGCGTTGGAGGACCACGGCCCGACACTGATCGGCTCGGGCTCGGTCGACATGAAGGCCGGCGACGTGCTCGCACTCGGCGTCCTGCGCGAGCTCGCCGCGCGGCCTGACACCTTCCAGGAGGTCGCCCTGCTGCTCGTGTGCGACGAGGAGTGGCGTGCCGGCGACTTCGTGCACGCGACGCGCTTTGCCGGCTGGGACGCCTGCCTGTGCTTCGAGGGCGGCGAGCTGACCGCGGACGGCCGGGAGGCCGTCGTCGTCAAGCGCAAGGCGGCGGGCACGCTGCAGGTCCTAGCGCACGGCCGCAAGGCGCACTCGGGCTCCGCGCCCGACAAGGGCGCCAACGCGCTGCTGGCGCTCGCCACCGCGGCGCAGGCCGTCGCCGGCCGCCACGACCCCGGCGGCCCCGACCACCTGACCGCCGTGCCGACCGTCGTCAACTGCGGTGAGGCGTTCAACGTCGTGCCCGGCGCGGGGGAGCTGCTCTGCGACCTGCGCTCCGACGACGTGAACAGCTTCGATACCGTGCTCGCCTCGCTGCCCGCCAGCATCGACGGGGTGCGCCTGGAGAGCGCGCTGCTGCGCCGCTGGCCGAGCATGGACTCCGGCGCGCAGACCGCGCCGCTGCTCGCCGTGGCGGCCGACCGGCTCGGGCGGGCGATCGTCGGCGTCTCGCGCGGCGGCGCCAGCGACGCGAGCTACATGGCGCCGCAGATCCCGATCACGATCGACGGACTCGGGCCCTGCGGCGGCGGCGCGCACACGGCGGACGAGTACATCGTGGCCGCGTCGCTGCGCTCACGGGCCGAGGTGGCGCTCGCGATCGCAGCCGC
>JBBSMC010000138.1:0-5021 GCA_038233375.1 Solirubrobacterales bacterium
ACTAAGGAAGCGTCCATCAACAACTTGCGCGTTGGGGCACCGTCTCGCGGCGCGCGGAGCCACCCGATTTCTTGTCGATACAACCAGTATCGACGGCGAAATCGCGCGGCCCCGCGCATCCACGATCCGGCACCCCACCCCGCAACTTGTTTTCGGACGCTTCCTAAGGGCTAAGCCTGGGTCTCACCGAAGATCGTGGCTGGCTCGGCGTTGGGAGTGAGCCGGCTACGCGCAGCGACGGCACGAGCTCGCTGTGTTCGTCGAGGTTCATCCACCCGAGGGTAGGCGGGCCATCCCGCGCCGTGACCGCGCCACTGGTGGGGCGCGGGGGCTGCCACGGCGGGTATGGTCGCGCCCATGGCCGAGACGACGAAGTTCCTCCTCTCCGAGGACGCGATCCCGACCCACTGGGTGAACCTCCTCCCCGACCTGCCAGGCGAGCCGCTGCCGCCGCTGAACCCGCAGACGCTGGCGCCCGCCGGGCCTCCGGATCTGACGCCGATCTTCCCGATGGAGCTGATCGGCCAGGAGGTCTCGGGCGCGCCCGAGATCGAGATCCCCGACGCCGTGCGCGAGGTCTACCGCCTGTGGCGCCCGACGCCGCTGTTTCGCGCGCGGCGCCTGGAGCAGGCGCTCGGCACGCCGGCCCACATCTACTACAAGTACGAGGGCGTCTCGCCGGCCGGCTCGCACAAGCCGAACACCGCCGTCCCGCAGGCGTACGCCAATGCGCAGGCGGGCGTGAAGAAGCTCACGACGGAGACCGGCGCCGGCCAGTGGGGCTCGTCGCTGGCCTTCGCCTGCTCGCTGTTCGGCCTCGAGTGCGAGGTCTTCATGGTCGGCTCGTCGTATGACCAGAAGCCCTACCGGCGCTCGATGATGCAGACGTGGGGCGCGACGGTGCACCGCTCGCCGTCGGACCTGACCGAGTCAGGCCGGGCGAACGTAGGCGCGCCGACCGGCTCGCTGGGAATCGCGATCTCCGAGGCCGTCGAGATCGCCGCGCAGAACGAGGACACCAACTACGCGCTCGGCTCGGTGCTCAACCACGTGCTGCTGCACCAGACGATCATCGGCCAGGAGACGATCGCCCAGATGGAGATGGCCGGCGAGGCGCCCGACGTCATCATCGGCTGCGTCGGCGGCGGGTCGAACTTCGGCGGCCTGACGTTCCCGTGGATGCGGCGCAAGCTCGCCGCCGGCGGGAGCGGCCCCCGCTTCCTCGCCGTCGAGCCGGCGGCGTGCCCGACGCTGACGAAGGGCGTCTACGCCTACGACTTCGGCGACACCGCGGGCCTCACCCCGCTGATGCCGATGTACACGCTCGGCCACGGCTTCGTCCCGCCGCCGGTGCACGCGGGCGGCCTGCGCTACCACGGCGACGCGCCGATGGTCTGCGCGCTGCTGAAGGCCGGCCTCATCGAGGCGCGCGCGTACCGCCAGAACGAGACGTTCGAGGCGGCGCTGCAGTTCGCGCGCCACGAGGGGATCATCCCCGCGCCCGAGCCCGCTCACGCGATCCGCGGCGCGATCGAGGAGGCGCTGGCGGCCAGGGAGGCCGGCGAGGAGCGCGTGATCCTGTTCGGCCTGTGCGGCCACGGCAACTTCGATCTCGCGGCCTACGACGCCTACCTGGCCGGGACGCTCGAGGACCCGGAATTCTCGCAGAACGACATGGATGCAGCGGTCGCCGCGCTGCCGGAAGGCGCGCCCTCGTTGGCGTAGCCGTCCTGACCCGCATTCGTTGGGCGGTGTGAGACGGGGTTGCGCGGACGTGGTCGACTGGCATCGATGACGTAAACCGATTCGCCCGGGTGGAGGCGTTTCGTGCGTGCCAGGCCCGACGTGGGCTAGGGCGCGTTATGCATGGGGGGCATGCATAACGCGCGACCAGGCTCCCGGTTTGCCCGTGCGCCAGCCAGCCCGGCGCCCTCAGGCGGCGCGCTGCTGCAGCCCGACGTTCCAGCGCGGCGCCGGGGTCTTGCCCCAGCGCGCCTCGCGGGCGTAGTCCATCAGCGCCGGGAAGTAGTCCTTCAGCGGCGGCGGGATCGCGCCGAGCAACTCGCGCGCCCGGCGCGCGTCGAACGTGCAGCGCACGCTGAAGTAGGGCACCAGAGCGCCCGCGCGCTGCTCGGCCACCTCGTCCTCGCCGAGGCTGACGAAGACCGGTGGTTTGGCGTCGAAGGCGTCGGCCGCCATCGTCGCCAGCTCGGCGTTGGTCTGCGTCCGGTCGCCGGAGACGATGTGGAACGCGCCGCCCCGCACCGGACCGCTCAGCAGCGCCAGCAGCGCGTTGGCGACGGTGTCGACCGGCACGATGTCCAGGCAGGCGGCGGCATCGCCGGGGACGTTGGGAAACAGCCCGCGGGCGAACGCCTGCAGCGGGAAGTAGATGACGTTGAATGCCTGTGTCCAGCCGGTCGAGCTGTCGCCGACGATGACGCTCGGACGAATGATCGCGGCGGGCAGCCCACTGTCGTTGACGAGCTGCTCGGCCTCGAGCTTCGTGCGTTCGTACGTGTTGCGAAACGTCTGGCCGACGTCGCCGTCGTGCTCGCTGATCAGCCCGGCGCGGTCGCCCGCGACGTATGCCGTCGAGACGTGGACGAAGCGCTCCAGCACGCCACGCCTCTGGGCCTCCAGCGCGAGGTTCACGATCTCGCGCGTGCCCTCGACGTTGATCCTGCGCGCCTCGTCCAACGGCAGCGTGAAGCTGACCGAGGCCGCGCAGTGCACGACCGCCGACACCGAGCCGGTGATCCGCTCGCGAGCGAGCGGCGACAGGCCGAGGCCGGGCGTCTCGAGATCGGCCGCGACGCCACGCACGCGCCCGCGGTGCGGACGCGCGCCCGGCGCGACGAGCGTTTCGAGCAGCTCGTCGATACGTCCCTGAGCGGCGGCGTCGTCGGCCGCGCGAACGAGGGCCACGACATCGCGCTCGGTGTGCTCGAGCACGCGCGCGAGCAGCTCCATCCCGAGAAAGCCGGTGGCCCCGGTGAGCAGCATCGGCCCGGACTCAGCGGTGGTCATGCGGCCTCCAGGCAGAGCGTGGCGTTGTGGCCGCCGAACCCGAACGAGTTCGACAGGGCGACCGGCGGGCGCCCGTTGGACATCACGAGCTCGCGTGCCGTCGGCACGTAGTCGAGATCCATGCCCTCCTCGGGCTCCTCGTAGCCGATCGTCGGCGGGGCGATCCGGTCGCGCAAAGCGAGGATCGTCGCGACGGCCTCGACCGCGCCGGCGGCACCGAGCAGGTGCCCGATCGCCGACTTCGTCGAGGAGACCGGAACCCGCGTGGCGCGATCACCGAGGACCGACTTGAGCGCCATCGTCTCCGCGCGATCGTTGAGCTGCGTCGAGGTGCCGTGCGCGTTGACGTAGTCGACGTGCATCGCCTCCAGGCCGGCGTCGGTCAGCGCGACCTGCATCGCTCGCGCGCCTCCACGACCGTCGGCGCACGGCGCCGTGATGTGGTGGGCGTCGCCGCTGGCGCCGTAACCGCGCAGGGTGCCGAGGATCGTCGCGCCGCGAGCGCGGGCGCAGTCGCCGGCCTCGAGCACGAGCACGCCCGAGCCCTCGCCCATGACGAAGCCGTCGCGGCGGTTGTCGAACGGCCGCGACTGGCCCGAAGGCGAGACCGCGCCCATCTTCTCGAAGCACGCGCGCGACAGCGGCGTCAGCGGCGCCTCGGCGGCCCCGGTGACCATCGCATCGGCCTCACCGTGCTGGATCATCCGCAGAGCGGTGCCGATCGCGTGGCTGCCGGCGGCGCACGCCGACACGACGCTGAAGACCGGGCCGCGCAGCCCGTGGCGCAGCGACAGCGCGGCCGATCCGGCGTTGCTCATCATGAGCGGGATCGCCAGCGGCGAGACCGAGCCGGCGCCCGTGTCGCGCAGCATGTCGTGGTTGTCCTCGAGCGTGCCGATGCCACCGATCCCGGTACCCAGCACGCAGCCGATCAGCTCCGGGTCGTAGGGCAGCTCGTCGGTCCAGCCCGCCTCCGCGAGCGCCTCGTCGCCGGCGGAGATCGCCAGCTGGGTCGAGCGGTCGGCACGGCGGGCCTGCTTGGCCGACATGTGGTTCGTCGGCTCGAAGTCCGCGCACGGCGCCTCACCGTCGCGGATCCCGCACGCGCCGCCCGTCCAGCGCTCGTGCAGTGTCCTTGCCCCCACGCCGAGCGGCGTGACGGCTCCTACTCCGGTGATGACGACGTCGCGCAAGGTCACCCCTGGACGCGAGCGACGACGAGGTCGACGACGTCGCCGACGGTCTTGATCTTCTTGAAGTCGGCGCTCTCGAGGTCGATGTCGTAGCGCTCCTCGACGACCTGCGTGAGCTCGACGAGATCCAGCGAGTCGACATCGACGGACTCGAGGGTCGCGTCACGCGACAGCACCTCGGGGTCGGCGCCGAAGCTGGCGAGCGACTCGATGACCATGGTCTCGATGTCCTGGGGCTGCGGCTGTGTTTCGGTGGTAGCCATGTGGCGTTTCTCCTTGATCGAAATCGGGATGGGGAAAGAGGAAGTCAGGCCGCGTGCTGCAGCGCGACGCCGTGCAGCTCGATCGGCTGGACGCCGGGGACGCAGCGCGGCGCGAGGACCGCTTCGAGCAGGTCCGGACGCGCGCTGGCCATAGCGTCACGCATCCCGGGAACCTGGCTGCCTTGGCCGGGGAGGAGTACGGCGGTGGGCGTCATGTCGAGCACGCTTGCAGCGTGGCCCGCGCGCGCCGTCTTCTCAACGCCTTCCCCCCACCGGTGGGAAGGCGCACCCCCCGGGTGGGGGGTGATTAGCCAAATGTCAGTGGGTTCGGCTGGACCCAGTGGCGAACATCTCAGCCCGAGCCCGGCCCCGTCGGCGGGTCTCGAGCCAGGTCAGTTCAGCAGGCCCGTCCGCTGTGCCTTCTGCACGGCCTCCGCGCGGTTGCGCACGTCGAGCTTGCGATAGAGCGCGCTGGTGTGCTCCTTGACCGTGTGCGGCGACAGGTGCAGCGCCACCGCGATCTCGCGATTCGTCG
>JBBSMC010000139.1:0-4835 GCA_038233375.1 Solirubrobacterales bacterium
CCCTCGATCGCCTTCATGATCCCGACGCACGCGACCTGCACGAGGTCGTCGATCGGCTCGCCGCGGCCGCTGTAGCGACCCGCCAGCGCGCGCGCCAGCGGCACCATCTCCTCGGCCAGCGCATCGCGAGCGCGGGTGTCCCCGTGCACGTGATAGGCCCGCAGCAGCGTGCGTTCGCGCTCGGCCCGGCTGGCGTTAGTGGCTGCCCCCTCGCTCACCTGCCTACAGCCTCCCATACCACGCGCGCCGGCACCTGCGGTCGGCCGGCGGCGCGGCGGCGGCGCGTCAACCCTGCTCGAGCGGGGCCATCGTGAGGCCGGCGCCCTGGAGCTGATCCCAGTACAGCTCGGCGGCCTCGCGATGCCCGGTCCACACGATCGCCAGGCCGCTGCGGTGGATCGTGTCGGCGATCCGAAAGCCCTGGTCGACGCTGACGCCGGGGATGTAGCGTGCCAGCGTGTGGGCGACGTGGTCGAACGTGTTGTGGTCGTCGTTGCGGACGATGACGCGCCAGTGCCCGCCCAGCCCGCTGCCCGGCAGCCCGGTGCGCGGCTTCTCGATCGTCTGGCTCATGCGCATCGCAGGATACGAAGGCTCAGCCGCTTGCGCCAGCCCCGCGCAGGCCCTCGAGGTAGCGGTCGATCCCGAGCCACTGGTCCTCGGGCGGCATCGCCTGCGCGAAGGAGGCCGCATCCTGCTCGTCGAGCGTGGCGGCGAGCTCGGCGCGCAGCGCGGCGGCATAGCCGGCACGATCGCTGCCGGCGGCCAGCTCGCTCCAGCGGGCGAGCGCCTCGCGCAGGCGGTCGAGATGCTCGGCGACGTCGCGGTAGTCGCCGAAGTGCGTGATGGCGAGCATCTGCGGCTCCCACGCCTCGATCGTGTCGATCGACGCGCGCCACGCGGCGAGGTCGAAGTCCGGCGGCGGCGTGGGCGCAAGCAGCAGGTCGCCGGGCGGTAGGCGCACACCCGCGGTGTCGCCGGGGAACACCCATCCGGAGTCGGCATGCCGGTAGGAGACGTGGTGCGACGCGTGCCCGGGCGTATAGGCGACGTCCCAGCCGTCGCGGCTCTCGCCGCCGCGCAGCACGTGCAGGTTCTTGACAGGGATCGGGACGACCTCGCCCCAGAGGCGGTCGAACTGCTCGCCGTACAGCCGCTTCGCCGAGGCGACGAGCCGCGTCGGATCCGCGAGATGCCGCGCGCCGCGCTCGTGGACCCAGACCTCGAGGTCCGGCCAGCGGCGCACGAGCGCGCCGGCCGCGCCGGCGTGGTCGAAGTGGATGTGCGTCAGCAGCAGCGCGCGCGGCTCCTCGTCGCCGACCGCGTCGAGCAGCGTGTCCGAGGTCGACTCGGGACCGGGGTCGACGATGACGTCGTCGACCTGCCAGGCGCAGATCACGTGCTCGAGGCCCTCGTGGAAGACGTCGATCGCTCGCATCGACAGATGACGTTAGTACACCCACCCGCAAGTTCTGCGGGCTCTCCCGGCGCCCGATCCGCGCCTGACGGCCGGGCGCCGCGGCGCTCCCGCGGCGCACGCACTGGCGCCGCGTGTGCCGTTCGCCCGATGACGGGCAAGGGCGGGGAGCGTGCGAGGTTGCGGTTGGCCCTCAGGCCTCTTCGGTGGCGGCGTCCGCCCCGGCCGTGTCGTCGTCGGGGGTGGGGTCGTCGCCCGCGTCGGCGTCGTCGCCCGCGTCCCCTGCGTCGCCGGCGTCGTCGCCCGCGTCACCGGAGTCGTCCATCAGCGCGGAGACGTCGAGGGCACCGTCGTCGTCTTCGCCGCCGCCGACCGGTCCGGCCTCCTCGGCCTGGGCGATCTGATCGCTCGTCAGGGAATCGACACCGACGGGGATGTCGCTCTCGGGCGGGCTCTCCGTGCCGGGCTCCGGCGGGACGTGGCCGGGCACGTCCTGGGATTCGTCTGCCATGGGTCCTCCTCCAATGGGTTGATGTTCTGGGCTCGTACCCGATCAAGCCGCCTGCGTACCGGCGGTGCGCCAGTACGATCCGCTGCGATGAGCCAGACGCCCGCTCACCGGCTGCCCGAGCCCGACCGGCCCTGGATGATGCGCACATACGCAGGGCATTCGACCGCGCGCAAGTCCAACGAGCTGTACCGCGCGAACCTCGCCAGGGGCCAGACGGGGCTGTCGATCGCGTTCGATCTGCCGACCCAGACGGGCTACGACGCAGACCACGAGCTCGCGCGCGGCGAGGTGGGCAAGGTCGGGGTCCCGATCGCCCACCGCGGGGCGATGGGCGAGCTGATGAACGGCATCCCCCTGGAGACGATGAACACGTCGATGACGATCAACGCGACGGCGGCCTGGCTGCTGGCGCTCTACATCGTCACCGCCGAGGAGCACGACCTCGACCCGGCCGCCCTCCAGGGCACCACGCAGAACGACATCATCAAGGAGTTCCTCGCGCGCGGGACGTACGCGTTTCCGCCGGGGCCGTCGATGCGGCTGATCGCCGACCTCGTCGCCTACACGGTCACCGAGGTTCCGCGCTGGAACCCGATCAACATCTGCTCCTACCACCTGCAGGAGGCCGGCGCCACGCCGGTGCAGGAGATCGCCTACGCGATGTCCAACGCGATCGCCGTGCTCGACGCGGTGCGCGAGCGCGTCGACCCCGAGCTCATGGGCAAGGTCTTCTCGCGGATCTCGTTCTTCGTCAACGCCGGCGTGCGCTTCGTCGAGGAGCACGCCAAGCTGCGTGCGATGAGCCGGCTGTGGGAGCAGATCGGCCGTGAGCGCTACGGCGTGCAGGACCCCAAGCAGCTGCGCTTCCGCTACGGCGTGCAGGTCAACTCGCTCGGGCTGACCGAGTCCCAGCCGGAGAACAACATCCAGCGGATCGTGCTCGAGGCGCTGGGCGTCACGCTCGGTCGCGACGCGCGGGCGCGGGCGATCCAGCTGCCGGCCTGGAACGAGGCGCTCGGCCTGCCGCGGCCGTGGGATCAGCAGTGGTCGCTGCGCATCCAGCAGATCCTCGCCTTCGAGACCGACCTGCTCGAGTACCCCGACATCTTCGAGGGCTCGGTGGTGATGGAGGGGCTCGTGGCCGAGCTCGTCGAGGGCGCGCGGGCCGAGATGGCGATCGTCGAGGAGCACGGCGGCGCCGTCGAGGCCGTTGCCTACATGAAGTCCTCGCTGGTGGACTCCCACCGCGAGCGGATCCGCCGCATCGAGGCGGGCGAGCTGATCGTGGTGGGCCACAACAGGTACCGCGAGACCGCGCCCTCGCCGCTGGCCGAGGGCGAGGACGGCGGGATCATGACGGTCGACCCGGGCGTCGAGGCGCAGGCCGTCGCCTCCCTGGAGCAGTGGCGCGACGCGCGCGACGCGGCCCCCGTCGAGGCCGCCCTGGACGCGCTGCGCGCCGCCGCCGCGGACGACAGCGTGAACATCATGCCCGCGACGATCGCCGCCGCCCGCGCCGGCGCGACGACCGGCGAGTGGGCGCAGGCGCTGCGCGACTGCTTCGGCGACTACCGCGCGCCGACCGGCGTCGGCGAGGCGTCGGCCGGACCGGCAGACTCCGACCCCGCCCACCCCGAGCTCGAGGAGCTGCGCGACGAGGTCGCCCGCGTCGGCGAGGCACTGGGCAGGCGGATCAAGATCCTCGTCGGCAAGCCGGGCCTCGACGGGCATTCCAACGGCGCCGAGCAGATCGCCGTACGCGCCCGCGACGTCGGCATGGAGGTCGTCTACGAGGGCATCCGGCTGACCCCGGTGCAGATCGTGACCTCGGCGCTGCAGGAGGGCGTCCACGTCATCGGCCTGTCGATCCTCTCGGGCTCGCACCGCGAGCTGATCCCGGGGATCGTCGAGGCCCTGGCCGAGGCGGGCGTCGACGCCCCGGTCGTGGTCGGCGGGATCATCCCCGAGGCCGACGTGCCGGCCTTGAAGGAGGCGGGCGTCGCCGCGGTCTACACGCCGAAGGACTTCGACCTGACGGGCATCATGCGCGACATCGTCGCGCTGGTCGCAGAGCGCAACGGGGTCGCTGCGGCAAACGGCTGAGGCGGCGAGATCGGGGGGCGGCGAGCCGTTCGGCGGTTGAGATGTGGCGAGCGAGGGGCGCCCGCGTCATTACGCTGCTGGCGTGGATCGCCCGCCGGACCCATTGACGCCGGTGCAGCACAGGCGCCTTGTGAGCATCGTCGAGCGTCGCGCGCCTTAGCTCCTGCCGGTGGCCACGGACGCCGTCAACAAGCGCTGGCTCTCCGAGGAGGAATGCGAAGACCTCTCACGCGTGGTTCTCGCTGAGCTCCTCCACCATCTTGGGCCCGACGACCAGCCAGATCGGAACGGTGCTGAAGCAGACGACCTACTCGGCGTCATCGAGATGCAGCGTCGCAGCTACTGGCGTCCCTAGTCGGCGCCACGGTGCCTGGATCCGCGCGCCGCATTGGGGATTCTGCTTGGGATGAACAGAGCAGTCCGCTGCGGTCTCAGCGAGGATGCTGTTTCTCGCGCGATGCGAGAGCGGTGCGATCGTTGCCCACCCAGACGCGGTCGTGTCGAATCTGATGCCAGGGCGCTGCATAGACGCCATAACCGGCGCGCCGGGGCGACCGGACACCGCGGGCCGACGGCTTGCGCTTTCGCGTGGAAGCGAGAGCGGATCCCGCCCTCGGACGAGTGCCCACGTGCTGTTCTGTCCGTGGGAACGAGACCGTTACCAGCCACGGCCGTCACGAGCGTCGGTTTGAAGGACGAGGAGCGGGTGTCCGCCTCGAGTGGCGGGGGGGGCGGGGGGCGGGGGCCCACAGGGGCCCAACGCGGAGGGGGGCCCCGACGCAACACGCCCCGCGTCGCCCCGCC
>JBBSMC010000140.1:0-4272 GCA_038233375.1 Solirubrobacterales bacterium
CCCTGACGGACCAGTTCGACCGTCTCACGACGGAACTCCTGCGGGTACGGGGGACGCGTCTTTGGCACGGACACCACATCCTTCCGGCCGGGTCGGACAGACCCAAGCCCTCAGGTGTCCACCGTCCCGGGGTCATTCCAAACCGCTGGCCGGGGCGGCTCAAGCCAGCTCGTGAACCCCGCCTCGCGCTGCTCAAACCCGTACAGCGGCCGAAACAGCAACGGCCGCAGCCGCGGATCCGCGGCGCGAATCACGCGCACCGAGGAGCGGAGCCCGTCGCCAAGATCGGTTCGAACGACGCGCGCCTTCACCATACGAATCATCGCATCTAGCGACGCTGTCGTCCCTCCACCCGCCACTTCTGGTCGCCCGGCAACGCCGCGTCGGGCCCATCAGCGCCGCTCGGACGAAGAGCACACCCTTCTCGACCCAGCCCTCGGCGCCTCTAGTGCTGCTCGAAGCGCGAACGGAAGCGCCGACATGCGCGCGGCGCCGCCAAAGCAGGGCAGAGCCGCCCCGCGAAAGGGTCTCGGTCGCGGAGCGCTCAACGAGCACACCAACCGCGAACAGGACCGTCGCAGCTGTCAGCAGCACAACGGGCGTCGACCGCAGCGGGATCGCGTTCATGACACCGCGGGGGCGAGGATCATGTCGATCATCGGGCGTGCTTCCTCGGGGCCGCTGACGTCAAGCACGAGGTCACCATCGTCGCGGCCAAGCTCGAAGCTCAGGAACGCGCAGCATTGCGACTCGGCGGCGACGAGCTCCCGTGTGCGCCGCTCGATGTCGGGCGTGTCGCGCAGCCGCACGCGGATCCCTGACGCGGTCGGCGTGCGTGCGAGCACGCCGTCAGCGGCGAGCGCGTCGATCAGCGCCAGACGGTCGGTCAGGCCGTTAGGCGTCAGGGTGCAGACAATCGGCAGATCGGGCATCGGTCGTCCTTTGCGCGCAGAACACAAGACGCTCTACCGTGCACCTTCAACACGACTTCAAGTCAAGGAAACGCACCGTTATGGCCACCAAGAGCGAGCCGCAGCTGACGATCGGCCAGGTCGCTGCGCGTGCGGGATTGCGCACGTCGCACATCCGCTACTACGAGCGCGCCGGCGTGCTGCCCGAACCCGAGCGCGTCGCAGGCCAGCGCCGCTATCACGACGATGTCCTGCATCGCCTGTCGATCATCGGCGTCGCCCAACGCGCCGGCCTCACGCTGCAGGAGATCCGCACGCTCACCGGCCCCGACAGCCGAGGCGCTCGCGCCGGCGACCAGATCCGCGCGCTCGCCGACGAGAAGCTGCCGCACATCAACGCGCTCATCGCGCGCGCCCAAGCCGTCGAGCGCTGGCTACTGATCGCGCAGTCCTGCGAGTGCGCGAGCGTCGACATGTGCGGCCTGTTCATCGACCCGGCGCTGATCCCGCCCGCCGACGCCATCAACCTCGACATCCGCTACGTCAAAGCGCGCGCACCGTCGCCGGCGGGCGCTGCTTGACTTCAACACGACTTCAACGTGCATGGTGACACCGCGTTCCACATCGGGGAGAACCATTCGCGCCATGTGCCTGCCGTCGAAAACCGATCAGCCGCCATCGTCCGCCGCATCCGGGTCGCGTTCGATCCTCGGTGTCGGCGTCGTGATGGCGCTCGCATGCCTCGCCGGCCCCGCCCTCATAGGCACACTCGGTGGCCTCGGCGTCGGTGTGCTGCTCGGAGCCGGCGGCGCCTTCGCTGCGCTCGCTCTCTGCGTTCTCACGCCCGCCATCATGGTCGCCATGCGCCGCCGCCGCATGTCGTCCGACATCCCGCGCCGCTAGACAGCGCGCCCCTGCGCGACGGCTCATCCTTTCGGCACCGCAGCCGCGGCCGGCGCGTGCGGGCGTGCCTGCGCGCCGGCGGCGGCGTGTCCTAGTCCGGGCCCGCGATGACGACGGGCGGACCGTGGAAGCCGGACCGCGCGACGACCCGCTCGCGGCCGGGCCACGTCGTCAGCGTCACCGCGCTCCTCCCGTCTCCCGCAGGCTCCAGCTGCAGCCACGCCAGCGGCGCCGCCGCCGTCGCGCGCGCGCCGGCGGCCGCGAGCAGCGCGCGCAGCCGCTCGCGGTCAGCGGGCGTGAGGTACTGCCACACGATGGAGTGCAAGACGACCGTCGTGCAGCCGTCGGCGGGTCGCGTGAGGCGGCGCTCGATCCAGTGCACGGCGTCGGCGCGCTCGACCGGCGGGGGATGCTCGCGGGCGACGGCCAGCGCGGCGTCCAGGCGCTTGAGGCGGTCGACGCGCTCCGGCCAGATTGCGGCGCGCAGCGTCAGCCGCGTGTCCTCGTCGGCGGGATCCAGCGGGGCCGTGTCGCAGCCTGCGCGCTCGACGACACGCACGTCGGCGTCATGTCCCGGCATCCGGTCTGAGACGCCCGCGATCCGCAGGCGCGCGCGCGGCGGGCCCCACGCCCACCGTCGCCCTCATAGCGGTAGCGGTCCCAGTTGAGGTTCAGGCCCGCGCTGGCGCCGAGCTCGAGGATCCGCAGCGCGGGCCCGTGCTCGCGGGCGATCGCCAGGAAGCCCGGCAGCAGCG
Source organism: Solirubrobacterales bacterium (assembly GCA_038233375.1). Lineage (GTDB taxonomy): Bacteria > Actinomycetota > Thermoleophilia > Solirubrobacterales > Solirubrobacteraceae > CADCVQ01. Next base: position 2,570 of record JBBSMC010000140.1, read on the forward strand.
CCGCGCAGCGGCCGGCCTCGTTGGTCTGGCACGGCCGCGCGAGCGCGGCGCCGACCTCCTCGGGATGGGCCTCGAGCACGTCGCGGAAGGCCTGCCACGCGCTCTCCGGCGGCTCGCGGCCACCCGCCGACGGGTAGTGGCGGGCGAGCTGCGGCGCGCGCCCGGCGAGCACAAGCCGGTGCACGGCGGACAGGAAGCGCAGCGCCAGCGCCGAGCCGCGCGGCTCGCCGGCATGCGGGCGCAAGATCTCCAGCGCGACGCCGCCGGCATCGACGTCCGCGGCCGCGGCGTCGAGCAGCAGCGCGTACAGCGGCGACGAGGTCGGGCCGCGCATGTCCGCCGCCTTCAGGCGCAGGCGCTCGCTGAGCCCGGCGGCGGCCCGATCGCGACGGTCTCCCATCAGCCACATCCTGACCGACGGATCCGACGCTCTCACACCACCTCAAAAGCTGCGCGACGCCTGTAGCTGTCGAGCTAGGCGAGGATGTCATCGGCGGGCTTGTAGCGGCCTGGGCATGTCGATCGGCGGTTGGCCTACCGCAGGGCATCCTCGGTCGGTTCGGCGTGTGGGCCGCACGCCGTGCGCACGAGCTCGCGGGCGGGTTCGCGAAGCCTCGACGCCAGACCCGGGTCGATCTGCTCGGCTTCGGCGATCAACGCTGTGATCGCGTTGGCGAATGCCGTGCTCAGATCGCGTCGCCGAAGGTCGCGCACGAGCGTGTCGGCGATCGTCACCATCACGTCGGCAGGCAGGTCGTCGACGCCACGACCCTGATCGGCTGGCAAGCCGTGACGCAGACACGCCAGCGAGACGACGTGATCACGCACGCCATTGACCATGTAGAGGGCCTGCAGATGGCGGCCCCGGGCGATGCTCGATCGGGCATGCAACGCGTACAGCCAACCCCAACCGATCAGGGTCGCAGGCGCCGGCGACGACGAAGACGTCGGCTCGTTCGCTTCACCGAACAGCAGGCGAAATGATGTGCCCGACGCCCCGAACGTCTCCCACGGCCAGAACGACAGATCAACCTGCATCGAGCTCGACAGCAAGAACACGCGAAAGAGCGTGCTCCCCGACCACACATCGAGATGATCAACAGCGCCGTGGTCCTCATACATCCGCCCAGTCCAGGCGTCGATGACAGCGGCGGGCTGCAAACCCCTGGCAAGACGGAATGCCAGGTCGATGTCAGACCACTCGTCCTCGCGGTCGGTGGCCCCAGACCCGACGACCGCGGCAGCCCCGATGCACTCGTCGACCTGCGCAGCCGCTACGAGACATTCGCGGAGATCGCGCCGCTCCCGCTGGCTGAACACACGCCAGATCGTATGGCAACGCCGCCCACCCGATCGCACCACCCAACCATGTCGACGCGCGAGCGACCCCGCAACTTCGACTGCCACGGGCGGTCGTTGCGCGCCGTCCTTACACCCGTCCAGCGGCGATGAGGGCTGCTCCTACTCGTCCGAAGCAGCACTCGTCGGGTACGCGCTTGGGCGCGGCGGCGGGGACGAAGATTGGGTTCGGCGCCGTCGTTTCTTCGGCTATGGATCGCACGTAGCACGTTCGCGTCCAGCCCACCCGCCAAGACCCGCCGAAGGCACGCGGTCAGGCGGCTTGGATCGTCTCGCTAGTCGCGACCGGCTTGGGCAGCACTTCTCCGAGGGACGCCATCTCCTGCGCATAGGCGTCGAGCGCC
>JBBSMC010000141.1:0-3987 GCA_038233375.1 Solirubrobacterales bacterium
GCCCCCCCCGCCCGCGCGCCCCGCGCCCGCCCCGCCGCCCCGGGGGGCCGCGGCGGAGCGGCCGCTCGGCCGGACGAACCGGGGCCGGGGGCCGCGCGTGATCGCCGCCGGGGCGGCCGCCGCGCTGGCCGGGGCCGCGCTCGCCGGCCTCGGCCCGACGCCCCCTTTCGATCCCGCCGCCGCCGCCGCGCTCGCCTTCGGCGCGGTCCTGCTGCTGCCGCGCATCGGCTGGCTGCTCGGCGCCGCCGCCTTGGTGGCCTGGCTCGCCGTGCCCGCACCCGGGATGGCCCTCCTCGTCGCCTGCGCCATCGCCCCGGTTCCGCTCCTGCTCGCCCGCCGCGCGCCGACGTGGTCGCTGCCGGCGGCGGCGCCGCTGCTCGGCGCGCTCGGGCTGGCGGGCGCGTGGCCGGCGCTGGCCGGGCAGGCCGCCCGCTGGCAGGCCCGCGCTGCGCTCGGTGCGCTCGGCGGCTGGTGGGTCGGCCTCGCCGAGACGCTGACGGGCGACCAACTCCTGCTCGGGGCGCCGCGCGAGGTGCTCGGGCGCGCGGCGTGGGAGGGGTCGGCCTTCGAGGCCTCGCAGCACGCGCTGTGGCCGCTCGTGGCCGGTGGTGGCCTTGGCCTGGCGGCGCTGTGGGCGCTCGCCGCCGTCCTGCTGCCGGTGCTCGTGCGCGGTCGCTCGGCGGCGCTCGACCTCGTCGGCGTCGCGGCCTGGGCGAGCGCGCTGGCGGTCGCGACCGGGGCGTTGTCGGAAGCGCTGGTGCTGGACCCTCCGCTCGGCCTGGTCGCCGGCGCGCTCGTCGGCGCCGTGATCGCGGTCGCCGCGCGGGCCGTGTGGGTCCGTACGTGAGCGGATACGCGCGTTGCGGGTAGGGCCCTGGCCTTGGGGCGGGCAGCACTTAGCATGAGCGCATCGCATGAGCGTCCTCCGCAACCTCGAAGCAAAGCTCACCGACATCGTCGAGGGGACGTTCGGGCGCGTCTTCAAGTCCGAGGTTCGGCCGGTGGAGGTCGCGCGCAAGCTCGCGCGCGAGATGGACGAGCACAAGACGCAGTCGCTCTCGCGGACCTACGTCCCCAACGAGTACATCGTCTACCTGTCGACCGAGGACCGCTCCCGGCTGGAAGGGGTGGAGGACTCGCTGATCGACGAGCTCAGCGCCTATCTGCTCGAGCACGCGCGGCGCGAGCGCCTTGCGCTGCTGTCGCGGCCGCAGATCGCGTTTCACACCGACGAGCGGCTGTCGCTGGGCGAGTTCGGGATCCAGACGCGGCTCGTGCGCCCGCCCGAGGAGTCCGCGCCGGCCCAGGAGGCGGAGCATGCCTCGCACGGCAACACGATGATCTACTCGACCGCCGGCCGGATCCGCGAGGAGGTCGAGCAGGTGCAGGGCACACGCGCGCCGCCACGGGCGCTGCTGCTCGCCGAGGGACGGCGTCATGTCGTGCCGCCAGGTGGAGCGCTGATCGGGCGCAGCCGCGAGTGCGACGTCGTGCTCGCCGACGCGAACGTCTCGCGTCGCCACGCGGAGATGCGACCCGCCGCCGGGGGCACATGGACGATCGCCGACCTGGGCTCGACGAACGGGGTGCTCGTCAACGGACACCGGATCAGCGGCGCCGAGCCGCTGCGCCCCGGCGACCGGATCGCGCTGGGCACGGCCGACATCGGGTTCGAGGTCGAGTAGCTGCTCGAAACCGTCCGCTTGCTCCGGACCGGTCACGGCGCGCCGTTGGGCGCGCTGACCACTAGGCTCAACGCTCACATGCTCGAACCGGTCTCCGTCGGCCTGAAGTTCGCGTTCCTCGCGGTGCTCTACCTCTTCTTGCTGTGGGTGTCACGCAGCGCGCTGAAGGACCTGCGCCGTGGCGCCTTCGGCGGCACGGGCGGCGCGCGCGCTCCGGTTGAGCCGCAGGACGAGACCGGGATGCACTCCGCGGCCAGCCTCGGCGCGCTGGACGGCGACGCCGACGTCGCGCCGCGCCTCGTCGTGGCGTCCGTTCCCGGTCTGGCGCGGGGGATGTCCTACGACGTCGCCGAGGGCGCCGTGCTCGGCCGCGGCGACGTCGAGATCCAGCTCGAGGATCCGTTCGCCTCCTCCCAGCACGCGCGCCTGACGCGGCAGGGGACGATCCTCGTCATCGAAGACCTCGGCTCCACGAACGGCACCTACCTCAACGACGAGCTGCTGCGCGGGCCGCAGCCGCTGCACGCCGGCGACCGCGTCCGGATCGGCGATTCCACGTTCACGTACGAGAGCTGACTCGATGCTCCGCGTCGCCACCGACCACTTCTCGCACTCCGACACCGGCCGCGCCCGGCGCGCCAACGAGGACGCATACTTCGCGCGCTCGCCGGTCTTCGTCGTGGCCGACGGGATGGGCGGAGCGCAGGCCGGCGAGGTCGCGTCGCGCCTGGCGATCGAGGCGTTCGAGCGCGGCCTGGAGGACGGCGCCAGCGGCGAGGAGCTGCTCGCCGCGCGCGTGCAGGAGGCCAACGGCCGCATCCACGAGATGTCGCAGGCCACGATGGACAAGGCCGGCATGGGCACGACGATCACCGCCGCCCATGTCGGCGAGCACGATGTCGCGATCGCGCACGTCGGCGACTCGCGCGCGTATCGCCTGAGGGCGGGCGAGTTCACGCGCCTGACCGAGGACCACTCGCTCGTCGAGGAGATGCGCCGCCGCGGCCAGCTCACGGCGCAGGAGGCCGACGAGCACCCGCAGCGCTCGATCATCACCCGCGCGCTCGGGCCCGAGCCCGACGTGCTCGTCGACACACGCTCGTGGCGAGGACAGGCGGGCGACGTCTTCCTGCTGTGCAGCGACGGCCTGACCTCGATGGTGGCCGAGTCGCGGGTGGCCGACATCGTGCGCGCGGCGGAGGCGCTGCCGGACGCGGGCCACGCCCTGATCGACGCCGCCAACGAGGCCGGTGGGCGCGACAACATCACGGTCGTGCTCTTCCGGCTCGAGGAGCTCGGCGGCGACGAGGCCCATGCCGACGAGCACCCGACCTCCGGCGGCGTCACGCAGCGCGTGAGCACGGCCGAGCTGCGGGCGGCAGCCGCCGATCTCCCGGCCGTCGCACCTGCGGCCGCCGATCCCACCGTGGCCGTCTCCGCAACGGCCTCCCCGGCCGCGCCCGCGCCGCCCGCGACCGGTACGCAGTCGCGGCGCCTGCAACCCAACGCCCCCGCCGCGCCCAAGCCGGGCCCCAAGCGCAAGCGTCGCGGCGGCCGTCTCCTGAAGGTCTTCGCGATCGTCGCCCTGATCTTCATCCCGCTGGCCTTCGGCGCCTACAGCGCCAATGCCGCCGTCTACTTCGTCGGCACGAACGACCAGGGCTTCGTGACCCTCTACCGCGGGCTGCCGTACTCGCTGCCGGCGGGCGTCGACCTCTTCAAGGTCAACTACGTCTCGGGGGTCCCGATCAGAACGCTTCCCGCCGGCCGCCGCAAGCAGCTCGTCGACCACACGCTGCGCTCACACGACGACGCGTCCGACCTCGTCCGCGAGCTCGAGCGCGGCCGCATCGCCTCGTGAGCGCCCGCAACCGAGAGCTCTTCGCGCTGATCCCGGCGTCGCTGCTCGTGACGGCCGGTTTCGCCGCCGTCTTCATCCAGCGCGACGAGCTGCTGTCGGACCTGTCGCTGACGTACGGCCTGATCTTCATGGCGCTGTGCCTCGCCGCGCACCTCGTCCTGCGCATGACGCTGCCCGACGCCGATCCGTACCTCTTCCCGCTCGTCGCGGTGCTCGCCTGCTTCGGCCTGGTCGTGCTCTATCGCCTCGACGAGGAGTTCGCGCGCGAGCAGGCGCAGTGGTTCGTCGTCGGCCTGGTCGTCTTCACCGCGACGATCGTCGCGCTGCGCCACGACCATCGCGTGCTCGAGCGCTACCGCTACGTGATCGCGCTGGGCGGCATCTCGCTGCTGCTGCTGCCGCGGCTGGGCAGCCCGGTCAACGGCGCGTACCTCTCCTTCA